>CANJKM010000049.1 GCA_947474805.1 Caulobacterales bacterium | reverse complement strand
GACCGGCACCGCGACGGAATCCGGCTCGCAGACCCGCGACAGGTCGTTGCGCATCAGGTCGACGATCATCAGATTCTCGGCCCGGTCCTTGGCGCTGGCCAGAAGCTCGTCCGACAGCCGCCGGTCGCTGTCGGGATCGGCCCCGCGCGGGCGGGTGCCCTTGATCGGCTGGGCCGCCGCCAGGCCCGCCGCGCTGGCCGACAGGAACCGCTCGGGCGAATTGGACACCAGGGCCAGTCCGTTGAGCCGGAAATAGGCCTGGAAGGGCGCGGGACTTCCCGTCGCGGTGCGGACGAACAGGTCGAACGGGTCGGCGCCGGGCGTCAACCGCCCGGTCCAGGCGCGCGCCACATTGGCCTGGAAGATTTCGCCCGCCGCGATGGCCTCGACCACCGCCGCCACCGCTGTCTCATAGGCCTCGCCCGGCTCGACCGGCGAGAGGGTCTCCGCCGGCTTGCCCACGGCCACGGGATCCGCGGCGGCCTGCAGCCAGCTCAGCGCCGCCTGCGCCCGCCCTTCGGACGACGCGGCGTCGCCCCCCCGCCCCACGGCGATCACTCGGCGTTCCTGGTGATCGAAGGCCAACAGCGACGGATAGAGACCCACGGCCAGGTCCGGCCAATCTGGATCGCGGGTTTGCGGCGCGGTCGGCTCGGCCCGCGCGCCGAGCTCATAAGCGGCTAGACCGATCAACCCGCCCTGGAACGGCGGTCCGCCCGCACGGCCGGGCCTCGGCGGGCCCAGCATGGCGGCGGTCACGCCCCAGGGATCCGCCGGCGATTCGGGATCGAGAACGAAGGTCGCCGCCGGCTCGCGGACGAAATAGGACCAGCGTGCGCCTTCCCGCCCATCGGACAGCAGCAGGGCCGCGAAGGGCTCGCGGGCGAAGGCGTTTGCGATCGCCAAGGGCTCCACCCAGGCGGCTTCAGCCAGCGCGCAGGCGCGATAAGGGGCAACTTCGCTCCCGGCGCCCAAGCCCATGCCTCCTCCGCATTCGAGTCCGCCCGATTTCTAGCACGGCCTCAAAGAGGCAGCGGCGAAATCGCGCTTATTCAACTGTTGGCTTCAACTTCTGCACAGCTTCCGATAGGACGACCCTCCAGACTAATCTGATCGGAGCCGCGCATGCGCCCCAGCTACCTGTTCACGAGCGAAAGCGTCTCCGAGGGACACCCCGACAAGGTGGCCGACCGCATCTCAGACACCGTGGTCGACGCCTTCCTGAGCGAAGAGCCCGAGGCGCGCGTCGCCTGCGAAACCCTGGTGACCACAAACCGTATCGTCCTCGCCGGCGAAGTCCGGGCCAGCTCCAAGGAAAAGACCAAGGCCATCGTCGCCGGTCTGGAGGACAAGGTCCGGGCCGCGATCAAGGACATCGGCTACGAGCAGAAGGGCTTCCACTGGAAGAAGGCCAAATACGCCTGCTACCTGCACGCCCAGTCGGCCCACATCGCCCAGGGCGTCGATTCCTCCGACAAGAAGGAAGAAGGCGCCGGCGACCAGGGCATCATGTTCGGCTACGCCACCAATGAGACGCCGGAACTGATGCCGGCCACCCTGCAGTGGAGCCACGACGTTCTGCGCATCCTCGCCGGCAAGCGCCACTCTGGCGAGCTGTCGGACCTGCAGCCCGACTCCAAGAGCCAGGTCACCATCCGCTACGAGAACGGCAAGCCGGCCGAGGTCACCACCGTCCTGGTCAGCCACCAGCACAACAAGCGGATCGACGGCAAGATCGCCATCTCCAAGCGCGTGCTGGAATACATCAAGCCGCACATCATCGGGGTCTTCCCCGAGGGTCTGATCACCAAGAAGACCAAGTGGATCGTCAACCCGACCGGCCGGTTCGAGATCGGCGGGCCGGACGGCGACGCGGGCGTCACCGGCCGAAAGATCATCGTCGACACCTACGGCGGAGCGGCTCCGCACGGCGGCGGCGCCTTCTCGGGCAAGGATCCGACCAAGGTCGACCGCTCGGCCGCCTATGTCTGCCGCTACCTGGCCAAGAACGTCGTGGCCGCGGGCCTGGCCGACCGCTGCACCATCCAGATCGCCTATGCGATCGGCGTGGCTCAGCCGCTCAGCTTCTATGTCGACCTTCACGGCACCGGCCGCGTCGACCCCGCCGTCCTGGAAAAGGTCCTGCCCGAGCTGATGGACGGCTGCACGCCCAAGGCCATCCGCACCAAGCTCGGCCTCAACCGTCCGATCTACGCCCGCACCGCCGCCTACGGCCACTTCGGCCGCACGCCGGACAACGAGGGCGGCTTCGGCTGGGAAAAGACTGACCTCGTGGATGACCTCAAGGGCCTGGCGTGACCACAGCTCTCGACGTCGTCGCGATCGGCAACGCCATCGTCGACATCATCGGCAACGCCGACGACGCCTTCCTCGCCGATCAGGGCATGGCCAAGGGCGCCATGTCGCTGATCGACGAGGCGCGGGCCGAGACCATCTACGCGGCCATGGGTCCGGCCATCGAGCTATCGGGCGGCTCGGCCGGCAACACCGTGGCGGGCCTCGCCTCGCTCGGTTCCAAGGCCGGCTATATCGGCAAGGTCCGCGACGACCAGCTGGGCGCCGTCTTTCGCCACGACGTGAAGGCCGCCGGTGTGAGCTTCGACACCCCCGCCGCGACGTCCGGTCCGGCCACCGCCCGCTGCCTGATCCTGGTGACGCCCGACGCCCAGCGCACGATGAACACCTATCTGGGCGCCTGCGTGAACCTGACCTCGGACGATATCGACGAGGCCCTGATCGCCTCGGCCCAAGTGACCTATCTGGAGGGCTATCTGTTCGACCCGCCGGAGGCCAAGAAGGCCTTCCGCAAGGCGGCCGCCATCGCCCACGCCAACGGCCGAAAGGTGGCGCTCACCCTGTCGGACTCCTTCTGCGTCCACCGCTACCGCGACGAATTCCTCGACCTGATCAAGGGCGACGTCGACATCCTTTTCGCCAACGAGCACGAACTTGAGGCCCTGTTCGGCATGACCGACTTCGACGCCGGCGTCGCCGAGGCGCGCAAGCACGTCGAGGTGGCCGCTGTGACCCGCTCGGCCAAGGGCTCTGTCCTGGCCACCGCGTCGGAGGCCGTCTCCATCGCCGCCGCCCCGGTTCACCAAGTGATCGACACCACCGGCGCGGGCGACCTCTACGCCGCCGGCGTGCTGCACGGCCTGACCTCGGGCCTGCCGCTTGCCGAATGCGGACGTCTGGGCAGCCTCGCTGCGGCCGAAATCATCAGCCATTACGGCGGCCGGCCTCAAACGCCGCTCAGCGCCTATGTGATGGCCTGAACGGACTTTCAGGCGTTTAGTTGGCACCAGCCCAGGACTGAGCCATGACCTATTGCGCCGGTATCCGCGTCTCCGAAGGCTTGGTGATGATCGCCGACACCCGGACCAACGCCGGGCTCGACGACATCTCGATCTATCGCAAGCTGCATGTGTTCGAGACCCCAGGCGAGCGGGTGCTGGCCCTGGCAACCGCCGGCAACCTCTCGGTGACCCAGTCGGCCCTGGCGCTGGTGACCGAGGGCCTGCCCAACCCGGAGACGGGCGAGGCCGAGACCCTGATGCAGGCCCCGACCATGTTCAAGGCGGCCCAGCTCATCGGCGCGGCGTTGCGCAAGATCACCAATGAGGTGAAGGCGTCGCTCGACGAGGCCGGGGTCAACTACAACGCCCGCATCCTGTTCGGCGGCCAGATCAAGGGCGAGCCGATGAAGCTCTACATGATCTACGGCCAGGGCAATTTCATCGAGTGCGGCCGCGACAGCCCCTTCCTGCAGATCGGCGAGCACAAATACGGCAAGCCGATCCTGGATAGCGCCGTCACCTACGACACCAACCTCCAGGACTCGCTGAAGCTCGGGCTGATCTCCTTCGACTCAACCATGCGCTCCAACCTCGCGGTCGGTCCGCCTCTCGATCTGGTGGTCGTGCGCGAGGACGCCCTGAAGCTGGAAATCTCCTGCCGGATCGAACCGGACGAGCCCTATTTCCACGGCCTGCGCGAGAGCTGGTCGGCGGCGCTCAGGGCGGCCCATATCGCTATCCCGGCCCCGCCCTACTGGGAGAACGCCAAGCGCGTTCAGCCCGGCGCGGCCCGGCCGCCGATCAAGGCCGTCTAGGAAGGTTTCTTGCCGCGCCCGCTCTCGCGGGCCTCGACCTCGCGCCGCCATTTGCGGGCGCGCAGCAGGCTGTCGACCAGAAGCCCGCCCAGCACCAGGATCGAAATCCCGTAGGCCGGCAGGATGAAGGCCGCATATTTGCCGAGGTCCATCATCGGGTCTCTCCAGACAGCGCGTCGAGCTTCTTCTGCTCCTCGGCGTCGAGCGGCGCGGTTTCCTCGCGGCGGCGGCGGCCCACCAGCAACAGGCCCGCCGCGCCCAGGCCGACGATCGCGAAGGGCGTCACCCAGAGGATGGCGTTGCCCAGCTTGAAGCTCGGCTTGAGCAGCACGAACTCGCCGTAGCGGTCGGTCAGGAAGCGCTTGATCTCCTCGTCCGACTTCCCAGCGGCTACTTCCTGGCGGACGATCTTGCGCAGATCCCCGGCCAGCGGCGCCTCGGAATCATCGATCGACTCGTTCTGGCAGACCAGGCACCGGACCTGGCGGAACATCGACCGCGCGCGGGCTTCCTGCTGAGCGTCCGGCAGCGCGTCGGTCGGCGAGCCTGCGCCAGTGCAGACGACCAGGGCCGCGAAGGCGGCGGCGAGAAGCCTTGCCCTCATTCGGCCGGCTCCGCCGCCATCGGCGCCGTCCGCCGCATCGCCACCCCGAGCCGCAACCGGCGGTCCGATAGCGAGATGACGCCGCCGAGCGCCATCAGGAAGGGCCCAAGGAAAATCAGCCGCGCCCAGGGGTTCCAAAAGGCCCGTACGGTCCAGGCGCCGTTCCGCGCCTCGCCCAGCACCACATAGAGGTCGCTCACCCCCCGCCGCTCCAGCGCCACCTGGGAGGTGGTCTGCCGGCTGGCCGGATAGGTGCGCCGCTCGGGCGTGATCGTCATGTCGCGCACCCCCGGCCCGGCGACGGAGAGCTTGGCGCGCTCGGCCGTGTAGTTGGGGCCTTCAAGCACATCGACCCCCTGCATGGTCAAGGTATAGGCCCCGACCTTGAGCTGCTGGCCGGTCTGCATGATGGCCGCCGCCTCGATCTTGGCGGCGTTCTCCACCCCGGCGCCGAGCACAAAGACGCCCAGGCCGATGTGGGCCAGGGTCATGCCCCAGGCCCCGCGCGGCAGGCCCGCCAGCCGGCGCAGGCTCATGCCGGGAGACAGCGATCCAACCTTGGCCCGCTGGGCCAGTTCGATCAGGCCGCCGACCACCAGCCAGCCGCCGAGGAACAGGGCGAAGGCCGCGCCGACCTTGCCGGGCGCGATCAGAAATAGACCATACAGGGCGGCGGCGACCCCCACGGCGGCGGCGGGCCAGAGACGCTTGAGCGCCGTCAGCAGGTCCGCCCGCTTCCAGGGCAGCAGCGGCCCAAGCGGCACCAGCAGCATGCAGGCGGCCATCAGCGGCCCGAAGGTCAAAAGGAAATAGGGCGGACCGACCGAAATCGGCTCGCCGGTCAGGGCCTCGCGGATCAGGGGATAGAGCGTGCCCAGGCAAACGGTCGCGGCGCAGGCGGCTAGGAAGAGGTTGTTGAGCACCAGCGTCCCCTCGCGGCTGACCGGGGAGAAGACCCCGCCGGGGGCCAGCTTGGGCGCGCGCCAGGCGAACAGACCGAAGCCTGAACCGGCGGCGACGCCGAGGATGATCAACAAGAGGACGCCCCGCTTGGGGTCGACCGCGAAGGCGTGGACCGAGGTCAACACCCCGGACCGGACCAGGAAGCCCCCCAGCATGGAGAAGCCGAACGCGGTCAGGGCGAGAAACACCGTCCAGCCGCCCAGCGCCCCGCGCTTCTCGGTGACGATGGCCGAGTGCAGCAGGGCGGTGCCCGCCAGCCAAGGCATGAAGCTGGCGTTCTCGACCGGGTCCCAGAACCACCAGCCGCCCCAGCCGAGCTCGTAATAGGCCCAGAAGGAACCAAGCGTGATCCCGACCGTGAGCAGGCTCCATGCCGCCAGGGTCCAGGGCCGCACCCATCTGGCCCACGCCGCGTCCACGCGGCCCTCAATGAGCGCCGCGATGGCGAACGAGAAGACCACCGAAAAGCCGACATAGCCGACGTAGAGGAAGGGCGGGTGGATGGCGAGCAAGGGGTCCTGCAGCACCGGGTTCAGCGAATTGCCCTCGACCGGAACCTGGGTCAGCCGCACGAATGGATTGGACGCCAGCACCGTATAGCCGATGAACAGGAGCTGGAGCGCGCCCTGGCTGGCCACGGTCAGCGACTTCAGCCCATGCGGCAGTCCGCGCCCGAATATAGCCACCGCCGCGCCGAACCCGGTCAGGGCCAGGTTCCACAGCATCATCGAGCCCTCATGGCTGCCCCAGACGGCGGCCACCTTGTAGAGCATCGGCTTTTCGGTGTGGGAGTTCTCGGCCACGTTGGCCACCGAGAAGTCGGAGGTGACGAAGGCGTACATCAGCGCCCCGAAGGCGAAGGCGGTGCAGAGGAAGGCGCCCAGCGACGCCCCCTCCCCCGCCCCGCGCAGCGAGGCTTCACCGCGGATGCGGCCCCCTGCCGAGGCCGCGACCTGCACGGCCGACAGCATCAGGGCCAGGATCAGGGCGAAGGCGCCGAGTTCGACGATCATGGGTGGATCCAGCTCTTCATGTCTTCACCGTGGGCCTTCAACCTGTCCGCATTATTGCGGGGCTGACGTGGCTTCCTTCTCGATCTCCAGCATGACGGCGGGGCGCTGAGCATAGACCTCGCGGGCGGTGGCCAGGGCGCGCTGCTGCTCTTCCTTATCGCCCAGTACGCCATAGGCGCGGATCAGCCGGGCCCAGCCTTCGGGGTCGTCGGGCTTTTCCTTCAGCCGTCCCGCCAGGCGCGAAACCATCGCCTTGATGAAGGCCTGCTGGGCCGGCGCGTCGGACTTGGCGACCGTTTCGGCGAGACTCGTCTTGCCCGAGGCGCGGGCGATCTGTTGCTCCAGCTGCAACCGGCGCTCGTCGCCCACGGGCAGTTCGTCGGCCAGGGCGCGCCAGCCCTTGACCCCTTCCTCGGCGCGGCCGGCGTCGACCGCCGCCTTGGCGAGGTAGTAGCGGGCCATCGGGTCCTGGGGCGAGAGGGCCAGCACCCGCTTCAGGGCGGCCTCGGCCTCCGGCGTCACCTTGTCCTCGGACTCGGTCAGCAGCGCCTGGGCCTCCAGCGCCACCAGCTCCAGATTGTTTGGCTCCAGCCGGCGGGCATGGCCGAAGGTGCGGGCGGCGTTGGCGCTCTCGCCCGCGGCGATCTCCGCCTTGCCGAGATAGGTCAGGCCCTGGATGTCCTGAGGCCGCCTGGCCACCACTTGGCGCAGCACGGCGGCCAATTCCTGCGGCGGCAGGAATTCGAGGTCCGAGCTCATCCACCCCTTCACTCGCGTCTTGAACGGCTGGTCGGCCGCGCCGGGCGATCCGAGGGTCAGATAAAGCGCGACCGCGCCCGCCGCCGCCGCGACGCCGCCGGCGAGCAGGGCGACCTTGGTCACCTTGCCGCCCGCCGTCTCGGGCGTGGCCCGCCGGTCGGCGGCCGAGATCAGCCGGCGGCCAGCCTCGGCGCGGGCCGCGCGCTGCTCGGCCTCGGGCAGCAGGCCTCGGTTGGCGAGCTCGTCGAGCTCCTCCAGCTGACGGCGATAGACGGCCATGGACGGGTCCTCCGGACCGGCGCTCAAAGCCTTGCCCGCGGCCAGGGCCGAGAAGGCGAACAACAGGCCGCCGAGCCCCACGGTCAGCGCCGCCGCCGCAACCCAGAAGATCAGCGTTCCGCTCAAGCGCGCGCTCCGGAAAAACTCAGGCGTGCGTCGTCTCGCATCGCGGGCGAGGACGCAAGTAAAACGGGTTCAGTCGGCATCTTCGATCCGGTGGATGTCGTCATCGGAAAAGCCGAAATGGTGAGCGATCTCATGCACCAGGATATGGGTCACCAGTTCGCCCAAACTAAGGTCGTCGCGCTCGGACCATTCGTCCAGGATCGGGCGGCGATACAGGAACACCTGCGAGGGCCGGGGCTCCGGATCGGTGATCGTCCGGCGCAGGAGATCGACCCCGCGATAGAGACCCGACAGCTCGAACGGATCCTCGATCCCCAGCACGGCCAGGGTCTCCTCGTCGGCGAACTCCTCGACGTGGAACTCGACCTCCCCGGCCGCCCGGCGAAAGGGCTCGGCGAGGCCCGCGAAGGCCGCCTTGGCCAGGGCGTGCAGGTCGGCGAGGCTCGGGGCCGCTCGATCGCGCCAGGCGCTCATCAACCTTGAGCCGATCCCAATTTGCCTTTTAACACAGCTTCTTAGGCCTATGACTTCGGCTGAGCCGGGACAGCGTCCGCGCCCTGCAGCACCATGCCTGTCGAGCCGTCCGGCAGCAGCGGATTGCGGTTATTCTCCAGGCAGACATAGGGCATCAACTTGAAGTCCGGCTCGGCCCTTTTGTATTCCTTGGTCACGGTCCAGGGCCGGGTGAGGGCCTTCTTGTCGACCAGGGTGATCTCGTCCTTCAGGGTGTCCTCGTCGGCCAGCCAGATTTTCTCATAGACGATCAGAGCGTCCGAATGCGGCAGGCCCGAAGCCTCCAGATTGGTGTCGCCGCGCAGGCCGAAGGTGGTGGAGACAAGCACGTCGCCCTCCCAGTGGCCGGTCGACTGACCATAGAAGGTGGGGTCGGGCTCGGGGTCGAGCGGCCGCCCGTCGAGCCAGATGCGGCGGGTCTGCTCCAACCACTCGGCGAAGATGTTCACCTGCTTGTCGGTCTGAACGATCTCCATCGGATAGGTCATGGTCATGACCCGCGGCATGCCGGGCGGCAGGCAGCTGGCCGTCACATCGCCGGTCGGCTTGCCGGCCGCGGCGGCGTCGAGAAAGCCCTTGAACAGTTTGGCGTACTCTGGGGTCAGCGGCGGGTTCTGTCCCGCCCCCGGGGGGACGCCGGGGGTCCAGCCGATGCCGCCCGTCGCCTTCCACAGCCCCTGGAAGTCGCGCTTGGATTTGGGCTTGTAGACCTGCGCCCAGTCGGGCCTGGACGGCTGGGTCTTAGCCGCTTCGGCGAAGTCGGCAGGATAAGCGGCGGGCGCAGCCAGGGCGCTCCCCGCGAGCAGACTGGCCGCGAGGCCGAACAGTACGAATTTGAACCTGGCCGCCATGGCGACGCCTCCGCCTTCTCAATGGTGCGAATGAGCGATCGCGCGCCTGCCTTGCCGTCGCGTCGGCGGGCGCATCGAACTTGCCGCCACTCTTCCACCAAGGTCGCCGGAGCGGCAAGGGGCGGCGGCCTCAACCGGCCGGCCCGGAGCCCGAAAAATGAAAAGGCCCGCGCCGGGGTTCCGGCGCGGGCCTCGAAGGTCCGAAAAAGCGTGCGAGCGCTAGCTCATCTTGCCTTTGGTTTCCTTGAACTTCTTCACGATCGCCATGGTGTTGGCGACGTGATCGGTCGGGTTCATGTCCGAGTAGGAATAGAGCACCTCGCCCTTGGGCGAGATGACGAAGCTGTTGCGCGCCGCGATCTCGGTGCGGTTGGCCAGCACCGAGTCGTAGGCCTTCATGATGCTCTTGTCGGCGTCGGCGGCGACCGCGAACTTGGAGCCGCATTCGGAGACCGAGAACTTGTTCAGCACGTCGATCTTGTCGGCCGACACCCCGATCACGGTGGTGTTGTACTTCTTGAACTCGTCGGTGGCCTCGGCGAAGGCGTGGGCCTCAAGGGTGCAGCCCTTGGTGAAGGCGGCGGGGTAGAAATAGACCACCACCGGGCCCTTCTTCAGGGCGTCCTTCAGCTTGAAGGTGAATTCCTTGCCGCCCAGCGAGGCCTGGGCCTGGAAGTCGGGAGCCTTGGCGCCGGCCTGCAGGGCCGCGTAGGCAGGAGCCGCCGCGAGGGCGCAAACGAACAGCGAAGACAGCAGCAGACGCTTCATCAACGATCCTCCGGTCAATTATGGGCTACAGGGCCAGATACGGAAATTATCCCAGACCGGCCCAAACCGCTAGTGGTTCGCAAAAACCCCTCCGCCTTCTGGCATAAGAGGCCGTGCCTCCCGATTCCCTCCCCCATCCAGGCCTCGACCAGGCCAGAGCCATCCTCCAGCACACCTTCGGCCACGCGGACTTCCGCGGGCTGCAGGCGCCGGTCATCGGCGACGTCCTGGCCGGGCGCCA
The DNA here is from genome assembly GCA_947474805.1 of Caulobacterales bacterium. Taxonomy (GTDB): domain Bacteria; phylum Pseudomonadota; class Alphaproteobacteria; order Caulobacterales; family Caulobacteraceae; genus CANJKM01. Next base: position 4,032 of record CANJKM010000049.1, on the reverse strand, counting down.
CGCCATCGCCGTCCTGCCCACCGGCGGCGGCAAGAGCCTCTGCTACCAGATCCCCAGCCTGATCCGGGGCGGCGTGGGCCTGGTGGTCTCGCCCCTGATCGCCCTGATGTCCGATCAGGTCCAGGCGCTGAAACAGGCGGGCGTCGCCGCCGCCAAGCTCGATTCAGACATCAGCCTGGACGAACGTTCGGCGACCTGGCGCACCATCGACGAGGGAAAACTCGATCTCCTCTACCTCTCGCCCGAAGGCCTGATGCAGCCCTCGATGCTGGAGCGGCTGTCGCGCGTGCCGCTGGCCCTGATCGCCATCGACGAGGCCCACTGCGTCAGCCAGTGGGGCCACGACTTCCGCCCCGAATACCGGGCGCTCGGCCGCCTCGCCGAGGTCTTCCCCGACGTCCCGCGTCTGGCGGTCACCGCCACCGCCGACGCCCGCACCCGCGCCGATATCCGCAATGAGCTACGGCTCGGCGACGCCCAGGAATATGTCGCGAGCTTCGCCCGGCCCGAGCTCGCCCTGTCGGCCATCCGCAAACAGGGCAAGGGCCGCGATCAGGTCGTCGCCCTGGTCGAAGCGCGGCGCGGCCGCTCGGGCGTCATCTACGCCGGCTCGCGCGAAGGGACCGAACAGCTGGCCGAGCGGCTTTCGCAATCGGGCGTTCCGGCCGTCGCCTATCACGCCGGTCTCGACAAGGCCCTGCGCAACCAGCGGCTAGACGCCTTCCTCAAGGCCGACGAGGCGGTGATGGTGGCGACCATCGCCTTCGGCATGGGCGTCGACAAACCCGACGTCCGCTATGTGATCCACGCCGATCCGCCCGCCTCGATCGAGGCCTATTGGCAGGAGGTCGGCCGCGCCGGCCGCGACGGCGACCCGGCCGAGGGCATCACCCTCTATGACAGCTCCGACCTCGCCTGGGCCTTCCGGCGCCTGGACAGCCGCGAGGTCTCCGACGAGGTCAAACAGACGCAAGGCCGCAAGGTCCGCCAGCTCTACGCCATGCTCGACGGCACAGGCTGCCGCCCCGCCGCCGTCCGCCGCTACTTCGGCGAAGAAGGCGTCGAGCCCTGCGGGGTCTGCGACCTCTGCCTCAATCCCCCCGCCTCGGTCGACGCCACCGAAGCCGCCCGCAAGGCCCTCTCGGCCGTGCACCGCCTCGGCGGCCGGTTCGGGCGCGGCCGCGTGATCGACCACCTCCTTGCAAGGACCAAGCAGGTCCAGGACTGGGAGGTCGCCCTCTCCACCTGGGGGATCGGCAAGGACAGCCACGAGAGCGAATGGCGCGGCCTGATTGACGCCCTGCTGTTCGAGGGCCTGCTGCGCGAGGATCCTAATGACGGCCGACCCCTGCTCCAGCTCGGCGAGCCCGACAAGGTGAAAGCGGTCTATCGCGGCGAGCTGCAGGTCTCCGTCGCCCTGCGCGCCATCCAGGCCAAGCCCGCCCGCGCGGCCCGCAAGGGCTCGGCCACCGGCCTCGAGGTCGCCGCCGGGAACCGGCTCCTCTACGACGCCCTGCGCGCCTGGCGTCGCGACCAGGCCGCCGAGCTCTCGGTCCCGCCCTATGTCATCTTCCACGACCGCACCCTGGCCGAGATCGCGGCCGCCCGGCCCGGGACCCTCACGGCCCTGGGCCAATGCGGCGGCGTCGGCGACGCCAAGCTCGAGCGATACGGCCCGCAGGTGCTGAAGATCGTGCGGGACGCTTAGGCCCTCTATCGCGTCGCCCCGGGCGCCTTGGACAGCTCGGCGTAGAGGGCGTCGAGCCGGGGCATGGGGGCCCAGAATTGCCCGCCGAGTTTCCAGGCGAGACCCGTCTCGGCGTTGATGGTGTCGATGAACTTTTCCTTGGGCGTACCCGCCTTGATCAGGGCGGAGGCGCGTTCGATCAGGGCGTCGATCTTGTCTTTGTAAGCCTTCACCTGGTCCTTGGTCCAAGGGTCGTCGCCGTGGCCGGGAACCGCGACGGTGAAGTCCAGCTTCAGGATGTCGCCCAGCGACTGCGAATAGCCGAGCAGCGAGCCGCCGAAGGGCGCGTCGTAGTTGGGCACGCGCATGTCCAGGAGGTCGCCTCCCGCGACCACCCTGGCCTCGGGGAAATAGATCACCGCGTCGTTGCCGGTGTGGCCGCCGCGCCAGTGGTAGGCGATGGCGGTCTGGCCGCCCAGCCGCACGGTGTAGCGGGTCTGGAACACCGCCTTGGGGCTGGCGGGCGTGTGGGGCGCCAGCGTACTGGTATAGGTCTTCAAGACCTCGACCATAGAGCCCTGGCCGATCACCTTGGCGCCGTCCTTTTCGAAGAACTCGTTGTTGCCGGTGTGGTCGGCGTGATGGTGGGTGTCGAAGACGAAGACGACCTTCTTTGGGGTCACGGTTTTGATCGCGTCCAGCAGGGCCTTGTACTGGTCCTCGCCCATGTTCTTGGTGTCGACCAGGGTCACGCCGTTGCGGGTCGCCTGGAAGGTCGAATTGCCGCCGCCGCCCACCGCCATATAGACGCAGGGCGCAACCTCTTTGACCGTCACGGGCGCGGCCGCGCGGGGAGCGGCGGGCGCGGGAGCGGCCGGGGCCGGCTGGGCGAGGGCGCTCGAGCCCACCAGCTGGAGGGCCGCGAAAGAGGCGCACAGCATCAGGCGGCTGCAGGTTGTCATAGGCGTTCCCCCGTATCAGGCGACTGCGAAGGACGCCTCTTTCGCCCAGCATTCCCCAAGTCGCGCCGGGCTGAAAGATAAAACCATGTAAGCGGCGGTGATTGGCTTGCCGCCGAGATCGGGACATTCTTTCAGGCCGATTGCGAGGCTCGCCCATGCCCTACACGACCCGCCGCCGCTTCCTCGTCGCCGCCACGGCGCTGGCCGCCGCCCCAGCCTGGGCCCAGACCACCCGAACGCGCGTTCGCATCGAGACCGACAAGGGCGTGATCCTGGTCGAACTGGCCGACGACAAGGCGCCGATCACCGTCGCCAACTTCCTGCGCTATGTGGACAGCGGCCGGTGGCAGGGCGCGGTCTTCTACCGCGCCTCGCGGGCGCCGGGCGCGCCCGAGGACGGATTCATCCAGGCCGGCATCAAGGATAGCGCCAAACTCTTCCCGCCCATCGCGCACGAGAGCACGACCCAGACCGGGTTGAAGCACCTGACGGGCTCGCTCTCCATGCCCCGCTTCGCGCCCGGCACGGCCCAGGGGGAGTTCACCATCTACACCAGCGACGCGCCCTATATGGACGCCGACCCCAACCTGCCCGGTGACAACCTCGGCTACGCGGTCTTCGGCCAGGTGGTCGAAGGCATGGATGTGGTCCGCGCCATCCACGCCCTGCCGACCGGCGGCACATCGGCCAACCCGATCATGAACGGCGAGATGCTCGCGCCGCCGGTTGTCATCTTGAGCGCGCGGCGGGCATGAAAAAGCCCCGCCGCTCGCGCGACGGGGCCTAATCTTGTGACCGTAGCCGGCCTTAAACCAACTTGGCCTTCGACAGCGGAATCTCGCGGATGCGCTTGCCCGTCGCCGCGAAGATGGCGTTGTACAGGGCCGGCGCAGCGCCGGCGGTCGGGGGCTCGCCCATGCCGCCCGGCGCCTCGTGGTTCTCGATCAGATAGACCTCGATCTTGGGCGAGTCCTTCATCCGCATCGGCGTGTAGTTGTTGAAGTTCGACTGCTCGACCCGACCGTCCTTGATAGTGATCTGGCCTTGCAGCGCGGCGGTCAGGCCGAACAGCACCCCGCCCTCGGCCTGAGCCCGCACGGTCTCGGGGTTGATCATCTGGCCGCAGTCGAGCGCAATCACCACGCGGTGCACCTTGACCTCGCCCATCGGGGTCACCTCGACCTCGTGCACCTGGGCCATCAGCGTCTCCCAGCTGTGCTGGACCGACACGCCCCGGCCCCAGCCCTTGGGCAGGGGTTTGCCCCAGCCGGCCTTCTCCGCCGCCAGGGCGAGGACCGCCTTGGTGCGCGGGTTGGTCAGCATGGCCTGGCGATAGGCCACCGGGTCCGCCCCGGCCGCGTGGGCCAGTTCGTCCATGAAGCT
>CANJKM010000048.1 GCA_947474805.1 Caulobacterales bacterium | reverse complement strand
TTCGTCCCCTAATGATGGGGGCGAACGGGAGCGGCGGCAAGCGAACAATAGGGGACGCCTTAATTGGAAAAACCACTACATTTAAGTGGCTTTTCGCCCTATTTTCCGGACGGTCGTGAACGTGGCGGTGGGGAGGCTTGGCGGAGAGGATCTCCGCCTCGGTTGAGCCGTCATTCAGCCCCAATGCGGACGCCAGATCGCCGCGGGTTCGCAGCAATTGGCGGGCCGAAAGCCCGGTCCGCCGGATCAGCGATTGCAGCAGCGGCAGGGTCCAGCCGACTTTCAGGTATTCGACCACCTCGGGCGCCTTCCCGGCCTCCCTGAGGGCTAGGAGAACGTTGCGCGAGGTGGCGCAGGCGGGGTTGTGATAGATGATCGAGGGCATGACGGCTGTTTAGCCCCTCAACCTGCTTGTTCAAGGCGGCGCTGTTCAAGAGGCGCGCCCTTGCATAAAGACGCAAGGAATGGCGGCGACCCCAACCTTGATGCGGCGGCTCGGCTGGCGCCTTGAAGCCCTCGGTTTCGATCTTGCGGGTGCGCTATTGCGCCTCCTGCCGCTGGACACCGCGTCAGGTCTCGGCGCCTCCGTCTTCGCGGCCCTCGGCCCCCTGGCTCCCTCCCACCGGATCGCCGAGCGCAACATCCGCCTCGCCTTTCCCGACCTCACGCCCGAGGCCGAGGCGGCCCTCCTCGACGCCCAGTGGCGCAGCTTGGGCCGCGCCTTCTTCGAGTTCCAGATGATGGCCCAGCTCGCGGCGGAGCCGGACCGGATCGAGGTTGAAGGCGCCGAACACCTGGCGCAGATCGCCGGCGGCGGCCGGCCGGTCGTCATCGTCGGCGGCCACTTCTCGAACTGGGAGGCTATGGGCCTCGCCCTCATCCGGGCCGGGGTCAATTGCCGCTTCACCTATCGCGCAGCCAACAACCCCTTGATCGACGCACGCATTATCCGGGTGCGCCTCGGCTATGGGCTGAAGCTGTTCGCGCCGAAAGGATCGAACGGCGCGCGCGAGGCGCTGGAGGGGCTGAAGCGCGGCGAGTCGATCGTCCTGATGAATGACCAGAAGTTCAACGAGGGCGTTCCAGCGCCCCTGTTCGGCCATCCGGCCCACACCGCGACGGGCCCGACGCGCATGGCGCTGAAGTTCGGGACCGTGCTGCTGCCGATGTCGATCACACGCACGGTCGGCGCGCGCTTCAAGGTCACAGCTCACCCGCCGATCCACCTGAAGAAGACAGGCCATCGCGCAGAGGACCTGATGGCCGGCGTCCTGGCCGTCAACGCCTGGATCGAGAGCGTCGTCCGCGATCACCCGGCCGAATGGTTCTGGGTCCACCGCCGCTGGCCGCGGGAAGCCTATGCCGAAGAGCGCCCCGGCTAGGGCGTCTGCTCGTCCAGCTCTTCGTCGATCGATTTGCCAAGCCTTGCGGGCTCGCCCCCGGCGGCGTCGTCGGCACGGCGGCGCGGGCCTTCATAGGCGGGATCGTCCTTGCGGCGGCGGTCCGGGCCGAAGTAGTCGGCGGTCCGCACGAAGGGCCGGGGTCGGTAGATCACCGCCTGGATCCGCTCCAGCACCGACTTGGCGGTCAGCGGTTTGGCGACGAACTCGGTGACCCCGGCGTCGCGCGCCTCCATCACCCGATAGCGCTCCGAATGGCCGGTCATCATGATGATCGGCAGATAGGGGTTGCGGCTGTCCGGAGTCTGCCGGACCATCCGGGTGAACTCGACTCCGTCGAGCGGAAACATCTGGAAGTCGACAATGGCCAGGTCGGCGGGCCATTCGCGCAGGTCGTCCAGCCCTTCGGCGCCGTCCCGGACCTCGCGAACCTGTTTCACGCCGACCCCGGTCAAGACCGTGGTGACGATCGCGCGCATATGCTGGTTGTCGTCAGCCAGTAGAACGCGGAGCGACTCGAGTCCGGGCATCCAAAGTCTTTCAGGCTCGCAGACAAGCGCGACGGTGGGCCCCGGCTCTGGGGCTGTGACGGCGGCCCGCCCGAATTGACGGCGCCGGATTTACAGCAACGCCGCTGGGAGGCGCGGAAAGCATCCCCAGGCGTGCGCTGTCAAGGGTTGGCCGGTCATTTCCCTTCATTCGCAAGGACTTGTCCCCCGCCATCATATTGGTCGGGATATACCGACCAGGAGGCTCGGATCGAGGTTTCGCCGCCGCCATTTGAGGCGCCAGCATAGGTGAGGGCCGGTAACTCTGCCGGTCCTGCCTGAAAACCCGATCAATTCGCCTCGCTCGACCCTTTGGCCCACCGCGACCCTGACATCCGACTGGTGCAGGAACATACCGATCAAACCTTGACCGTGATCAATCAGGGTGAGGCCGCCCTCAAAATGCAGATCGGGCTCAGCCAGCACCACCAGCCCCGGCGCCGGGGCGCGGATCGGGGTCCCGACCGGAACCGCGAGGTCGACGCCATAATGAGGGGTCTTGGCGACGCCGTTCAGGATCCGCTGGCCGCCGAACCGCGCGCTGCGCCGCGCGCCCTGCACCGGCCAGTCGAAGCCGTCCTTGTAGTTGTCGGTCGGATCGTTGGAGAGAAAGGCGGCCTGCTTCTTGACCGCCTCGCGGGCGATCCGCGCCAGCAGGACCGGATTGGTGGGCTCGACCTGATCGGGCGGCAGGCCGTCGATCCGCTGGATGTCGTAATCGACTGGGGCGATCCCCAGCACCGCCTGCTCCCAGCCGGCCCCTCTATTGACGCCGATCTGGACGCTCTTGCCCTCGTCTCGGTCGAAACCGACCAGGAAGAAACCCGCGGACGAGGCGCGGTCGACGCTCTCGCCGTTGACGATCACCTGGGCCCCCGGACTGGCGCGACCGATCAGGGCGCCGCCCTGCTCAAGGCGGCCCGAATAGGCGAAAGGTCGCGGCGCGGCGGCGCTGGGACCGCCGAAGGTCAGCGTCGCCCCGAGCCCCGCGAGCCAGGTCCGGCGATCGGGGCCGATCAAACGCGCCCTTGGGTCTCTTTCCACCGTTGGAGGGCCTCCTCTGGGCCGGCATAGGCTTCCTGCAGCACCGGGCTCCAATAGCGCAGGGACTGCAGCGGAATCTGACGGCCGGACACCGCGCAGACCACGAACCGGCCTGGCTTCATCACCACATAGTCGCCGTCGCCGTACTGGAGCACGGCCTGGGCGTCGAGGTTGCGGTCGAGAGCGTTCATCAAAGAGAGTGTAACCCCTTGAGGGCGTCAGGGTGAAGTGGGCGCCGGTTCGCCCGTCCGACGCCCTCAAAAATATTGAAGAGGCGCCTTTTGCAACGGCTCAGGCCTCTCGGCCTGAAGCCTAAAAGGCTCGCCCGGCTAAAACAAATCCCCTTGGCCGGGCGTGGGCGGCTTTATCCTGGGCGGAGTCGCAGCCCGCTCGCCTTCAATTCGCGCGTCGCGCACGGCGTCGTGGAAGTGAAGCGCCACCGACTCGCCGGGCTTCAGCCCCGCGGCCCGCCGCACCAGGGTCCCATCGGCCCGATGCACCCGTGCGAAACCAAGCTCCAGCGGCCGGTCGGGATTTAGGGAGCGCAAGAGCTGATCGATCCGGCCGAGCTGCTCGCGTTCGCGCGCCATGCCCCGGTCGATCCCCGCCCGCATCCGCCGGCCAAGCTCGCTCAATCGTTCGCGGCGCGCCCGCTCGGGCCGGTTCAGCATCTGGGGCGTCAGCCGCCCGGCGACCCGCGCCAGATCGCGCTCGTGCGCGGCGACATTGCGCTCCAGCGCCGCCCCCAGCCTCGCCGAAGCCCGGTCGAACCGCTGCTCGGCCGGACCCAGAAGGGCGTCGGGCCGGGGCAAGCCCCGTGACGCGGCCGAGAGCCTTGTGCGGCGATGCTCCAGCCCCGCCTCGGCGCAGCGGGTCATCCGCCGGGCGTAGTCGAAGACGGCGGCGCGCAGCTCGGCCAGCACCGGGGTCGCCATCTCCGCCGCCGCCGTCGGGGTCGGCGCGCGTCGATCGGAGACGAAGTCGATCAGGGTGGTGTCGGTCTCGTGACCCACGGCCGAGATAAGCGGGATGGTCCCGGCCGCGACCACGCGGGCCAGGGCCTCGTCGTTGAAGGGCCAGAGGTCCTCGGTCGAGCCCCCGCCGCGCGCGACGATGATCAGGTCCGGGCGCGGAACCGGCCCGCCGGGCGCCAGGGCGTTGAAGCCCTGGACCGCCGCCGCCACCTGGGACGCGGCCGCCTCGCCTTGGACCACCACCGGCCAGACCAGGAGGTGGACCGGCCAGCGGTCACGGATGCGGTGCAGAATGTCGCGGATCACCGCGCCCGTGGGACTGGTCACCACCCCGATCACACGCGGCATGGCCGGCAGGGGGCGTTTGCGCGAGGCGTCGAACAGGCCCTCGTCGCTCAGCTTGGCCTTCAGCCGTTCGAGCTGGGCCAGAAGGGCGCCGACCCCGGCGGGTTCTAGCGTCTCGATGACGATCTGATAGGAGGACCGGGCCGGGAAGGTGGTGATCTTGCCGGTGACGATCACCTCCAGCCCCTGTTCGGGCTGGGCCATGAGGCCGCGCACCGACCCCTTCCAGATGATGCCGGAAATGGAGGCCTTGTCGTCCTTGAGGTCGAGATAGATGTGGCCGGAGGCGTGCCGCGTGACCTTGGAGATTTCGCCCCTTAGCCGCACGAAACCGTAGGTCTGCTCCAGCGTCCGCTTCAGCGCGAAGGCGAGTTCGGAAACCGAATAGGCCGGGGCGTTGCCCTCGCCCTGGGCTTCTGGGGGAATCGCAGGCGCGTCGCTCATCCTGGGAGATTAGCCCAGGCGCGAGCGACGCGCCTAACGAAGCCTAGAACCTCAGGCGATAGCCGATCGAACCGACGAGGCCGCGACCGCCCACCGTGCCGCTCATGGCGATCGGGGTCGAGGGCGGCGTGCCGGCGAAGGCCGAGGCGTCGCCGGTGAAGACGGCGGCGTCGATCAGGGCGGTGGCGGCCGCGCCGGCGGCGAGCCAAAGGGTGAGCTTCACGGGTGTTTTCTTCCCCTGGATCTTCTTCATCGCCCGGCGGCCCGGCCGGATCGAAAGGGGTCAAGACTAGCTTATCGCCGTTAAGTTGTCCGAACGTTGGACCCAAGCGACGGTTTGCACAAGAGTGCGATGATGCTGGAACTCACGAAGTCCGGAACCGTTGCCCTAAGATGACTCCCGCCGCAGACGCGCTCGCCTACGGCAGCCTCACCCCCCATGTCCGGATCAAACGCGTCGAGGCGGTGATCAATCACATGGCCGCCGGCGTCGGTCCCGGCGCCGACGAGGCCCTGGCCGAGATCGTCCAGGACCATGGGCTGAAGATCACGGTATCCGCCCCCGCTCCCAAAGACATTCCCGCCGCCGTCGCCGCCGCCCTGGCGCGCAAGCCCGACCTCCTGATCATCCTGGCCGGGGACGGCACCGCGGGCGTGGCCGCGGGTCTTGCCGGACCGAAAGGACCCCTGCTCATGCCCCTGCCGGGCGGCACGATGAACATGCTGCCCCACGCCCTCTATGGAAGGCTCGGCTGGAAGGACGCCCTGGTCGCGGGCCTGTCCCTCGGCGTCGAGCGTCCGGTCTCGGGCGGCCGGGTGCTGGGACAGGGCGCCGCCCCCGACCGTCCCTTCTACTGCGCCGCCATTCTCGGAGCGCCGGCCCTTTGGGCCGAGGCGCGCGAGGCGATCCGGGCGAAGAGGCCGCGCGAAGCCTTCCGACGCGCGATGCGGGCCCTCAGCCTCGCCTTCAAGGGCCGGCTGCGCTTCCAGCTCGACGGCGGGCCCAAGACCAAGTGCGAGGCGCTGACCCTGATGTGCCCGTTGATCTCGAGCGCCATGCAGGGCGAGCGGGCGCTGGAGGCCGCGGCGCTCAACGTCCACAACGCCATCGAGGCCTTCCGTCTCGGCGCCGCCGCGCTTCTGCCGGGGGTCGATTGGCGCAACGACCCGACGGTGACCTCGACGCCGGTCCGCCGTGCGACGGCCTGGGCCTCGGGCCGGATTCCCGCGGTGCTGGACGGCGAGCCCGTCCAGCTTCCACGCCGGGTCGAGGTGGCCTTCACCCCCGTCGCCTTCCGCGCCCTGGCGCCGCCGGTCGAAGGGACCGCGCCCCAGAAGGCCGCCGCGGTCAGGACGCCGCGGGCCAAGGCCTCGGCCGCGACGGCCGCCGCCAAGCCTCGCCGGCGCAAGCCGACCCCCGCCAAGACCAAGACCTGACGCCTTGGCCACGCTTCTACATCTGACCGACATCCATTTCGGCGGAGAAGCGGCCGCGCCGACCGAGGCCGCCCTGGCGTTCGCCCGGGCCCTGGCCCCCGACCTGACCGTGGTCACCGGCGACCTGACCCTGAACGGCAAGCCGCGCGAGTTCGAGGCGGCGGCGCGCTGGCTGGAACGGCTGCCGACGCCGATGCTGCCCACGCCCGGCAACCACGACACCCCCTATCTCAACATTCCCCTGCGGGCGGTGGTCCCGTTCAACCGCTACCGGCGCTGGATCGGGGCGACCGACGGCCTGGGCATCGACCACCACGAGGCGCGGGTGCGGGCGATCAACACCGCCCGCGGCGGCCAGCCCCGGCTCGACTGGTCCAAGGGCGCGATCAATCTGGAGGCTGCCGACACGGCCATCGCGGCCCTGGCCCAACGGCCCAACGACGCCTTGCGGATCGTGGCCTGCCACCATCCCCTGGTCGAGGCGGTCGGGGCGCCGGTGACCGGCGGGGTGCATCGCGGGCATCTGGCGGCCGCGCAACTGGCCGCCGGCGGGGTCGACGTCATCCTGACCGGCCACGTCCACAACCCCTTCGCCGTGCCGCTGCCGTTCGGTGACGAACGGACCTATGCGGTCGGCGGCGGCACCCTGTCGGAGCGACTTAGGGGAACCCCGGCCAGTTTTAACGTCATCGAGATCGAACCAACCTGCATCCGGGTCACCGCGCAGGGTTGGACCGGCTCGCGCTTCGAGGCCTGGCGGACCTGGGCGCTGCCGAGACGGGAGCGCTAGGCCCGGCGCCGCCGCCGGAGGGGCCCCCGGCGGCGGAGCGTTGGCCGATTGGAAGGCGGGTTAGACCCCTCGGCCTCGGATCAGGTGCATGATCAGCGAGACCACGAACAGCACCAGGAAGACCATGAACAGGATCTGCGCGATCCCCATGGAAGTCCCCGCGATCCCGCCAAAACCGAGGACGCCGGCGACCAGCGCCACGACCAGAAAAATCAAAGCCCAGCGCAGCATGGCGCGTCTCCCTGTCAGTGTGTCGAACCGCTGAGACAACGCCCGCCGCGCCAGGCCGTTCCGCGCCCTAATGCGGGGCCGGGTAGCGCCAGCCGGGCTCGCCCGCCAGCGCGGCGGCGTACTGGGCCGAGGCGAACTCCCAGTTCAGCAGCTTGTCGAACCAGGCGTCGAGGAAGGCCTTCCGGTCGTTCTTGAAGTCCAGGTAGTAGGCGTGCTCCCAGACGTCGCAGGTCAGGATCGGTGCGGCGCCTTCGGCCAGCAGCGCGGTGTCCGCGTCGTGGGTGGAGACGACCTCCAGCGACCCGTCGGCCCTGGCGATCAGCCAGGCCCAGCCCGAGGCGAAGTGATCGACGCCTTCGGGCACGAACTTGCCGCGAAACCCGTCAGCCCCGCCGAAGGTCTTCTCCAGCGCGGCGGCGAGCGCGCTGGAGGGTCTGCCCGGCGAAGGGGTCATGCACGCCCAGAAGAAACCGTGGTTCCAGGATTGGGCGGCGTTGTTGAACAGCTTCTTCTCGCCGGCCGCCTTGGCGTGGGCGACGAGCTCCTCCATCGTTTTTCCCTCGAGCCCCTTTTCCCTGGCCAGGGCGTTGGTGTTCTCGACGTATTTGGCGTGGTGCTTGCCGTGGTGGGTCAGCAGGGTGGTCTCCGACAGGGTCGGGGCCAGATCGCCGGCGGCGTAGGGCAGGGCGGGGAGGATGAACATGGAGAACTCCAGTGGCGAAGGCCGCTGGAGAACCAGCCCCTAGCGGCGTTTACGGGTGTCCCTTGGGGCCGAGACGGGCTTGGCCAGGAAGGCGCTGACGAGCGTCGCGGCCAAGGCCGGATTCTTCAGCGCCATCAATCCGGCGGCGATCGCGCCCCCCGCGGACATGACGGGGTGTTCGCGCGCCAGCTGACCGACCCGCTCCATAAGCGTGGGTTCGGGCGGTTGGTTCCGGCGCTTGGCCTCGGCGCGGATCACGACGATGGCGGCGATCAGGGCCGCGATCGCCGCGAAGGCGGCGGCCACGACGGCGGCCGCGCCGGCGGGGCCGAGCGGCTCTCGCACCAGGGCGTAGAGCGCGAAGGCCGCCGCCACCACGGCGGTCGCGACGGCGGCGGCGACCGCCGCGGCGGCCGCGACCAGGGGCAGCGCCTTCTCCAGGATCAACGGCGGCGGCTCGCGAACAGCAGGCCGATCAGGAAGCCGGCGCCCAGGGCCGCGAGCGTGGTGGTGAAAGGACGCTCCTGCACCCGGTCGACCACATAGAGGCGGGCGTGCTCCAGCTCCTCGCCGGCGCGGTCGGCGGCCACGCGGGCCTGGCCGCGCAGCTGCTCGACGCTCTCGTTGAGGGCCTTCTCGGCCTTCTTCTTCAGCTCGGGAAACTGGGCGCGGAGAGCCTCGCCGTATTCGCGGGCGGCCTCGTACGCGCCATAGGCTTCATCGGCGGTGCGGCGGGCGCTGTCGCTGACGCCGTTGGGGTTTGGGTTGGGCTTTGCCATAATGCTTCTCTTATCCTGTCAACGAAGGGGAGGAAACGGCAACGCTTCCTGCCCCGCGGGGTTCCTGAGGATTCTCTAGGCGGCGACCTTGGCGCGGGCTGGATGGAAGAACAGGGCCTGGCCGATCGCCGCCTTCACCGTCTCCGGCTGGAAGGGCTTGGTGATCAGGAAGGTGGGCTCCGGACGCTCGCCGGTCAAAAGCCGCTCGGGGAAGGCGGTGATGAAGATCACCGGCACGTCGAACTTGCCGAGGATGTCCTTGACCGCGTCGATGCCCGACGAACCGTCGGCCAGCTGGATGTCGGCCAGAACGAGCCCCGGGGTCTGGCGGGCGACCGCTTCGAGCGCCTCGGTGCGGGTGGCGGCGATGTCGAGCACCTCATGGCCGAGTTCGCGCACCAGGGCCTCGATGTCGGCGGCGATCACCGGCTCGTCCTCGATGATCAGGACGCTGGTGGCCAGTTCGGCGTCGATCTCGGCCTGGGCCTCGGAGATCAGGATCTCGACCTCGCTGGAGGACACGTCGAGGATCTGGCCCGCCTCGGCGGGGCTGAAGCCCTCGAGCGCGGTAAGCAGGAAGGCTTGGCGAGAGCGCGGCGGGATGCGCATCAGACGGCGGGTTGGCTCGCCATTGGTTGAGGGGTCGTCGTCATTGACGATGTCCAGTTGCGCGCCGGTGCCGTCCCAGATGGCGTGGAAGACCTGATACAGGGCCACCCGCGGCGTCAGCTGCGGCGGCAAGGCCTGGTCCCCGGCGGCGATGGCTTCAAGCGCGGCGCGCACATAGGCGTCGCCGGCGGCTTGCTGGCCGGTCAGGGCCCGGGCGTAGCGGCGCATATAGGGAAGGTGGGGGGCGAGGCGTTCGAACAGACCCATGATCTCTCCTTGGCGCCCTCCGGAAATGAACCTCCGGACGGCGACTGACGTTAAGTGTGCACGGACCCCGACAAGGTTCGGCGGACTGCGAACGCGCGCCTTAAGGCTAAGGTTCCTTATCGCCCGCGCTTACCTCGTGATATGGGAAATTATAGCACCCGCGACAGGGAACCCGGCGACGATTTTTCCGTTAGGCTCCTGAACGTCCTTTGAGTCAGGCGGGCGCGGACGACGTTCGCGGCCCGCTATCGATTGTGGAGTCTCGATGATCGACCAGGCGGAGCGCCCCAAGAAATCCCCCAAGGGCGCGAGCCCCGAAGACGCCCGCCTGCGCCAGCAGGCCATCGGCGCGAAACTGCGCCAGATGTTCGACGAAGTGGTGAACGAGCCGGTGCCGGGCGACTTCCTGGCCATCCTGAAGAGAGCCGACGAGAAGTCTTCGGGAGGGCGCTGAACGTGAACGCGCGCACGCCCCTGACGCCCGCCGACGAGGCGGTGTTCAAGCACGACATCGTCAAGCTGATCCCCCATCTTCGCGCCTTCGCCCGCACCCTGTGCGGCGACGCCGCCGCCGCCGACGACCTGGCCCAGGACACGGTGATGAAGGCCTGGGACGCCCGTTCCAGCTTCCAGATCGGGACCAATATGAAGGCCTGGACCTTCATGATCCTCAGAAACCAGTTCTATTCGGACAAACGCCGCTCCTGGCGCCAGACCCAGCTCGACCAGGACGCGGCCGAGCGCACCCTTCTGGCCATCGACGACCCGGCCTCGCCCCTGGCGCTCGATGAGCTGCGCCAGGCCATGCTGATGCTGCCGTCGGAGCAGCGCGAAGCCCTGATCCTCGTGGGCGCCGGCGGCTTCGCCTATGAAGAGGCGGCCGAGATCTGCGGCTGCGCCGTCGGCACGGTGAAGAGCCGCGTCAGCCGGGCCCGCAAGGCCATCCAGTCGATTCTCGAGAACGGCAGCTATGATCGTGACGGCCGCGGCGCGGGCGAGGCGATGAAGTCCATCCTCGACGACGCCGACCGGCTGAGCGGGCCGCGATGACGTGCCTGCGCGCGACGCCGGCTTGACCGCAACGGGCGCCGCGAGCCCGTCTCCCGCCGACGGGCCCCGGCGGATGACGATCCGATTCCGCCTCGCCCTTGCGGTGGCGCTGGCGCTTACGCCGGTGCTTGCGCTGGGCGCCTTCCAGTCGGTCTCCCAATTCCGGCGCGACGCGCGCGAGCAGAGCACCCTGCTCAACATGGCCGCCATGCGCAGCGCCGCCGGCGCCCGCGCGCGCCTGCTCTCCGCCGCGGCCCTACTCGACACCCTGACGCCCCAGACCATAGGCTTTGAATGCGCGCCGCGCCTTGCGGGTCTGCTGGACCGCGTCGAAGGCTATGAGAACATCGTCCGGCTGGACGCGATCGGCCGGGTGGTCTGTTCGGCCGCGACGGTCAAGGCCGACCCCGGCCGTCGCGCCTCCGCCTGGTTCACCGAGCTCGCCAAGGGCGCCGCCTCCTCGGCCGCCGCCGCGCCGGCGGGCGTCTACGGGTCCTCACCAGGGGTTCTGACCGCCATACGGGCCACAAAACCGGACGTCGGTTTCGACGGCGCCCTGGTCTCGGTGGTCAGGCTCGACACCCTGAAGCCCGACGCCTCAGCCGCCACTCTGTCGAAAGACACCCAGGTCGCCCTGCTGGATGTCGACGGCAGGCCGATGGCCGCGACCAGCGAGGCCGGCGCCTTCCCTCCGCTGCCGGCCAACTGGCGGGCTCAGGCCCTGCGGCCGGACGGCCTGCTCTACACCGCCCGCGACGCCCAGGGGCGGGAGCGCCTGAACGCGGTCGTCTCCCTCCTCGGCCGCAATGTCTTCGTTCAGCTGTCCACCCCCAAGCCGGGCCTGTTGTTCTGGGCCAAGCTCAACCCCTTCCAGGGCGTCATCCTGCCGCTGCTGGCCTGGCTCCTAACCTGGATCGCCGTGGCCTGGGTCGCCGACCGGGTGGTGATCCGCTGGCTGACCTATCTGGACCGGATCGCCTCCCTCTACGCCAAGGGCCGGCTGTCGGTCCGCCCCGTCCAGGCCGACAACGCGCCCGAGGAAATCCGCGCCCTGGCCCAGACCCTGGAGCAGATGGCCGAGGCGATCGCCCTGCGCGACCAGGTCCTGCACGAGCAGATGGCCCACAAAGACGCGATGATGCGGGAGATTCACCACCGGGTGAAAAACAACCTGCAGGTCATCACCAGCCTGCTGAACATGCAGCAGCGGGCGCTGAAGGACCCGGCCGCCCAGGCCGCCATGTCAGACACCCGTCAGCGGATCACCGCGCTCGCCCTGATCTACCGCGCCCTCTACCAGAGCTCCGATCTGCGGCGGGTCGATGTGCGCCAGTTCCTGGAGGAGCTGACCGCCCAGCTGACCACCGGCGAGGGCGGCCGGCCGAGCGTGGTCCGCACCGTGCTGGAGGCCGACGACCTGGAGATCGATCCCGACAAGCTGGCGCCCCTGGCCCTGTTCGCGGTGGAGGCCATCTCCAACGCCAGGAAGCACGCCTTCGGCGAGGACGGCGGCGTGATCCGGGTGCAGTTCGCGGTCAAGCCGGACGAGGTCACGCTGGAGATCTCCGACAACGGCAAGGGCGATGAGGGTCAGCTGACTCGCGCCGACCCGGGCCCCGGCGTCGGCCGGACGCTAATGACCGCCTTCGCGCGCCAGCTCCGCGGCCGCACCGAGTTCCGCAAGGGCCCGGACGGCGGGGTGTCGGTCTTCCTGGCCTTCCCGGCCCCCGAAAGCATGGGCGAGGCGCCCGAGGGCGGGAACCGCCGGACGACCTGACCGTTCCGCTTTCCGCCATTCATCGGAGAGCCTCCATGCGCAAGCTTGTCATCTTCCTAGCCGCCGCCGCCTCGATCGCCGTGGCCGCCTGCAACACCGTCGAGGGCGCCGGCCGCGACGTCACCTCCGCCGGCCGCGCCGTCACCGACACCGCCCAGGACGCCAAGAACTAGGCCTGCCGGGCGCCCGAACGAAAAACGCCCCGGAGGTCTCCCTCCGGGGCGTTCCTGTCTCTGGGTCTCGCTAAGCCCTAGCGGCGGTTGCCGAGGAACATCAGCAGGAATTGGAACAGGTTGATGAAGTTGATGTAGAGGCTGAGCGCGCCGTAGCTGGTCGCCACGCCCATGGCCGCCTGGTCGCCGCCCAGCTGGTAGTAGGTCATCTTCAGCCGCTGGGTGTCGAAGGCGATCAGGCCCGCGAAGATCAACACGCCGAGCGCCGAGATGATGAAGCTCATCGCCGACGAATGCAGGAAGATGTTGACGATCGAGGCGATCATCAGGCCGAACAGGCCGACGATCAGGAAGCTGCCGAAACCGGTCAGGTCCTTCTTGGTCGTATAGCCGAACAGGCTGAGGCCGCCGAAGGCCGTGGCCGTGACGAAGAAGGTCGTGGCCACCGAGGCGCCCGTATAGACCAGCATCACCGTACCGAGCGACGCGCCGATCAGGGAGACGATGGTCCAGTAGAGGGCGCCGGCCCCGCGCGGGGTGACGTTCTTGACGAAGTTGGAGCCGAGCAGGATGACCAGCGGCGCGAACACCACCGCCATGCCCAGGAAGGTGTAGCCGGCCAGACGGCCGTCGGGGGTCAACCGGAACATCAGGTTCGCGACCGGGGCGTGGCTGGTCAGCCACGCCAGGGCGCCCGAAAGCACGAGGCCGAGGCCCACCTTGTTGTAGACGCCCAGCATGAAGCTGCGCAGCCCCGCGTCGACCGCCATATCGGCGGTAGCCGTGGGGGCGCGCGTGAAGCCGCGGTTGTAGTCGCTCATGGCGAAGAAGCCTTTCCTAAAGCGTCCAGGGGGACGCCATCACACCACAAGATATCGGCGCGGCGAAACTTGGGCGCAAGGGGCGAGTTCGCTAAACTGGTTTGTAACGAAACGTGTCCGCCTGCCGGCGGATCAGGCGACGGCCGCCAGCCGCTCCAGCAGCAGCGGCTGCAGCTCCAGATTGGCGCAGCAGACCGTGCCGTTCTCCGGGCTGTAGGGCGAGCCGTCGGTCGAGGCGACCGTGCCGCCGGACTCGAGCACCAAAAGCGCGCCGGCGGCCGTGTCCCAGGCGGCGAGGTCCGCTTCCCAGAAGCCGTCGTAACGGCCGGCCGCGACATAGGCCATGTCCAGCGCCGCCGAGCCCGAGCGGCGGATGCCGGCGCAGCGCGGGCCGATCTGATGCAGCTCCTTCAGGAACCGCGTCATGCCGGGCTTGCCGGCGTGCGGCACGCCGGTGACCAGCAGGGCTTCGCCGAGCGAGCGGCGGGCGGCGACCCGCAGCCGCTTATCGTTGTTGAGAAAGGCGCCTCGGCCCTTCTCGGCCCAGAAGAGCTCGTTGGTGACCGGGTTGTAGGTGACGGCGGCCACCACGGCGCCGTCGCGCTCCAGCGCCACATTGACCGCGAAGTGCGGCACGCCGTGCAGGAAGTTGGTGGTGCCGTCCAGGGGGTCGACGATCCAGCGGTGGGTCTTGTCGGTGCCCTCGATCCAGCCGCGCTCCTCGCCGAGGAAGCCATAGCCGGGGCGGGCCTCGGTCAGGGCCTCGAACAGGGTCTGCTCGGCCTTGATGTCGGCGGCCGAGACGAAGTCGGCCGGGCCCTTCTTCGACACCTGAAGTTCGCCGACTTCGCCGAAGTCGCGTTGCAGGCCGCGCGCCGCCTTGCGGACGGCCTTCTGCATCACCTGGATCAGGGTG
>CANJKM010000047.1 GCA_947474805.1 Caulobacterales bacterium | reverse complement strand
CCTCCTCTATCTGACATCACACGGCGCGCCTCAGGGGGCGTTCGTCGGGGAGGAAATCATGAGTCCGCGCTTCGCCGCCAAGATGGTCGACAACGCCTGCGGCAAGAAGCCGACCGTGGTGGTGATCTCGGCCTGCTATTCGGGGGTCTTCGTCCCCTACCTGGCCAAGCCCAACCGGATGGTCCTGACCGCCGCCCGGCCGGATCGTTCGTCCTTCGGCTGCGGCGAGAGCGACACCTATCCCTATTTCGACGCCTGCGTTCTGGAGAGCCTGCCCCGGGTGAAGGAGTTCCCAGCCCTTGGGCGCGCCGCGCAGAGCTGCGTCTCCAAGCGCGAGCTGGCCGAAAAGCTGACGCCGGCCTCGGAGCCGCAGATGTCGATGGGCGGGGAGTTGGCCCTGACCCTGCCGCTGTTGACCTTCGCGGGGCGCTAGCTCAGCCCACCTTCCGGATGTCGATGGTGATGCGCTCTCGTTCGCCGGGCCGCCGTTCGACCAGCAGGCGCGAAACCTGGGCGTCGTCGTGAAAGGCGTAGCCCTTGATGGCGTCCAGCAGGGCCTTGGCCAGGTTGTCGAGGTCCAGCCACGGCGGGTCGCCGGTGTATTCCATCCCGATCTCGACGGAGAAGTCCCCCCACGCCGGACGCGCGCCGCGCCATTCCTTGCGGAAGAACTCATAGACCAGGGGCTTGTAGTATTTGGCCTGGGTGGTCAGGCCGTCGATGGCGATCTGGAGAACGCCCGCCGTCTCGCGCGCGCGTACGCGGCCCGTCCCGACCCAGCCGTCCAACAGTCAGCTCCAGATTGGCCGGGTCGGAAACGCGCGCCCGCGAGAGCCTTGTAGAGGGCTCAGGCCTGAAAGCGAATGCATGATGGCGGCCAGGATGGCCGCCCCCATGTCGGGCGCCTGCTAGGCGTCCATCTCAACGCCTTCGTCGCCGTGGCTGTTGCGCTTCAACATGGCGTTGATCGGGCAATAGCGCATGGCCCCGGTCGCCAGGGCGTAAACCCCGATGAGCCCGAGGATGGCGGTGCTTGGGTGAAAACTCACCGCCGCCGTCATTATCAGGATGGCGCCGAGAACAAATCGAACCGTCTGCTCGGTGCCGCCAACGTTGTGATGCTTACGCTTCAAGTGGGCCTCCCTAGTTATGGCCGTTTATGGCCACAGTAACGCGCAGGTAGGCGACTTGATCAAGCCCTTATGCGACCACTATTCGGGCTCCGGCGAACCGATTTCCGGCTCCATCTGGTTCAGGAGGAATCTTATCGCCGCTGGGGCCATGAAGATCACACCGACTAAGCCGATGGCCAGCATGGCGAAAGTGGCCTTTCCACTAAGCATGGCGACGATTGAACCCGAGAAAAGGGAAACGCCGACAAGAGCCACAATCAGCATTGGCGCGCCGTAGGGCGCGCGATTACGACGCGGCGATGGGCTGGACGACGGATAGGCGTTGTATCGAACCGGCGTGGCGCGGCGCCCAAAGCCGTTGGACGCCCCCTCGCTCTCGGGTCGGGGCTCCAGGTCCTGAAGCGACTCTGTCTCGGGCTGGGAGCGCACCAAGATCGGATCGAACAAGGGCGGCAGGCTGAAGCCGGGCTGGGCGGGCGGCGCTTCCGGCTCAAGCTGGGGCTCGGGTTGAATCTCGGGATCGGATTCCGGCGCGGGCGTGAGTTCAAAGGTGGGCGCGGCCGCCTCGGGGGCCTGAGGCGCATCCGGGAAGCTCAAATCGGCGGTCGGCTCCGGAGCGGCGGGCTCGTCATCGGCCAAGAGCCGTTCCAGCCTCGCCTTGACGTTGGCGGCGGCGGCGAGCGCGGCGGACGGCGGCTCCTCGTTTTCGATCGGAGCCGGCTCGAGCGCGTCTTCGGCGCGCAGCGAGAAGGACGGCTCCTCGCGCTCCAGGGTGGCCAAATCGCCATCGAGCGAGGCGTTGAGTACGATCGGGCTGACCAGGCTGGCCCGCCGTTGCTCCAGGGTCTCCATCACGGAAGGATCTAGCAGCACCCGCAGCACGGGCGTCGGCGTCGGCCGGTAGCCGTCGGTCGGGGTCAGGAACAGGGACTTCTCGGCCGCCCGGCGACGGACCAGGGCGTCGACCACGA
The DNA here is from genome assembly GCA_947474805.1 of Caulobacterales bacterium. GTDB lineage: Bacteria > Pseudomonadota > Alphaproteobacteria > Caulobacterales > Caulobacteraceae > CANJKM01. The sequence goes on along the minus strand of CANJKM010000047.1, from coordinate 12,261 downwards.
TGTCCTCGCCGTCGAAGTCGACCTTGCGCCAGAGCTCCAGCGCGGCGGCGGCCTGCAGATAGTTGCCCTCGTTCAGTCGCTTGAGCACGGCCGAACGGACGAAATTCTCCGTCCCGATGTTGAAGGCGAACGCCGCCAGGGCGTCGAACTGGTTCTGGGTCAGCGGGGAGTAGACATTGGCGACGATGACCTCGGCCACCTTGCGCAGATCGTAGATCAGCAGGGCCTCGGCCTCTTCGGGGCCGACCTCCGCGCCCTCTCGGGCCGAACGGGTGTGGCCATAGCCGATCGTCCAGCCGCCGTCGGCGAGCCGCGCGGCCTTGCGGCGCAGGCCCTCGAAGCGCTTCACGAGCTCGACGCCGGCTCGCGAGACCTTCGGTTGAAGAGGCAGATGTCCCAAGTTGAAACCCACTGATGGCTGTCGTGGGGTTCCAAGCAAAAAGGCCGCCGGGTGAGCGGCGGCCTTCTAGAGTCCGAAGTTGGTGCGGTCGAGAAGACTCGAACTTCCACGGGAGTTACCCCACAGCCACCTCAAGGCTGCGCGTCTACCATTCCGCCACGACCGCTCGCTTTGGAGCGGGGTGGGTAGCAAACCGCCGTCCCGGTGTGAAGGGGCGACGTGTCGATGGATGAATTAGGCGCCCGCCATAAAGTCGTAGAGGTCGGCGGCGCGGGTGACGCTGATGGCGATCCGATCCTCGCTGATCTGGATTTCGCCGCGGGCCACCGGATGGTTGTTGGCCAGAATCCAGACCTCGTCGCGCTCGCCGGCGTCCAGCGGGATCACCGCGCCGCGGCCCATGCGCAGGAGCTGCTGCATCGGCAGGGTGCAGCGCCCCAGCACGACGGAGATCTCAACCTGGACCGAATTGACCTGACTCACGAGATACCGGGCCTTCCAACGCTTGCGCGAGACGCGCTGGGAGCCACATTGGGCCATCATGCTTGCACAGCCGTTAAGCCGACCAACCTTCCCGCGAGGCGACCGCCAACCGGTCGAATGGGCTATTTCGCCAGGATGGGTCGGCTATGAGGCCGCCGTGCGGGCCATGGAGGCCCGCGCCGCGGCCATAGCGGCCGGCGAGGCGGGCGAGCTGATCTGGCTGTTGGAGCACCCGCCTCTCTACACTGCCGGCGTCTCGGCCAAGCCTGAAGATCTGTTGGATTCGCAGCGGTTTCCGGTTTTCCAGACCGCGCGTGGCGGCCAGTACACCTATCACGGCCCCGGGCAACGGGTGGCCTATGTGATGCTGGACCTCAACGCCCGAGGCCGCGATGTCCACGCCTTCGTGAGGGCGCTGGAGGCCTGGGTGATCGAGGCTCTGGCCCGATTCAATGTGGTCGGCGAGACCCGGCGGGGGCGCGTCGGCGTCTGGGTCGAGCGCAGAACGCCGGGGCTCCCCCCTCGCGAGGACAAGATCGCCGCCATCGGGGTCAAGCTGCGCAAATGGGTCTCATTTCACGGGATCAGCCTCAACGTCGAACCGGACCTGAAGCATTTTTCCGGGATCGTGCCCTGCGGCGTCACCCAGCACGGGGTGACCAGCCTGGTGGATCTCGGCTTGCCGGTGACCATGGACGAGGCCGACGCCGCGCTGAAATCGGCCTTCGAAGCCATTTTCGGACCCGCGACCTTGGCTCAGCCTACCGCCCCGAGCATTCTCGGTGAAACCGAAAATGCTCCCCCTCAGAGTTAGAGCGCGCCCGGGCGGCGAAACCGCTCACACTTTCGCCTGACGCGCTCTTACTTGACGCCGACGCCTGCCGGGCGTCTCGTTCGGGGCATGGATGGACGAGGCTACAGCGCCCAGGACTGGGCCCATGCGACGGTCTTCCAGGACCGTTGCGCCACGCCGCACGACGTCGACCAGGGCGCGGCGGTGTTCGCGCTGGGCGACACCTTCAATGGCCGCTGCATCGACATGATCCTGCCCCAGCCGGTGATCTGGTACGACGAGGACGACGAAATCGCCGCCCTGGTGGTTCAGGCTGAGGCTCACGAGAGCGAGGACGGCGAAACGCTGGAGATGATGGGCCTGCTTCTGCCCAACGGTCACACCCGCGTCGCCTTCTACGAGGACCTGGAGGCGGTCGAAGGATCGGACCCCGTCTGGGTTTCGCTGATCGGCGCGGAAAAGATGCCCGTCGACGACGAGGACGGCGAGGACGAAGAAGAAGACTGGCTTGACGAGGGCGAGGATCCCCGGACCTGAGCTAGCTTAAAAACACGATCCGCCGGCGGTCGCCCACCTGCTCCATTGCCGCCAGGGCCTCGCGGAAGCGGGGGTCTGCCTGCGCCTCCTGGCGGCTCCCCTCGTAATAGAGGGTCTCCTCCATGTGCTTGAGCAGCATGTTCGACGCCCACTTGTGGCCGGTGAACAGGACATCGGCCACCGCAGGCGCGAAGGGGATCGGCACCGCGTCCAGCGCGGTGTCGGCGAACAAGATGCTCCCCATCGAAAACAGTGTGGGCAGCGAGGCTCGGGCGCGGACACCCTGGATCATGATCAGGACGGCGGCGGCCAAGCTATAGGCGGCGCCGAGGCCCGGGATCCAGGCCAGCACGCCGTCGAGGCCGATGCCGATCGGCCCGATCCCCACGACACGATCGGAGATGCGGCGGGTCCGTTCCACCGAGGCGCGGATCCCGTGCAGGTCAAGATGGCTGCGCGCAAACATGCAGGCGGAACCCCGGACAAAAGCCAAGGTTCCTGAGCAGTCAGCTCTTCTTGGCGGCCTTCTAGGTTAGCTTGGCCTTGGCGGCGGTCTTTGTCGCGGTCTTCTTCGGCGCGGCCTTCAACACCGGTTTGGGCGCGGCGGCTGCGACGGGCTTGGCGGCCACAGGCTTGGAGACTGTCTTGGGCGTGGTCGCGGCCCAGGCGGCCAGACTCTGGTCGAGGCGGCTGACCACCGGCTTGGCTTCCGGGGCGGGAGGCGGTTCGACCGCGGCGGCGACAGCGGCCGGAGCTTCCACAACAGCCTCGACGACCGGCTCGGCAACCTCCTCGACAGCGGCGGCCAAGGGCGCCGTGGTCTCCAGGAAGGGCTCTTCAAAGATCGGCGGGAAGGCCTGGGCCGCTGGTTCGGGCGTCCCCGACAGGGCCTCGAGGGCGGCTTCGACCTGAGCGGCGACCTCGGCCATGGCTTCAATCGCCGCCTCGATGGGGGCGGCGACAGCCTCGGCGAGCGCGGTCGGCGCCTCGACGGCAACTTCGATCACGTCTTCAACCACAGGGGGGAAGGCGGCCGGGGCGAGGATCGGCAGTTCGCCTTCCGCCGGAGTAAAGGAGGCGGCTTCAGCCAGGAGATTGAAATGCTCGCCGCGGGCCATCCGGTTCCACCACCAGTAGGCGAGGCCGGCTCCGGCGGCGACCGTATAGGCGGGCCACATCGGCGAGACGGCGCCCATGCCGAGCTGGAAGGCGCGCTGCGGATCGACGGAAGGGGTGGTTTGCGGCTCGATCGACATGCGGATTCTCCGGCGGGCGAGATTTGGCGGCAAATTGTGCGCCGCAACATAGCACGTCGGGTTTCTTCGCACACGCGGAATTTTTATGGCGGCGGCAATCTGTCCAGCCGGGCCGCGGCCCCGGCCTCGCCCAACGCCTTGGCGGTCCAGCCGCAGATGGACTCGAGATCGGCCTCTACCCCAAGCCCCGTAACGCCTTGCCCGACCAGGGCCATGGCGCAGCCGTTCATCTTCAGGGGGTCGTGCAGCGGCCGGAGGCGCGCCTGGGCCAGAAGGATGGGTTGGCGCAGCGCCTCCAGCCCCGACAAGAAGGCGTCGAGCGTCTCCAGATCCTTCACCGGCAGCCAGACCGCCGCGATCGTGCCGGGCTGAGCGAGCGCCTTGGCCAGACCCTGCAGGATCTGAGCGTATTCGTCGCCGCGCTCGAACGGCGGATCGATCAGCACCAGCCGCCGGATGCGGGACGGGCCCTCCAGGGCCGCGTAGCCGTCGAACCGCGAGGCCTGAGCGTCCACCGACCCCGCCTCGCGCTTCAGCATCGCCGACAGGGCCAGGTAGTCGTCCGGGCGCAGCTCATGGCCGCGATAGCTATCGCCCTTGCGCAGCGCCTTTACCGCCAGCCAGGGCGAGCCGGGATAATACCGAAGCCCGCCGTCCGGATTCAGCCGCCGGACCGCCGCCTTCAGGCCATCAAAGGCGGAGGGCGCGGCGGGGTCTTCCATCAGCCTGGCGATTCCCCGCTCGGCCTCACCGGACTTTTTCGACTCCGCTCCCGTCAGGTCATAGGCCCCCGCCCCCGCATGGGTGTCGAGCACGGCGAGCGGCTTCGGATCGCGCGTGAGCCGCGCCAGCAGGGTCAGCAGCACCGCGTGCTTGACCAGGTCGGCGAAATTGCCTGCGTGGAAATGATGTCTGTAGTTCAGGGTCGCCGCCTCTGCTTGAGCTGCCGACCATGGGAGAAGCCAGCCCGCTCGGCAACCGGGAGGAGGTGGCCCGTCAATGAAAGTCCCGCGAGGCTGGCATCACCCGCACGTCGCGGGGATGAGGCGGGCTCGGCGGTGTCTCGGTCGCGAACAGGTCGGGTTCGGAGAGGCGCTGCAGTTCTCCCGTTCGGTCGACCAGCCTGTAGGCGAGAAGGTGGGTCACCCCCTCCTCGCTCTTCTGCACCCGGCCCTCGGCCAGGATCAGCCGCGCGGTCATGATCACCTTGCGGTAGCGGTCGAACACCTCGGGCAGGACCACGAGATTGGCCACCCCGGTCTCATCCTCCAGGGTGATGAAACAAACGAGCCCCTTGCCCGGCCGCTGGCGCACCAGCACCACGCCCGAGACCTTGGCCGGCTTGCCGTCCGCCAGCGTCCCGAAAGTCTTGCAGTCCAGCACCCGTTCGGCTGTCAGCCGCTCGCGCAGGAAGCTCATCGGGTGATCCTTCAAGGACAGCCGCGTGGTCTGATAGTCGGCGACCACATGCTCGGACCGCGCCATCTCCGGCAGCGGCATGGCCGGCTCGGTGTCCGGCAAATCGGCCAGCAGCGGCGCGGGCGCGGCCTTCGACACCCCCCTCGCCTTCCAGAGCCCCGACCGCCGGTCGAGCCCGAGCGAGCGAAGGGCGTCGGCCTCCGCCAGCCGCTGCAGTTGCGCCTGGGTCAGGCCGCCCCGCCGCACCAGGCCGTCGAAGTCCTCGAAGGCGCCCATGGCCCGGCCGGCGACCAGCCGCCGCGCCCAAGCTTCCGCGAACCCGTCGATTTGGCGCAGGCCCAATCTCAGCCCCAGCACACCGTGGGCGTTGCGCTCCAGGGTCGAGTCCCACTGGCTGTGCTCGACATCGGCGGGAAAGACCTCGACCCCGTGCTCCTGGGCGTCGCGGACGATCTGGGCCGGGGCGTAGAAGCCCATCGGCTGCGAGTTCAGAAGCGCGCAGGCGAACACCGCCGGCTGGTGGCATTTCAGCCAGGCGGAGACATAGACCAGCTTGGCGAAGGAGGCGGCGTGGCTCTCCGGGAAGCCGTAGGAGCCGAACCCCTCGATCTGTTTGAAGCAGCGCTCGGCGAAGTCGGGGCAATAGCCCCGCGCGATCATTCCGCCGACCATCTTGTCGCGGTAGGCCTCGATCTTCCCGTGCGCGCGGAAGGTGGCCATGGCCCGGCGCAGGCCGTCCGCCTCAGCCGGGGAGAAGTGGGCAGCGGTGATGGCGATTTGCATCGCCTGCTCCTGGAACAGCGGCACGCCCAGGGTCCGCTCCAGCACGCTCCTTAGCTCGGGCTGGCCCGTTTCGTCCGCCGGGCCCTCGAAGGTCACCGGCTCCTTGCCCTGTTTGCGCTTCAGATAGGGGTGGACCATGTCGCCCTGGATCGGACCCGGCCGCACGATGGCCACCTCGATCACCAGGTCGTAGAATTTGTTGGGGCGCAGGCGCGGCAGCATGTTCATTTGCGCCCGGCTCTCGACCTGGAAGACCCCCACGGAATCGGCGCGGCACAGCATGCCGTAGGTGGCGGAATCCCCCTTGGGGATGTCAGCCATGTCGCGGATGCGCGACAGGCCGTGCTGGTTCATCAGCTCGAACGCTTTGCGGATGCAGGTCAGCATGCCGAGCGCCAGCACATCGACCTTCACCAGTTTCAGGGCGTCGATGTCGTCCTTGTCCCACTCGATGAAGGTGCGGTCGTCCATCGCCGCATTGGCGATCGGCACGGTGTCGTCGAGCCGCCGCTGGGTCAGGACGAAGCCGCCCACGTGCTGAGACAGGTGGCGCGGAAAGCCGATCAGCTCATTGGCCAGCTCGACCGTCTCCCGGATCACCGGATTGGTCGGATCAAGCCCGGCCTCGCGCACCTGGCTTTCGGGCAGACCCGTGCCCCAGCTGCCCCAGACCGTGCCGGCCAGGGCGCCGGTGATGTCCTCCGATAAGCCCATGGCCTTGCCGACGTCGCGGATGGCGCTTCTGGGCCGGTAATGGATGACGGTGGCGCAGATGGCGGCGCGGTCGCGGCCGTAGCGCTCGTAGATGTACTGGATCACCTCCTCGCGCCTCTCGTGCTCGAAGTCGACGTCGATGTCGGGCGGCTCGCCGCGGTTGGACGACAGAAAGCGCGCGAACAAGAGATCGCTCTCCATCGGATCGACCGCCGTGACGCCCAGGCAGTAGCAGACCACGCTGTTGGCCGCCGACCCCCGCCCCTGACAGAGGATGCCCCTGGACCGCGCGAAGGCGACCACGTCGTGCACGGTGAGGAAGAAGGGGGCGAAGGTCTCCGACTCGATGAAGGCGAATTCCATCTTCAGCATCCCCTTCACCTTGTCGGGAACGCCGCGCGGATAGCGGCGGCGGGCGCCGATCCAGCTCAGGTCCTCCAGATGCTGCTGCGGGGTCTTGCCCGGCGGCACGGGTTCATCGGGGTATTCGTTGCTGAGATCCCCCAGATCGAAATCGATCCGGTCCAGCAGCCTCACGGTCTCGGCGATGGCCTCAGGATGATGACGAAAGAGGTCGGCCATCGCCGCAGGTGATTTCATATGCCGCTCGGCGTTGGCCTCCAGCGCCACGCCGGCGGCCTGCAAGGTGGTGTGCTCGCGGATGCAGCCCATGACGTCCTGCAGCTGGCGCCGCTGGGGCGAGTGGTAGAGGACGTCGTTGACCGCCAGCAGCGGCGCGCCGGACGACTGCGCGATCTCGGCCAGCCGCTCCATCCGCCGCCCGTCGGCCGGGCCATAGCCCATCGCCGCCCCGATCCAGACCCGGCCGGGCGCGGTCTGCATTAGCCGCTCCAGCGTGTTCAGATAGGCTGCGTCCACACGCGGCGGCGGGGCCAGGGCCAGCAGCAGGCCCTCCGTGTCGGCCAGCAGTTCGGCCAGACCCAGGGTGCAGTCGCCCTTCCTGCCGCCTTCGCGCCGGGCGCCCAGGCTGATCAGCCGGGAGAGCCGCGCATAGCCCTCGCGGTCGGCGGCGTAGGCCAGAAGCTCGGACGCTCCGTCGGCGAAGACCAGTCGCGACCCGATCACCAGCTTGAAGCCGTCGTTCCCGGGGGTTTGCTTTTCGCTCCAGGCCCGCACCACCCCCGCCAGGGTGTTGCGGTCGGTGATCGCCATGCCCCGATAGCCGTGTTCGCGCCCCTGCCGGACCAGTTCGTCCGGCTTGGAGGCGCCGCGCAGGAAGGAGAAGCAGCTGGTGACCGCCAGCTCGGCGTAGGCGCGCGTCATGCGAACAGGCCGTGCAGGAACCAGCGCGGCGGCGGCGGCGGCTCGGGCTCGGGGTCGCCGGGCTTGGGTTTGTCCTGGTCCTGCTCCCCGGCGTAGCGCCCCTCGCGGAAGACCCAGAAGCGGCGCCCCCCCTCATCCTCCAACCGGTAGTAGTCGCGCACACGCCGCCGTGTGCGCCGGCCCCATTCGGGATCGATCCGTTCGGGGCCCTCGGCGGCGGCGATCTGGTGCTGGACGCGGCGCCAGGTGAAGCGGACCGGCGGCTCTTCCGGGATTTCAGCCAGAACCTCGATCGGTTGGGGCGGGTCGAACAGCGTGAGGGGGCGCAAGGGCGAGCCCTCGTCGCGCGAGGCCTCACCCGTCCAGGCGGCGGGGGCGGCGGGGTCGAAAGGCAGGGCGCGGGCCGAGCGTTCGGGCAGGCGGGTCTGCGCCGCCGGCACGAGCCGCCGCACGGCGGCGGGGCCGAGCCGCGCCGACAGGCGATCGATCAGGGCGGCGAATTTCGCCTCACCGTCCGCCCCGTCGGGCAGCAGGCTCATCGCCCGGTCGCTCAGGGCCTGGGGGCGCAAGGCCTCCAGCCTGATGAGATCGAAGCCGTAGTCGGCCTCCAGCCCCTCGTTCAGGGCTGCGATCCGCTCGGCGAACAGGGCCGCGATCCGGGCAGGGTCGCGCAGCGGCAGGCTGGCCCAGACCTCCAACTGCTTTACCGCGCCGTCCACGCGTTGCAGCTCCAGCCGGAAGCCGCGCGCGCCGAGTCCCTCGCCTTCCAGCCTATGGCCGAGTCGCTGGCCGAGTCGGCGGATACGGGCCAGGACCTCCTCGTTCCGGACCATGGGCGAGAGGAGGCGTCGCTCCACGAGGTAAGGCGGGATTTCCAGCTTGAGGTCGAGGGCGCAAGCCCTGCGGCCCAGCACCTGGTCCAGCCGCTCCAGCACCGTCTCACCGAGCCGCCTCGCCAGGGGCGCGCGCGGACCCGACAGCAGCTGGCCGACGGTGCGCAGCCCGAGCCGCTTCAGCACATGGGCCGCCTCGCCCTCCAGGCCCAGCGCCCCGACGGGAAGCGGCGCCAGCGCCGTCTCGCGCTCGCCCGGCGCGGCGATCTCAAGATCGGAGAAGCGGGCGAGCGCCCAGGCGAGACCCGGCGTGTCGGCAAGGCCTGGGCGAACCGAGACGCCCCGGCCGCCGAAACGGGCGACGATGGTCCGGATCAGGGCCGACTCGCCGCCGAACAGTTCGGCCGCGCCCGTGACGTTCAGCATCAGCCCGTCGGGCGGGTCCAGCGCCAGGGCGGGCGTGTAGCGGCGGCAGGCCTCGGCGGCGGCGCGGAGCCAGGCGGCGTCGGTCTCGGGGGTCGCCTCGACGGCGCGCAGGCCGGGCGCCTGGGCGCGGGCGTCGGTCAGCATCATGCCGATCGTCAGGCCCTCGGCCTCGGCGGCCCTGTCGAGCGCGACCAGCCGGAGCGCGTTAGCCCGTTTCTCGAAGAGGACCAGCGGCCCCGTCCAAGGCTTCGTCGACCTGGATAGGGACAGCCGCGCGCGATCGGTCGCCAGCCGGTCGAACCACAGGCAGAGAAAGCGCGCCTGCGGCGAGGTTTGGGGGAGCTTGGAAACAACGCTCATCACTATTCCATTCGAGAATCCATTCGCCGGTCGCCCCAAACCGGTTTCGGACGAGATCGAGCTTAAAGGTCGGGCGGCCGAGCCGGCGCCGGCTCTCACGCGACGGCAGGGTGCGCACCCGCCAGCGGGTCAGGGCGGCGCTGGTGGCCGACAGGTCGCGCGTCGCCAGGATCGCCAGGGAGCCGTACCGCGCGGCCGAGAGGTTGAACCTTCGCGTGACCGAGAGATCCAAGCGCGGCTCGTCCCATAGGGCGGCCAGCACAGCCGCCACGGCGCCGGACTTCAGCGCCTCGTCCACCACTCTCAGGGCCTCGGCGCCGGTGCGGACCGAGACCACCCCCACCCGGTCGGGATCGAGCCCGAGCGCCTGCAGGCCGGGGCCGTGCACCACGCCGTCCTCGCGCGCCGCCTCGCCCGAACGGACCAGCAAACCCCTCGCGCCGGGCTGGGCGTCCAGGGCCCGCGCCATCAGGGCGGCGGCGAAACCCAGAGCGGCCGCGCCGTCGCCGGCGTCCTCGCCCGCGGCCTGGTGGCTGCCCGGAATCAGTCCCCCGCCCAGCGCGTCGTCGAGCGGTTCGCGCCCGAGGGTGGCCACGGCCGCTAGGCTCCGCCCCATCCAGGCCTTGAGCTTGGCCAGGGCCGGCGGCAGAAGGTCAGTTGCCCGTTTGTTCTCTCGCGGTCCGAGGCCAAAAGGGACGACACGCGGACCCTCTGCATGGGGGGCCTTGGCGCGGGTAGCGCAGAGGGCCGCCGCCGGGCAGGCCCCGCAGCGGGTTCGGCTATCCTCGCACAGCTTCTGGCCAAGCGTTTTCAGGAGCCAGTGCAGGTTGTAGAAGTCCTCCGCCTTCCAGGCTGCGGGCGCTGCGTCCATCAGCGCGCGCTGCACCCCGTCCGGGTCGGCGCGGGCGGGAGCCAGGCCGATCCGCCGCGCGACCCGCCAGACATGGGTGTCGACCACCATGGCCCGACGGCGCAGGGTCGAGAAATTCATCACCGCCGCCGCGGCCTTGCCGCCGACGCCGGGCAGGCGCTGTAGCCAGGCCATCCCTTCCTCGACCGAGCCCTCGGCCAGGAAGGCGAGGTTCAGCGAGCGCTTCTGGGCGAGGATGGCGGCCAGGGCCTGAGTCAACCAGGCGGCCTTGAGTTCGCGATGGTCGACGTTGGCGAGCAGGGCCTCGACCTCGGCGGGCTCCGCCTCGATCAGCCGCTCCCAGGGACGATAGGCCTCGCGCAGGCGCTGGAAGGCCGGCCAGGAGACCTCGTCATAGGTGCGCGCGCTGATCATCGCCTTGATCAGCTGGTCCAGCGGATCCAGCCGGGGGCCGTCGAAACCGCCGTAGGCGGAGAGCAGCCGCTCATAGACGGCGGGCGTCAGCGGCGACGGGTCGAGCTCGAAAGAAAGCTGCATCGGGAGACCTCCGAGGCGGAATAGAACATAACAAGAACTATGAGTCGAATCGCGGGCCCGGCCGAAACGAAAAACGCCGCCAAGTCAGGGACTTGGCGGCGTGATCTTGGGTGCGGGGAGGCGTCCCACCTCCCAAAGCAGACTAAAATATTCTATAAAAATAGCAGCCTAAGGCACATACGGGCGCAGACTTATTCCGCGCGTTATCCGCTAAGAGCCCGCTTCCGTGGCCGCCCTACTGCGCCTTCCGTACCACCATATATTCAACCAGGGTGGCGCGCCCCTTTTTGGTCAAGGTGAGGAACTCTGCAACCCCACCCTTAACCGAGCCATGTGCTGAGACAGCGTATCCGCCTCATTCCTGGGGTCACCGTAGCCGAGAAGGGTTTCCTTGATCGCCCGCACATCGATCCGCAGTTCGATGATGCCCGGATCATTGACCGGCACAGGTTGGGGATCGGCGCTCTGGCGCCAGGCTCGCCGGATCAAGACAACGAGTAGGACTAAGGCGAGTGAGGCCACGACGACCAGAAGCCCCGCAACCACATATGAGAACGGGGCGTAATGACGAAGAGCGGGCGTGACTGCCGCCGCCCAGACCGCAATGGCGCTGATCGCCGCCCCTAGAAGGCCCGCGAGCCCGATCCAACTGGTGACGCTCTGGACGCCCCTGTCGATCGTTGGGAAATGACGGAAAACGCCCATCCCGTGATCATGGCCAGAGTCCGGTCCGGTGCAAACTTTTGGTGCGCATGCGCCTGGCTGCGGTGAATCGATCGTAAACCCGCCGGCCAGGCGCCAAGCTCTCCAAGCATTGCAGGAGAGCAAGCATGGACCAGCCAAAGCCACCTGAAGCAGTCTTCGAAGCAGCCCGCGCCATCGCGAGATGGATCGTCGCGGACGCCGCTCGCGCGGCCGAACGACCTAGCAAGCCCAATGAATAGATAATCGCACCATGCGTCACCTATGACCCGCGTTGCAAAGTAAGTACTTTGCGACGTACGGACGGCTGCATAGCAAAAGGCCCTAGTTCTTTCGAACTAGGGCCCATTACTTAGAAGTTGGGTGCGGGGATAGGATTTGAACCTATGACCTTCAGGTTATGAGCCTGACGAGCTACCGGGCTGCTCCACCCCGCGGCAAAGGCGGGAAATCGAAAATGAAGGGTTTTGACCTGAAAAACATCATCCGTCTTGTAGACCCGGCAGCGACCTACTCTCCCGCGCCTTGAGACGAAGTACCATCGGCCCAGGAAGGCTTAACGACCGAGTTCGGAATGGGATCGGGTGGGGACCTTCCGGCATAGCCACCGGGTCAACAAGAAGGATGATGATGAAAGACACAGTCTGAATGATGCAAAGCAACAGCGACGGCTTCTTCGCCGCGCATGAGCTTTACTGAGGAACGATCAAGCCTATCGAGCTATTAGTACCAGTAAGCTTCACGAGTCGCCCCGCTTCCACACCTGGCCTATCAACGTGGTGGTCTACCACGGCTCTCAGCGAGACCTTGTTTTGAGGTTAGTTTCCCGCTTAGATGCTTTCAGCGGTTATCTATTCCATACT
>CANJKM010000046.1 GCA_947474805.1 Caulobacterales bacterium | reverse complement strand
TCCGCCGCCGCAGGCGCCGCAGTCGTGCGCGGACTCGTGCGGATTGTTCATGCTGGTCGAGCCGTGGCCGAAGATGAAAACCAGGCGCGCGTAGCTTGAGGTCAGGCCGATATCCCGGAGAATCTTTTCGGCGATGTCGATCATCTCCGACAGCAGATAGCCGTGGTCATGCTCCTCCGGGCCGGCGGTGGGCGTCGTCCGCTCCAGGACCAGCCTTGTGATCTGGGGTGGACCGACAATGCGGCCGAACAGGCCCTGCAGCTGCGCCGTGAGTCGGGGGAAGACCACCCGAACGATCAGCGGGATGGTGGCGAGCAGGCCCACGGTGCTGGCCAGGAAGGCCCCGCTGACGAGGCGCCGGCTGCCGCCGTGGAAGTCCTGCAGCGCCATGCCGATCCGGCGGCGGACGCCCTTGCGGCGCCGGGCCTCCTGGGCCAGCCGCTCGTCGACCGTTTCGGAGACCCAGTGCTGCGGGAAGATCACCGCCGGGCAGAGTGGGGTGAAGTCGGCGGCGGCCGCGCCGCGATAATACATCGCCACCCCGAAGAAGCCGGCGGCGCCGAAGGTCTCCGAGCTCGGGGCCGTCTCCTCGACGTGGCGGCGGATCGACTCCTCGCGCTCGTCGAGACAGAAGACCGACTGAAAGCCTGGCCGCTCGGGGCGCTTCAGCGGAATGCCCTGGCGCGAGGCGAGGGCGTCCAGCGTCTGGACCCGGAAACGGTGCTCATAGGCGAGGTGGAAGACCCGGCGACGGTTCAGCTCGGAGAAGCCCTCGACCTCGGCGAACAGGGCGCTCCAGGCGGCGGTGTCCAGATGAAAGAGCTGTTCGGGCGTCCAGCCCAGCACCTGGGCCAGTTGGAAGACCAGGAAGGCGCGCTGCTTCTCGCGCGTCGGACGCTCCGACGGGATGCGGGGCAAAAGGTCGGCGCGCAGACCGGTGAGCGGGCCGCTGTAGCCCAGTTCCTGCCTGGCCGCCGCAGGCAGGGCCAGCCGTTCCAGAATCAGCCTCACGGCCAGGAAGTCGATCAGGCTGTCGGTGGGGATCGGATGGTGCACCCGGTCCGGCCGCTGCTCGACCAGCCATAGGATGCCGCCCCAGCCGCGCAGGGCCAGGAGGGTGGCGGAGAGGAAGCTGTCCCGTTCGGCCGCTCCGACGCCCAGCGCGTCGAGAGATTCTGAAATGCTGGCCAGGGCCGACACGTCGTCCTTGCGCAGCCGCTCAAGCTCGCGGCCGAGGCCCTTGACCCACCAGGCGGAGGCGGGGTTCTCCCGGGCGTGCAGGGCGCAGAAGGCTCGGTAGAAGCCCCGATCGCGCTCGGGCAGGGCCCAGTGGGCGATGCCCTGATCCATGAAGGCGGCGCAGAAGCGGATCAGCACCTCATTGACCATCAGGTCGCTGTCGACCCCGGCGGCGGCCAGGAGGAGGTCGCGGTGGCGCGGCATGGCGCTCGGCGGCGGCGCCTTCTCTCCGGCGAGACCCGCGCCCTCCAGACAGACCTCCCACAGGGCCGAGAGCGAGAAGGCCTCCCAGCGCGACTCGGGCCAGTCCTCGATCCGCTGGGCCTTAAAGCGGTCGAATAGCTCGTCGAGCCAGACCGGCCGCTCGATCCCCGGAAGCGAGCCGCGCAGGCGGCGCATCACCCAGTGGCGGGTCTCGTTGACGATGTGCTTGCGCTGGATCTCGGAGACGTCGCGGCGGGCCTTTCGAGGCGCCTCGGTTTCGGCCATGAACCAGTCGAGTTCGCGCCCCTCACCGCTGCGCAGCGGGTGCTCCAGCATGGCCAGATGCAGGTCGAGCCGCGAGGAGAGGCCGTGCAGGGTCTCCTGGCCGCGCAGGCCGAGGTCGCGTTGCAGAACCGAGTGCAGGTCCGAGAACAGGATGCGGCCGCGGGCGACCTCTTCGCGATAGCGGTCCTCCGACATATAGGGCTGGCAACCGAAGATTCTCGCGCCTTCCGCGACCGCCTCGTCGAAGCCGAGATGCTCGAAGGCGTGCAGGGTGTTGTGGTGAATGAAGACGCCGATCGGCCCCTGGACCGGCAGCAGATGGGCCGCGTGCTGAATTTCGGCCTTCAGCCTTTGCAGGCCGATGGGAAGTCCCTCGTCGGCCTCATCGGCGTGAGCGTGGTCGTGTTTGGTCATCCGCCGCGCCGCAGGCAGCATAGGCTACGCTTACGCAACACCGGAGAGGCTCCATCATCTGTTTAGGCGCCGTCCGAACAGAGGGAGGTCAGTCAAACGCGCCACTCTCCTGTCTAGTGGAAGAGGCCCCGGTGCGTATGTTTCAATTTATTTCAAGAAGAGGTGAGGAAGCCGACAATGGCGGCGTTGAAGGCGGCCGGCTGCTCGACATTCGAGATATGGGCGGCCTCGAGGATCGCTTTCTTGGCGCCCGGAATCGCGGCGGCCATCACATCGGCGCCCATGGCCGGGGGCGTGGAGACGTCCAGGCTGCCGCCGATGCAGAGGGTGGGCGTCTTGATGCCGCCAAGCGCGGGGCCGTAGTCGGCGTCGCGGATGGCGATGCAGGCGCCGGCGTAGCCCTCCGGGTCGGTGCTCAGGAAGGTCGCGCGGATGGCGGCGCCCAGGGGCTCGTTCCGCGCGCGGTAGCCGTCGCTGAAGAAGCGGGTCATGGCCAGGTCGACGATGGCGGCCATTCCGCCCTCGCGCACGGCCTTGGCGCGGGCGTCCCAGTTCTCCTTGGGGGGCAGGGCGGGGGCGGTGTTGGACAGGACCAGCCGGGTCAGGTGGTCGCCGTGGTGAACCCCCAGGTGCTGGCCGATCAGCCCGCCGAGCGAGAGGCCGATGAAGGCGAAGCGCTCGGCGCCGATGTGGTGGGTCAGGTCGATCACATCCTGGGCCATGTCGCCGATGCCGAAGCCGGCGGGCGTCACGCTGGAGGCGCCGTGGCCGCGATTGTCGAAACGCAGCAGCCGGAAGCGTTCGGTCAGGGCCGCGACCTGCGGCTCCCACATGCCGACATTGGTCCCCAGCGAGTTGCACAGCACCACCAGCGGCTTATCGGCCGGGCCTTCCAGCGTATAGGCGATGTCGACGCCGCGGAGCTTGGCGATGGGCATGGGGATACCTTTGAACTCAGGGTTCGAATTGGGCCGACGCTTCGAGCGCCAGTTGACCGTCGGTGGTTTGCGCCCACAGCGCCGCGCCGTCGCCATCGGGCGCGCCGCAGAGCGAGAAGGGGCCGGTGTCGAGGATGGGCCGCAGGGCCCGGAAGCTGAAGCCCGTCATCCGCTTGGAGCTTTGCCGCGCCGCGATATCGGCCAGCATGGTCGCGGTCAGCTGGCCGTGAACCACCAGCCCGGCGTAACCCTCGTGTCCCATGGTGTAGGGGCGGTCGAAATGGATGCGGTGGGCGTTGAAGATCAGGGCCGAGTAGCGGAACAGCAGCGCCTCGGTCGGCGTGACCGTCTCGCGCCAGGCGGCGTGGCGGGTGGGGCGCAGGTCCGAGGCGACCGCGCCGGGCTTGGGCGCCTCGCGATAGACGATGTCCTGGTCCTCCACGACGCAGGTCTGGCCGTCCTCGCCGAGGATCTCGTTGTGGACCTTCATGAAGACGAGGTCGCCCGAGCGGCCCTTCTTGTGGGTTAGGCCGGCGATGGTCGAGACCCGGCGGGCGGTCTCTCCGATCCGCAGGGCGCGGGGGAAGCGGATCTGGGCGCCGGCGAACATCCGGCGGGGCAGGGGGATGGGCGGGATGAAGCCGCCGCGCGCCACATGCCCGTCCTCGGCGATCTCGGCTTGTTTGTGAAGGGCGACGAAATAGGCCCAGTGCCAAAGCGGCGGCAGGGCGTCGCCGAGCTTCAGCGCCGGATGGCGGTCCAGGGTCGCCTCGATGGCGTGGGCCTGGAACAGGTTGACCGGCTGCTCGACCGTCTCCTCGCGGCCGATCCAGGCCAGATAGGGTTCGATATCCACGCGTCTCTCCGGCGGAACGGGCCGGGCGGGAAGCCGCCCGGCCGGACGCCCTATTTCGTGTAGCCGTTGATCGTCACGCCCTTGGCCAGGAGCTCTTCGATCAGCTTGTCGACCAGGTGGAAGGCGTGATTGACGCGCGGGGCGCCGACATAGACCGCCTGCTGCATCAGGGTTTCTTTCAGGTCGTCCAGGCTGAAGCCGTCTTCCAGCGCCGCGCGGGCGTGCATGACGAATTCCTCATAGGCGCCGATGGCGACCATCGTGCCCATGACCAGGATGCGGCGGGTGCGGAAGTCGAAGCCGGGACGGGTCCAGACCTCGCCCCAGCCGACCCGGACGATCATGTCGATGAAGTCCTCGTTGTGCGCGTGCACGCGGGACTTGGACTTTTCGACGTATTCCTTGCCAAGGATGCGCGTGCGGACGGCCATGCCGTCTTCGAAGGCCTGCGCGGCGGTGCGTTCGGGATTCACGACGGTCATTGGCGTTCCTTTGGCTATGGGCGGACGCTCCGGGCGAGCCGGAGCGGCGTTGATCAGGCGGCGAGGCCGAGGATCTGGCGGGCCTCGGCTGGGGTCGCCGGGCGGCGGCCGTAGTCGCCGGAAATGTCGGCGACGCGTTTGACCAGCTCGGCGTTCGAAACCGCCAGCCGGTCCTTGTCGAAGCGGATGTTGTCTTCGAGCCCGGTGCGGACGTGGCCGCCCATCTCCAGGGTCCATTTGTTGACGTCGAGCTGGTGACGGCCCAGCCCGATGGCGCACCAGGTGGCGTCGGGCGCCATCGACTTCAGCTCGCTGACCATGAAGTCGAGCAGCGGGCGCTTCACCGGCAGGGCGACGCCCATGACGAACTGGACGTGCAGCTTGCCGACGATCAGGCCTTTATCGGCCAGGGCCTTGGCGGCGTAGAGCATCGACAGGTCGAACACCTCGACCTCGGGCTTGATGTCGAGATCGCGCATCTGGGCGGCGAGCTCGGCCACGAAGCTCGTGGGGTTCTCGAAGATGAAGTCGGGGAAGTTGACCGAGCCCGTCGACAGCGAGGCCATGTCGGGCTTGTAGACCAGCGAGCTGGAGCGCTCGGCCAGGGTCCGGCCGCGGCCGCCGCAGGAGAACTGGACGATCATGCCGGGGCAGTGTTTCCGCACCCCCTCCTGCACTTGCGCGAACAGCTCGGCCTTGGAGCTGGAGGTTTCGTCGGGATTGCGGACGTGGATGTGAACCAGCGAAGCGCCGGCCTCGTAGGCCTCGTGCGTCGACTCGATCTGTTGCGCGGGGGTCACAGGAACCGCCGGCGTGTCCTTCTTCTTCGGAACCGAGCCGGTGATGGCGACAGTGATGATGGCGGGCGCATTGGCCATTCTTATATTCCTACTCCCTGGCCGCATCGATCCATCCCCTGATCGAGGGCGTCAAGGCGGCTTTCCCCTGTTTGGCGGACGGGTGCAACCGGGATGATGATAGCGTATTCCTGAACGGAGTTTAGTTATGAGTGCAGCGTCCGAAGTCAGCTTCCAATCCCACAACCCCAGCGATGGGCGCGCCGGCCGCCGCTATGAGGGCCACAGCCAGGCGCAGGCGCTCGAGATCGCCCAGGTGGCGCGGGCCCGGTTCCCCGACTGGCGCCGGACGTCTTTCGAGGAGCGCGGGGCGCTGATGCGGGCGGCCGCCGCGGTGCTGCGCCGCCGCCAGGACGATTTCGCCGAGCTGATGACCGCCGAGATGGGCAAGACCCTGACCGAGGGTCGGGCCGAGATCGAGAAGTGCGCCCGCGGCTGCGAGTATTTCGCCGAGCACGCGCCGCGCTTCCTGGCCTCCGAACCGGTCGAGGTGAAGGGCGCCAAGGCCAAGATCGCCTACCAGCCGCTCGGGACTGTGCTGGCCGTCATGCCCTGGAACTTTCCCTTCTGGCAGGTCTTCCGCTTCGCCGCCCCGGCGCTGATGGCGGGCAACACCGCGGTGCTGAAGCACGCCAGCAGCGTCCCCGGCTGCGCCCTGGCGATCGAGGCGGTGTTCACCGAGGCGGGCTTCCCGGCCGACGTCTTCCGCACCGTGCTGATCCCGTCGAAGTTCGTCCGCGCCCTGATCGAGGATGACGCCATCGCCGCCGTCAGCCTGACCGGCAGCGTCGAGGCCGGACGCCAGGTCGCCTCGCAGGCGGGCGGCGCGCTGAAGAAGTGCGTGCTCGAACTCGGCGGCGCCGACGCCTATCTCGTGCTCGAGGACGCCGACATCGACCAGGCGGCGACTGTCGCGGCCACCGCCCGGATGATCAACGGCGGCCAGAGCTGCATCGCCGGCAAGCGGTTCATCGCCGTCGCCCCGGTCCGCGAGGCCTTCGAACGGGCGCTGGTCGAAAAGCTTCAGGCCTATCCCATGGGCGACCCGCGCAAGGCCGAGACCAAGCTTGGCCCGATGCAGAGCGTCGAGGCCCGCGACGCAATCCACGATCAGGTCCAGCGCAGCGTCGCGGCGGGGGCCAGGCTGCTGATCGGCGGCCAGATCCCCGACCGCCAAGGCGCCTGGTATCCCGCCACCGTCCTGACTGACGTTCGGCCGGGCCAGCCCGCCCACGATGACGAGGTGTTCGGCCCGGTCGCAGCGGTGATCGAGGCGAAAGACGAGGCCGACGCCATCCGCATCGCCAACGCTTCCCCCTTCGGTCTGGGCTCAGGCGTCCTGACCCGCGATCTCGCGCGCGGCGAACGGATCGCCACCGACGAGCTGGAGGCGGGATCAAGCTATGTGAACCAGAACGTCCGCTCCGACTTTGAGCTGCCCTTCGGCGGGGTGAAACACTCGGGCTACGGCCGTGAGCTCACCGCCTTCGGCATCCGTGAGTTCTGCAACATCAAGTCGGTGCTGGTTCAGGACCCCCGCTAGCCCATTTCCCCCTCAACTAACCCCTCCCCGCCGGGGAGAGGGATTTGGGCGCGTTTCCCTCGCCCCGTTTGGGGAGAGGGAGGGGACCCGCGAAGCGGGGAGGGTGAGGTGGGCTAGAACAAACTGGCCGCTAGGTTGATCGTCAGCGCCAGGACGATGGTGTTGAACAGGAAGGCCAGCACCCCGTGCAGGGTGCCGGTCCGCCGCAGGGTCTTGCTGGTGAATGCGATGTCGGCGGTCTGGTTGGCGACGCCGATGATCAGGGCGAAATGCAGGAAGTCCCAATAGTCGGGGGCCTCGTCGCCAGGAAAGTGCAGGCCGCCGCTGCGCTTGCCGCCTGAACCGGCGAGGTAGAATTGGTGTGCGTAGTGCAGGGCGAAGATCAGCTGCACCGTGAACCAGGAAACGGCCACCGTCCCGAAGGCCAGGGCCACGCGCACCGACTTCTCGACGCCCTCGCCGCCCTTGGCCTGCGACAGCTCGAAAGCCACCGCCGCCAGGCTTGCCACCGAGGCCATCACCACCAGGGCCAGGATCATGTGGCCGCCCTCGTCCTGGCGCGCCGCCCGCTGGCTGATCGCCTCGGCCCCGGCGCCCCGCATCACGGCCAGAGCGCCGACCACGAAACAGGCGCAGCCGAGATCCCAGGCCAGGATGCTTCTCGTGATTGGGGCGAGCGTATTGGGGATCAGGCCGAGCGCCGCCCCGGCCAGCAGGCCGATGCCGAGGGCGTTCATCAGCACCGGACGCGAGCTGAAGGCCCGCCAAGGGCCGCCGCGCTTTTGTAGGGGCTTGTTCAACGCCGACCTCTTTGCGGTTCTGCTGGACGCAATCTGGCCATGCTTGAAGCCTGAAGGATACAAGCCGGTCCCGTAATGGCCATGGGCGGCGGTCAAGGCTCGGCCGTTCCTGGAGATGCTGATGTTCCGTCCCGCCGTCGCCGCCATCGCCCTCCTCGCCCTGGCCGCCTGCGCGCAGTCCGGACCCCGGCGAGGCCCCGGCGGTCCGCCAGGCGGAGGTCCGCCCTCGGGCGGCGCCGCCCAGGGGCCCAGGGGACGCGTCTTCATCAGTCCCGCGGGCGAGCCCTTCCGCGCTCCGCCCGGCGGCGCCGAGCCGATGCGGGCCTGGTTCGACGGCGCCGACGCCGACCATGACGGCGCCCTCAACCGCGCCGAGTTCGTCGCCGAACACATGCGCTTCTTCGCCAGGCTCGACGCCAACGGCGACGGCGCCATCGCCGGTCCGGAGATCACCCGGTACGAGGAGCAGATCGCCCCCGAGATCCTGTCGGCGCTCGACCGGGGCATCGAGGCGGCCGGACCCGGCGGTCGGCGCGGAGGGCCCGAGGGCGGCCGGCCTCCCGGCGGAGGCGGACGTCGCGGCGGCGGCAGGCTGAACGCGGTCGACGACGGCCCGATCAAACTGGGCGCGCGGCGTGAGCCCGAGCCCCCCGCCGGGCCGCCCCAGGGCGGCGCGCGCGTGGCCGTCGCCGCCCTGTTCAACGAGCCCGAGCCGGTCCGGGCGGCCGACGCCAACCTCGACTTCCGCGTCACCGCCGCCGAATGGACGGCGATGGCCGGCGCTCGCTTCCTCCGGCTCGACGCCGACCACGACGGTCGCATCCTCTACGCCGAGCTGACGCCGCTTGGCGGCGAAAGGGTCGATCCGCCCGCGAGGGGGCGCTAGACTCCGGCGAGTCTGGAGCCCGCACCTTGAATCTCTACAGCCTGATCGTCTCGCGCTTCCCGCAGGACCGCGCCCGTCCCTGTTTCCTCCTGCCGGACGGCGGCGGGGTCAGCTACGCCCAGCTCCACGCCGGGGTCGGCCAGATGGCCTCCCTGCTGCTGGAGAAGGGGGTCGAGCCCGGCGACCGGGTGGCCTTCCAGGGCCCCAAGAGCGTCGAGGCCATGATGCTCTATCTGGCCGTGCTGCAGATCGGCGCGGTCTTCCTGCCGCTGAACACCGCCTACACCCAGGCCGAGGTCGACTATTTTCTCGACGACGCCGAGCCGGCCATGTTCATCACCGACCCCGTGGTGATGGCGGCCGAGGCGGCCGAGTGCGACCCCTGGCACGCCATCCACCCCTGTGAGCCCGGCGATCTGGCCAGCCTGATCTACACCTCGGGCACCACGGGCCGCTCCAAGGGGGCGATGCTCAGCCACGGCAACCTGGCCAACAACGCCCAGATTCTGGTCGAGGCCTGGGGCTTCACCGGCGAGGATGTGCTGCTGCACGCCCTGCCGATCTTCCACATCCATGGCCTGTTCGTCGCCAGCCACTGCGCTCTGCTGTCGGGCGCGTCGATGCTCTGGCTGCCGGGTTACGACGACGCTCAAGTGATGGCCGCCCTGCCGCGCGCGACGGTGATGATGGGGGTGCCGACCTTCTACACGCGGCTCTTGGCCAATCCGGCGTTCGACCGGGCCGCCGCCGCCAAGGTCCGGCTGTTTGTCTCCGGCTCGGCGCCCTTGCTGGAAAGCACCTTCGCCGAATTCGAGGCCCTCACCGGCCAGCGCATCCTGGAGCGCTACGGCATGTCCGAGGCGCTTATGATCACTTCCAATCCGCTGAACGGCGAGCGGGTGGCGGGCAGCGTCGGCTTCCCCCTGCCGGGCGTCGAGCTGCGCATCGCGGGCGGCGAGACCGGGGTCATCGAGATCAAGGGGCCGAGCGTCTTTTCCGGCTATTGGCGGATGCCCGAGAAGACCGCCGAGGAACACACGGCGGACGGCTATTTCATCACCGGCGACGTCGGCCGCCAGGACCCGGACGGCCGGGTCTGGATCTCGGGTCGGGCCAAGGACCTGATCATCTGCGGCGGGCTGAACGTCTATCCCAAGGAGATCGAGCTGATCCTCGACGAGACGCCGGGCGTGACTGAGAGCGCGGTCATCGGCCTGCCGCACCCGGACTTCGGCGAGGCGGTGGCGGCGGTGGTGATCGGCAAGGGAGACGAGGCGGCGATGATCTCGGATCTCAAGGCGCGGCTGGCGGGCTTCAAGGTTCCCAAGCGGATATTCTTCGTCGAGACCCTGCCGCGCAACACCATGGGGAAGGTGCAGAAGAACGTCCTGCGCGAGATGTACGCCGGGACGTTCCGCTAGCCGGCCCCGAACTTCTTTAGGATGGCCTTGGTCATCCGCTGGCAGGTCGCGCCCTCCATAGAGACGCGCCCGCCGTCGCCCTGGCCGCGTCGATAGATCTGTTCGAAGGCCAGCACCGTGTTCGACCGCGCGTCGCGGGTCTGGCGATTTTGCGCCGCGAACCTGGCCAGCACCGCGTCGGCGGGGCCGCGCCCGGTGTGGCGCGAGCAGAGACCCAGCGTATAGGCCGCGTCGTCCAGCTCCGCCGTCGCAGGCATGGCGGCGCGTGCGCTCCCCGCCGCCAGGGCCAGGATGAGAACCAGGCTAAAGGGTCGGATAGACAAAGGCGGCCATCTCCTGGATCGCCTGGTCGTAGGCGGGGGGCGGGCGCTCGCCGGGACCCGCGGGGGCGAACACATATTCGCCCGCCAGGAAGCGGCGCTCGGCGTCCGGCGCGTTGAGGGCGGCGGCGACGGCCGGCGTCAGTTCATAGGCGCCGTCGTCGGCGCCGACGAGACGCAGGGCCGCCATCAGCATCATCCGGCATACGTAGAGCAGGTTGACCCCGTCGGCGGGCATGGGGATCTGCGGTTCCTCGCCCCGGTCGAAGGCGGCGATGCAGGCGTCGAGGCTGGTCGAGACGAAGGAGTGGCAGGCCAGCGGCCGGGCCGCGTAGATCGAGCAGGCGTCCTCGACGAGGAGCGGGCAGTAGCGCCGCCCAAGCTCGGCGGCGGGGACGGTGCGGGACAGCTGTTCATAGTCCAGCAGGGCCGCCGCCCGGTCGGGGCGGTCCTTGAGGGCGGCGGCGACGAACATGGCCTCGGCGGCGGTGATGCTGACCGGCTGGGTGCAGCAGTGGGAGCAACCCTTGCGACAGGCGATGCCCTCGAACGGCGGCAGGCTGCGCTCATAGAGGGCGGTCAGATAGGCGACCGCGTCCGAACAGGGAGAGGCCGAACGGCTATTCTGCAACAGCCGCACGACGTGGCGCAGATGCGCCCCCATGGAACGCGGGTCGGGACCCGGATCGAGCGGCAGACGCAGGAAGTGCTCGTCCTGCTTTTGCAGGGCGCGGCGCTCGGGCCGCGAGAGTCTGCCGCTCATATCCGGGGTTACGCTTTCCTGACGTCGGTCTTAGGCGGCCGGACGCGGGGCGGGCGGCGGAGCGGTCGGGTCGACCGAGCCGAGACCGATGACCTGACCGGAGGCCAGCACATGGTCCTTCAGGGCGGCGGTCAGGTCGGCGTAGTTGGCCGGGGCGTTTTCAATGACGGTGTCCAGGGCGAAGACCTGGATGTGGTAGCGGTGCTTGGGGCCGGCCGGGGTGCGCGGTCCCATATAGGCCTGGGCGGCGCCGCGGATGTTCGGGCCATGGGCGGCGCCGGGGATGGCGTCGGTCATGCCGGCGGGCAGAGAGGTGACGTTGCCGGGGACCCTGTGCATGGTCCAGTGCAGCACGCCGCCGCCGGCGGGCAGCTTCACATCGGTGTCCTGCATGATGATGGCGTAGGACTTGGTCGCGGCCGGGCCCTTGCTCCACGACAGGCCGGGGAACTTATTCCCGCGGTACTGGGTGTTCTCATAGGGGATGTCCTGGCCGTCCTTGAAGGCCGGGGTCGAGACCATCAGCTTGGCGCCGCCCTTGGCGGGCAGGTTGGTGATGGCCAGCCAGTCGGCGGAGACTTCCATCGCCGGGGGCGGGGGCGAGGTCGAGGCCTGGGCCATGGCGATGGTGGCGAAGCTGACCGACAGGGCGAGCGCGGCCAGAGACAGTTGAACTTTCATACGGGCAGTCCTCCAGAGGTCTTGTCGTTAGGGCGGGCGTATCGCCCGTCCGGATCAGCTCGCGCTGCGCGGATAGATTATCACCGAAAGATAGGTGATGGGCCGTTTCACCAATGTTTCAGGTCCGTGCAAGGCGCCGGAGTCGAATAGCATGGCGTCGCCGGGCTTCAGGTGATGGGTGCGCGATCCGTGGCGGTACACGATCTCGCCCGACAGCATATAGATGAATTCCGTCCCCGCGTTCTGGGCGCCGCTGTAGGGCGCAGCGTCGTCCTTCAATTCGATCAGGAAGGGTTCGACCACCACGTCGCCGCCCAGCATGTGGCCTAGGAGCTGATAGATGTGGCCGGCCTTGGTGCCGCGCCGCTCGATCACCCCGCCCTGGCCGGCGGGCACATAGGAGCAGTCCTGACGCTCCTCGAAGGTGGCGAACAGCGAACTCACCGGCGTCGACAGGGCGACGGCGATCGAATGCAGGGTGGAGAGCGAGGGCGAGATCTGGCCGTTCTCGATCTTCGACAGCATGCCGGTGGAGATGCCAGCCGCACCGGCCAGGTCTGAGACGGACAGGTCGTGCTGGCGGCGCAGGGCGCGGATCCGCGCCCCGAGCGCGGGCTCCAGCGAGCGGGAAGGCGCTGTGACCGGAACGTCCAAGCCGGTTTCGGCGGCCGCCGCCTCGATGACGGCGTGCGCGGTCTGCCCAGTCGTCATTCTCTACCGCTCCCCACGCATGACCGGCGCTGGTCCTTAAGGGGCCTTGGCCAGTTCTTAAGTCAAGGAGACGGGCCCCCTGAGCTTGCGAAGGCTCGATTTGCTCTAATCAACCGCAGGGAGCAAGCGTTGACGCTCTCAAGACCATAGGCGGCGCCGGGCCCCGGAATCAGAAAACGCCTGGAGCTGGGCTCCAGGCGTTCTGACGGCTCTAAGAGGAGGGGACTGCTTAGAAGCCGGTCGCGAAGCGGACGTCGCTCCGGGTCTCGTGGCGCGCGGTCAGCATCGGACGCTGCATGCCGGCGACCGCCTGATTGACGATCTGGGCGACGCAGGCGCGGTCGCTGCAGACCTCGCGGGCGTTGTTCTTAAGGCGGGTGTAGAAGCGGTCGACCGACTGCGGGTTGTTGAAGTCCACGCCCTTGAACGAAACCACGCGGGTCTCAAGGCCGGCGTTGTTGTTGGCGGTGGCGGCGGCGCCGGCTTGGCTGGCGGCGAACAGGGCGGCGGCGCCGGCGGCGGCGATGATGATCGAACGCATAACTGTCTCTCCCAATGAACGGCCCTTCAAAGGGGCTGTGTCTGATGACCTGCTACCTAAACGGTCAGGCACTGAGTATCAAGTACTCATCTTGCGAAATTCCTTACGGCATAAGGGGTTCCAAGGATTCGTAGGCTAAGTTTCAGGCGGTTTTACTGCTCAAAAACCAGCCTGTCGGATAATTGGGCGGGGCCGTTGCTCAATATGCGTGCAGGCGTGGGCGCGCCCGTCTCAACGGCTCAGGGTCTTGAAGCCATAGCGTTGGAAGATGGCCGTAGCCTGCGGACCGACCAGGAATTTGAGATAGGCCGTGGCGGCGGGCCCCGCGCCGCGGCGGGTGGCGGCGGCGGGATAGATGATCTTCGGATGGCTGAAGGCCGGGAACAGCCCGACAATTTTGACAGTTGGGTCAACCTTGGCGTCGGTGTCGTAGACGATTCCCAAAGGAGCCTCGCCGCGCGAAACAAATCGCATCGCGGCGCGAACATTTTCGCCCAAAACCACCTTGGGACGCACCAATTGCCATACCCGCAGCGCTTTCAGGGCCGCTTCGCCATAGCGTCCGGCCGGTACATCGGGCCCCGCCATGGCGAGTCGGCCGCTCCCGAGCGCCTGGGCGAGGGGCATGTCGCGGCCAATTTTGACGGAAGCGGCAGAATCGGCGGGCGTGATCAGGGCCAGGTTGTTGCTGAGGAGGTCGCGCCGAGAGGCCGGGGCGATCAGCTTTCGCGCGGCCAGATAGTCCATCCAGTCGCTGTCGGCCGAGATGAACACCTGCGCGGGCGCCCCCTGTTCGATCTGCCGGGCCAGCACCGACGAGGCCGCGTAGGAGACGACCACCGTCGCGCCGGTCTTGCCGTAGGCCGCGTCCACCTCGTCGAGAGCGTCCTTCAGCGACGAGGCCGCATAGACCGTCAGGGTTCGCGCCGGGGCGGCGTGGGCCGGGGCCGCCGCCAACAGGCAAAGGGCGAGCAGGGTAGGGAAGTGGCGCATGGAGGCTCCGCGATATAGCTCGTCGGATATAGACCTCGCCCAAGGCCGCGGAAAGCTACGGCTTCCGGTTGTCGATCACCTTGCCCTGGGTATCCAGCGTCAGGGTGAAGCCGTCCGCCCCCACCTTCGACCGGTTGTTCTCCGCGCAAGCGTACTCATAGGCCTTCTGCCCGGGCGCCAGCCGCCGGTACTGGCGCGTCACATTCCACGGGCCAGTGAAGGCCTTGGCGTCGTCCAGCACGATCTTGCTCTCGATCAGGCCGGGCGAGATCATCCGCATCCGCACCACCCCGTGGATGGCGTCCGAGGTGATGGCCCCGGTGCGGTCGATCAGCTGATAGCCCTCGCCCTTCACACCCACCGTGTCGAACACCAAGGTGTCGCCCTCCCAGTGGCCGACGCTGTCGCCGCCGTAGGTGGGGAAGAGATCGTCCGCCGGCGGGTGGCCCCGGCCGTCGGTGAAGATGCGGAAGACGTTCGGGCCGTTCTCGGTCAGGAACCAGGTTTCCTCCGGC
>CANJKM010000045.1 GCA_947474805.1 Caulobacterales bacterium | reverse complement strand
GGTCTGGGACGAGGTGGTCTGGGTTCCGGCCGCCAGGAACTGCGCGGTGGCGTTGGCATAGGGGTCGGGGAAGTCCTGGGCCTCGTTCTTGCGGTGCTCGAGGCCGGCGGCAAAACCGACAGGACCGGCCGGCAGCCTGAACAGGTCGCCGGTGATGTTGAAGGCGACGTCGGTCAGCCGGGTGATATTGGCCTCGGCGGCGTCAAAGCGAATGTAGTCGCCCTGGGCGGCGGTCATCAGCCCGAAAACGTTCACCGGCACGCAGCCGGCGCTCTGGGCGCAGAGGGCCGGATTGCCGAGCGACAGGGCCAGGCGGTCGTAGTTGATCTGGTTGAGGTTCTTCGACTCCATCTCGTTCTGGGCGATGGTGCCGAACAGGTCCCACTTCCAGTTGCTTCCGAGCATGTCGAAGTCGCCTTCGAGGCCGGTCGCCACGCGCCAGGTCTGCACGTCCTGGATGTTGTCGCGATTGCCGACGGCGGAGGTGTTGATCCGCACCTCCCAGGCCTGGGTCGCGCCGAAGGCCAGGGCGTTGGCGGCGGGCACGCCGTTGGCCGTCCCGAACGGGTTGAAGGCCTGAGCGGCGGCGATCGAGACGCCGCGCGCCGTGCCGCGGTTGCCCCCGATGGAGAGTTGAAGCGGCGAAAACAGCTGGTTGGACTTGCGCCGGTTATAGAGACCCTCAACCCGCCAGTGGACATGGTTGGTCAGGTCGGCGGTGGCGCGGCCAAAGATGCCGTATCGTTCGCTCGGGCCGACCGTGTAGAGGCCCTGGGCGAAGGTATTGAAGGCGTCCGCGGGCAAGGTCGCGCCGCGGAAGCTGTTGTCGGCGAGGGCGCCAACGCCGAAGGCGGTCGTTCCGGGAACAAGGGTCGCGGGCGTCGCGACGGAAGCGAAGCCGGCGGGGGCGCCGAAGTAAGCGTTCCCAGCCAGGCCCGGCAGGATGTAGAGGCCGCGGTCAGACGTGGGAGGCACGGTCTGCGGCACGAGCGTCATGGTGGTCAGCTTGCGGTCCGAGCTCAGGATCTCGCCGTCCTTGATGTAGCTGGCCGAAAAGAAGACCGTGCCGCGCGAGAGCTGCTTGCCGACATTGGCCACGAACGACCATTGACGGCCGTCGCCGTGGGTCGTCGTGCCGTACTTGGCCTGGAGCGCGACGCCGTCGAGCTTCTGGACGGTGTGGATGTTGACCACGCCCGCGATGGCG
The DNA here is from genome assembly GCA_947474805.1 of Caulobacterales bacterium. Taxonomy (GTDB): domain Bacteria; phylum Pseudomonadota; class Alphaproteobacteria; order Caulobacterales; family Caulobacteraceae; genus CANJKM01. The sequence continues at coordinate 13,495 of CANJKM010000045.1, read as the reverse complement.
TCGGCGCCGTAGACGGCCGAGGCGCCGTCCTTCAGGACCTCGACCGACTCGATGATGCCGAAGGGCAGGCTGTTGAGGTCGACGAAGTCGCGAAAGCCACGTTGGCCGACGCCGTCGACGAAGCGGTGGCCGTCGACCAGCACCAGGGTGCGGTTGCCGCTACCCTCGGCGCTGCCCAGGTAGCGCAGGTTCAGCGAGGCGGCGCCGTAGGCGGTGCCCTGGGTGCCGTTGGTGTTGAGACTGACCCCCGCGGAGGGCAGGCGCTGAAGCAGGTCGCCGATCGAAGCGGCGCCGGAGAATTTGATGTCCTCGGCGGTCAGGGTGGAGAGGGGGCCGACCGAGGAGATGTCCTTGCGCTGGATGCGCGAGCCGGTGACCACCACCGCCTCGACCTGGTCATCGGCCGTCTGGGCCGCCGCGAAACCCGGGACCGCCGCCAAGGCCGCGCCCATCAGCGCCGCCAGGGCCACGCCCGTCTTCAGAGTCCGCACTCGTGCTTGAGCATTCAAACGCATCTTTTCCCCCAAAGCCCATGGCGCGGCGTCCCCCATCCCGGGGCGCGCCTGCTGGACCGTGAAGCTGGGGGAGCCCGACCGCGCCATCAATATTATTGGTTTTTGTGATCGAACCATGCGCAAAACGCATGAAGTTTCGGGTTCGCGGCGGCAAAGCTTATGGTCTTGTCATGACCCATACCCTCTCCCGACGTGCGGCCCTGATCGGCGGCGGCGCCTTCTGGCTAATGGGGGCCGCGCCCGCCTCCGGCGCGGAGGTCAAGATCACCCTTCTGGGCCAGGCCCTGATCCAGCACGACCTGCGGGAGCGCCCCTGGCCGGACTTCGGCCGCTTCGCCGCCGAGTTCGCCAAGAGCGACGTGGTTTTCACCAATCTTGAGACAGTGATCAAAGGTTCCGGCTTGGGCGAGCGGACCCGCGAACTCTTGACGCTCCACCAAGCCGAGCCAGAGGTGATCGACTGCCTGCAGGCCCTGCACGTCAACCTGGTGGCGACTGCGAACAACCACGCTTTCGACCTGAACACGGGGGGGGTGCTCTCCACCTTGTCGGCGGTCGATACCCGGCGTCTGGTCCGCGCGGGCTCGGGTCGGACCCTCGCTGAGGCCGCCGCGCCGGCCATACTTCGCACGCCGCGCGCCGCCGTCGGTCTGGTCGCCATGGCCAGCGGCGCCGTACGCCCCGGGGGGGCGGCCACGCCCGACCGCCCTGGCGTCAACGAGGTGCGCCGCGAACCGTCCGGCGCTCTGAACGAAGAGGACGTGGCCCGTTACCTTGCGGCCATCGCCGCCGCAGCGAGGCAGGCCGATGTGGTCCTGGCCTATCACCACAACCATTATTGGGAGCCGGACAACTCCCAAACCCCTCCCTGGCAGAAGCTACTGGCCCGGCGTTGCATCGACGCCGGCGCGACCTGCTTCGTCAGTCACGGCGCGCCGCTTCTGCACGGGATCGAGCTCTACAAGCGCCGCCCGATCTTCTACGGGCTCGGCAGCTTCATCTTCCAGACCGCCACCGGCGAGGGCCGCTATCCGATCGAGTCCTGGGAGACGGCGGTCGTGGCCTGCGGCTTCAAGGGCGGCAGGCTGACCTCGGCCACGGTGACGCCGGTGATGATGAACGAGGTTGGACTGGACGGTCCCGCCGATCTGGCCACCCGCGGCCGGCCCTCCTACGCCCACGGGCGGGACGCGGCGCGTATCCTGGATCGGCTGTCGGCGATCTCGGGGAAGCTCGGGACGAGGATGCAAATTCGCGGCGAGACCGCGCGGCTGGTTATCTCCGCCGCCTGATTGTGTAGGCTCGCGAGATGATGCTGCGGGCGTTTCTCTCTCTAGTTGTTGCTGCGCAGGCCCTTTGCGGCTGCGCCTCACCGCGCGCGACTTGGGTGAGGGAAGGGTTCAAGACGAGCTGCCCCGCCCGCCCCGCATTCGCGGAGGCGGCGAGCGCCAACGCCGCCGGCCTCGACGACCTCGTCTGGTCGCCCTGGGGCACGGAAGAGACCGGCTGGCGGGTCTATGCGCCGGCCGTGGCGGCGGAGATTCGGACACGCTGCGGGCCCGAGAGCCAGGCCTTCGCCGCCACCCTCGCCCGCTGGCAAGCCCGGCGGGCTCTGGCCGCCGACGGCCGGATGAGCGCGGCCGCGTTCGAGCGGATGAAGACCGGCTGGCAGGCGCGGCGGAGCTTCGTGGCCCTCAGGGCGCAAGGCGTCTGTCCCGATCCGCCGGCCGAGCTCATGCATGTCGGCGAGGACGAGCCGCTGATGGCCAAAGATGTCCTTGTGACGCCGCCCACCCTGAAGGCCCTGCGCGCCCTGCGGACGAGGGCGGCGCGCGAACTGAAGTTGAAGCCCGGCGATCCGACTCTGGCGGTCTTCTCGGCCTTCCGCAGTCCCGACTACGACGCAGAGCGCTGCGCCCGCGAGCAGAATTGCAACGGCGTGGTGCGCGCCCTGTGCTCGGCGCACCGCACGGGCGCTGCGCTCGATCTCACCCTCGGGGCGGCCCCGGGATACGAGGTGGATTCCTCGGCGGGCCCCAACCGCCTGCATCAGACCCAGACCCCGGCCTACCGCTGGCTGGTCGCCCACGCGCGCCGCTACGGCTTCGCCAACTATGTGTTCGAGCCCTGGCACTGGGAGTGGGGCCCGGCCTCCTAAACGAAAGCGGGGCCGGTCTTGCGACCGGCCCCGCTCGATAGTTTTGTCCGCGCCCGATCCCTAAACAGGATAGTCCAGATACTTCTTGAAGAAGGCGAGGCTGCGGTCCCAGGCCAACTGGCCGGCCACGGGGTCCCAGCGGGTCGAATTGGTGTCGTTGAAGAAGCCGTGGTGGGTGCCGGGGTAGATGTAGAAGGTGTGCTGCTTGCCGGCCTCGGTCAGAGCCTTGTCGTAGTTGGGCATCTTCAGGAGGATCGGCTCGTCCTTGCCGGCGTAGTGGCCGAGCAGGGGCGCGGTGATCTGGTTGACCTTGGTCAGGTCGGGGTGGTTGCCGTACCAACTGACGCCCGCGTCGAGGTTGCGGTCGGCGACCAGCATGTTGTTGACGACGTCGCCGCCCCAGCACCAGCCGACGATGCCGACCTTGCCGACGTCAGGGCGCGATTTCAGGTGCTTGGAGGCCAGGCTGAACCAGTCGATGATGCTCTGAGCCTTGATGCGGCCGGTCATCTGGCCGGCCAGCTCCTGGTCGACGGGCGCACCGCCGACCGGCGACAGATAGTCGACGCCGAGCACCAGGAAGCCCTCAGTGCCCCAACGGCGCGAGATGTCCTTGATGTTGGGGTTGGTCGAGCGGTTCTCGCCGACCAGCACGATGGCCGGCATCTTGGCGGGCTTGGTGCGGCCGACGTAGGTCGGGGTCACCTGATAGCCCATCAGGCCTTCCTGGCCGGGGATCGGAACCATGCGGCAGTCGATGCGCGGATCGGTTTCCAGGACCGTGATGGCCTTGGACATGTCGTTCTCGATCAGCGGCAGGATTCCCGCGGCGGCGGCGCTGCCGCCGGCCATGACGGTCAGGCGCTCAAGGAAGCTCCGCCGGTCGATGAAAGCATGGATGTACTCGTCGTACAGATCGACAAACCGCTGATCCACAGCTCGGACTCCCTCGAATTGTTTCGTCGCGCCTTGCTTTCCGGCGCTGTCTGTAAAGGGTCATAACACGGGTTTTCGCGGCCCAAAAGCCGCCAGCTAAGCCAAGAGCTCGTCGGGCAACTCGCCCTCCTTGGAGAGCAGGATCGCCAGCCAGCGCAGGCCCGCGATCTCGGCGGTGACCGCGATCACCATCACCGTCAGGGGCGTCGAGAGGAAGACGCCCGGAAGACCAAACAAGGCGCCCCAGAAGCCGAGCGACAGGAGCACGAACACCGGATCGATATTGAGCCGGTCGGCCTGAATCTTGGGCATGACCACATTGTCGATCAGGAAGATGCTGCCGCCGAGCGCGATCAGGAGGATCAGCGGCCGCACCGGGCTCTCGAACTCGGCCAGGGCCACGAGCGTAGGGACCAGGGTGCCGGCGATGCCGCCGACGATCGGGATATAGGCCGCCAGGAACAGCAGGAAGGCCCAGAAGGGCGCGTTGGGCAGGCCGACGCCGGCGGTGATCGCCCCGGTGGCGACCGCGATCATGGCGGCCTTGAAGGTCTGCAACGCCATATATTGGTCGGTCGCCGTGCGGACCCGCTGGAACATCCGCTGCCATTGCGACAGCTTGCCTACGTCAGGAAAGAGCCGCGCGCTCTTGCGGCCGAAGGCGCGGCGCGAGGCCAGAAGGAAGCCGAGATAGATCACCACCAGCACCGCCCGCGAGACGATGCCGCGCGCCGCGCCGAAGACGCGCAGGAGCACACTCGACGGGTTCTCGCCACGAGACAGGTCAGGGATGTGGAGCGTGGGAAACTGCATCGCAGAGGTCATCTGCGCCAGCATCAGATCCAGCTTCGGCTCCAACCCGGCGATCTGTAGGGCGAAGGCCTTGCCATAGTGTGCGCAGACCCCGACCACGAAGATGAAACCGGCCAGGATGAGGACCACGGCCAGGGTCAGTCCCAGCCATTCGGGAAACCTCGGCCAACGGCGCTGCAGGCCCACCGAGAAGGCGTCGATCAACAACAGCATGAAGATCGCCACCACCAGGGGCGTGATCACCTCCTGCAGGGACTTGATCACGACGCCGGCCATGACCACCGCCATGAAGACCACGGCGTTGCGCATGATGTTGGCGTTGGCCCAGCGGGCGGCGGGTGTGCGTTCGATATCCATCCTGCGCCCTACCGTCCTATTTGCGCGTGGCTGGCTTGGACTTGGACGCCGAGCGCGCGGCTTCTGCTCGCTCGTTCGGGCGCGCGGCGCCGGGGCGGCCCTGACCCTGGCTCGCCTTCTTGAGGGCGACGAGCGCGGCGAGGCGCTCGGCGGGCGTTTGGGCGGGTTTGGAATCGGAAGGATCGGCCATACGTGCAGCATAGCGCACTGAAGCGCAATTCGCGCGGCTTAGCCGCGCGGGCCCGCGAAGTCTATTGCGCCGGGGTGATCACCACCTCAGTGCGGCTTTCGGCCGGCCGGGCGTTGGCGTTGGCGTTGTCGGCGGCGTTCTGGGCCCGCTGGGCGGCCGTGGTCGCGGCCTGCGCCGCCTGCTGGCTGGTCTGGGCGCCGGCGGCGACCTGGGCGGCCTGCTGGGAGGCGGCGACGGCGGCGGCGGTCTGGGCGCCGGCGCTCTGCAGCGAGGCGCTGGTCTGGGCGGCCTGGACCGCCTCGGCCGACTGGGCCTGAAGGGCGGCCGCCTGGGCCGCCGCATTGGCCGCGGCGAGGTCGGCGTCGGCGCTGTTGCGGCTGTTCAGGATGACCACCACGCCGATGATGATCGCGAGGGCGATGGCCCCCAGCACCATGAGCATGGTGCGGTTGGTCTTTTCCTGCTGATCGACATAGGCCATCGCAGTCCCCTTCCTGGGTTGCGCCACCCTAACGTGGCGCGGGCGCCTCAGTTCCGGGGTTGCGCCGCGAGGGTCCCGGTGTTGAAAGCGCGGCATGATCCGCTGGGAACTGCTCGACACGGCTGTCATGCCCGGCCAAGGCGGCGAGTTGAAGCTCATGCGTCGGGGCTTCGAATATTCGATCATGTCCGGGCCCATCGAGCTGATGAACAGCCGGATGAGCGGATCCGAGCAGGCGCTCGCCACCCTGGCGGCCGAGCGGCTGAAGGGCCGGCGCGAGCCTTTGATCCTGATCGGCGGTCTTGGGATGGGCTTCACCCTGCGCGCGGCCCTGGCCGCCTTTCCCTCCGGCGCGCGGATCGAGGTGGCCGAGGTCGTGCCAGAGGTCGCCGCCTGGGCGCGCGGACCTCTGGCCGAGCTCTACGCGGGATCGATGGACGATCCACGCGTCAGCCTTCACCTGGGGGATGTGGTCGACCCGATCCGGGCCGGCGCCGGCCGCTACGACGCCATCCTGCTCGACGTCGACAACGGCCCTGGCGGTCTCAGCCGCGCCGACAACGACCGGCTCTATGACGCGCGGGGCCTGGCCGCCGCCGCGACGGCGCTGCGGCCCGGCGGGGTGCTGGCGGTCTGGTCCTCCACCCCCTCCAGCGAGTTCAGCCGCGCCCTGAGCCGCGCCGGTTACAAGGTCGACGAGGTCAAGGTCCACGCCCACGGCAAGCGCGACGCCCGCCACATCATCTGGATGGCGACCCGGCCGGCTTAGTGTTGATGCGGGCGGCGAAGCCTGTTCCGGTTCCGCTCATGACCGACACCGATTCGCTTTCCGAACGCCTCGCCCGCGCCGAGCGCCACATCGAAATGCTGCAGGGGGTCATGGCCGCCCTGTCCCAGCTCCTGCTCGTGCGGCTGAACGCGCTGAGCTATTACGACACGCCCGAAGGCAGCCCGTTCAAGGCGCGCAACGCCCTGATCCTCGAATATGAGGGGATCATCGCCAAGACCCAGCTGGAGCAGATGAAATACGGCCTGGCCGGGGCGGGCGACAACGTCGCCGCGGGCTACAATGTGATCCGCGACGACGTCGAGCGGGCGCTGTCGCTGTGGAACGGACCGGCCCAGACCTCCAACTAGCCCGGCAGACCGACCGTCTTCATCGCCCAGTTCAGCGCGGCGAACATCAGGCCCATGGCCAGGACGAACAGCAGGAACTTCGGCAGGGCCCGCCAGTTGACCGCCTTCTGGCCGGAGTGGGCGGACTGCCCGCGCGGCGCCGGTCTTGGCGAGACCTTGGCGGGGCGGCGCTTCTTGCGGAAATCGACCTTGATCGGCTCGGGCATGCACAGCCGTTAGCCCACGCCGACGAGACTTCGCAAGCGATGTCCCCGCGATTTCGAGATGACCGGCCCAAGCCGCGGGCTTAGGCGCCTTTGGCGGGGCTTTATTGCATTTTGACATAAAGGCCGGGCCGGCTTGGCGCTAAGCTTCCATCCGACGCGCCGGTGGGCCGGGCGCGTCCGCCGGTCCCAACTCCTTGGGGAAACGCCGACGGCGGTATGAGCGCCCGTGTTCAATCCGCCAGAGAGGCCCCCATGTCCCGCACGATCTTTCCCGCACTGCTCGCCGCCCTGCTGACCACCAGCGCCGGCGCCGCCCTGGCCGCCGCGCCGCCCGCCCCGTCAGCCATGGTCAAGGCCGCCGTGGCAGACCCCGCCCGCCCCGCCGCCGACACCGCCCGCGACGCCAACCGCAAGCCGGCCGAAACCGTGGCCTTCGCCGGCGTGAAGCCCGGCATGAAGGTCGCCGAACTGGCCCCGGGCGGCGGCTACTACACCCGCATCCTGTCCAAGTCGGTCGGACCCAAGGGCAAGGTCTATATGATCGTCTCCAAGGCCCAGGCCGCCCGGCCCGGCGGGCTGGACGCCGTCAACGCCCTGGCCGCCGCGCTCGGCAATGTTGAGGTGACGGCCCAGGACAACACGGCCCTGGCCCTGCCCGAGAAGGTCGACATGTTCTGGACCACCGAGAACTATCACGACTTCCACAACGGCCCGACCGCCGACATCGCCAAGATGAACAAGTCGGTGTTCGACAGCCTCAAGCCGGGCGGGATCTATTACGTCGAGGACCACAGCGCCCCGGTCGGGATGAAGGACGCCACCTCCAAGTTCCACCGGATGGACGAGGTCCAGGCCAAGAACGAGCTGATCGCCGCGGGCTTCAAGATCGACGCCGACGCCAACCTGCTGCGCAACCCCGCCGACAAGCGCGCCGAGGGCAACGCCGAGGCCGACATCAAGGGCCAGACCGACCGGTTCATGCTGCGGCTGAAGCGCCCCTAGGCCGCTCGCGCCCGTGCGCAAAGCCTCGGCGCCGGGCGCCTTTCCTGCCCAAGCCTTGGCCAGATTGCGGCCAAGCTCCGACCCGACCGCGACAGCCGATGGTTCGCCCCGTCCCGGCCGCCGATGATCGCCGCGCGCGCGGACGCGCGAGGATGAACTTCGGGAGACGGCATGGGCGAGCGGTACAAATGGCCGGGCGCCTGCGCGCTGCGGTTGACGGCGGCGAGCCTCGCCCTGGTCGCGGCGGCGCTGACGCCGCCCGCCGTCCGGGCCAATGAGGCGGCCTGCTCGGCCCTTTCCCGGCAAACCCTGACGGCGGGGCAGATCGGCCTGCCGACGGGCGGGGCCAAGGTCGCCTCCGCCGCCCTGGTCCCGGCCGCGGCCGGCCTTTCGGCCTACTGTAAGGTCCTGGGCGCCATAGCCCCGGTCGATCCCCACTCCACCCCGATCCTGTTCCAGCTCAACCTGCCCGAGGCCTGGAACAAGAAAGCTCTCCAGATGGGCGGCGGCGGGCTGAACGGCACGGTGGTGAACGGGCTCGGCCGGCCCAACGACAGCCCGCCCGGCGACCCGCTGCCGCTGGCCCAGGGCTACGCCACCTTCGGTTCGGATTCCGGCCACGGCCAGGGCAAGCCCGACATCGGCGTCTTCGCCTGGAACGCCGAGGCGCTCGACAATTACCTGAAGAGCGCGATCAAGAAGACCCACGACGCGGCCCTCACACTGATCGCCGCCTATTATGGCGAGCCGGCGCGCCGCACCTACTATTTCGGCCGCTCGCAGGGCGGGCGCGAGGCGATGAACGCGGCGCAGAACTTCCCCGCCGACTACGACGGCGTGGTCTCGATCGTGCCGGTGATCGCTTGGGCCGGGCTGGAGTCGCACGCCTACACACAATGGGAAGGCGCCTACGCCAACGACTGGGCGGGACGGCCCAAGCCCGTCCATCTGGCGCTGATCCGCGACGCCACCCTGGCGGCCTGCGACGGCGCCGACGGGCTGAAGGATGGTGTGGTCAGCCAGTACGAGGCCTGCAAGGGACCCAACCTCGCCGCCCTCCGCTGCAAGGCCGATAAGCCCGCCGACGATTGCCTGACCTTGTCGCAGATCGCCCTGGTCAGGCGCGTGCATGCGCCCCTGCGTTTCGGCTTTTCGGTGGTCAACGGCTCGACCGAATATCCCGGCTGGCCCTGGGGCGCGGGCGAGGCCCTGGTCGAGGGCCCGGCGCCCTGGATGGCGACCAAGGAGCCGCCGAGTCTCGAGGCCTCGCGCTCAAACATAGGCGTCGCCTTCGCCCGCTATTTCCTGGTGCGCGACCCCACGTTCACCGGCCCGCTCGACCTGAAGACATACCGCGCCGTCTTCACGCAGGTCTCGGCCATGGGCGACATGACCAACCCCGATCTGTCGGCCTTCGCCGCGCGGGGCGGCAAGCTGATCATGAAGGAGAATGGCGCGGACTATTCGCAGAACCCGCGCCGGGGCTTCGCCTATTACAAGGCCGTGGTCGCCAGGATGGGCCAGACCAAGGCCGACAGCTTCCTGCGAATGTACGTCAATCCGGGCGTCGATCACGGCGGCTCGGGCGTAATGGCCGACGGCTCGCCGGTTCCGGACAAGGTCGACTGGCTCAGCGCCCTCGACGCCTGGGTGGAGAAGGACACGCCGCCGGGGCCCCTGACGGTCACCGCCTATGAGGGGGCCAAGCCCGGCGCGTCCCGTCCGCTCTGCCTCTATCCGCTTTACCCCCGCTACGACGGCAAGGGCGATCCGAAGGCGGCGGCGAGCTTCTCCTGCGCGCGGTGAGCTAGACGCCGCCGCCGAAACGGCCGGCCATGTAGTCGCTGAAGTGGCCGTGGAGCGGACGGTGCAGCTCGCCCGCTCGCGCCCGGTTGGGCGACCGGTACGCCTCGCGCGCGGTGGCCGCGGCCTGCGTCTGCGCGACCTCGAGCAGGGTGTCGTCGGTGAACTCCCCGTAGCGATAGAGCACCTTGCCGTCGACCATGGTCAGCCGGCAGTCGCGGCCCTGGGCGCGGCCGAGAAAGGCTTCGAGCAGCGGCATGTCCTCGTCGAGGACGGGTTCGCGCGTGCGGCTCAGCGAAAAGGCGGTGAGGTCGGCCCGCAGGCCGGGGACGATCCGCCCGATCTCGCCCGGATATTGCGCGGCGACGGCCCCGTTGACGGTGGCCACGGCCAGGAGGTCGTCCACCCCCGGCGGCGGCGGTCCGTTCCAGTCCGGATCGCGTGCGAGACAGCCGGCCAGCCGCAGCTCGGCCAGGAGATCCTCGTCGTCGTTCAGGCTGCAGTTGTCGGTGCCGATCGCCATCCGGACGCCCTGGGCCAGATAGCGCGACATCGGGGCGATCCCGCTGGAGAGGCGCAGGTTGCAGCCGGGATTGCGGACCACGGTGGCGCCGGTCCGGGCCACCACCTCGGCGTCGGACTCGTCGGCCCAGACGCAGTGGGCGAGCACGGTGCGTTCGGTCATGGCCCCGAGCTTCTCCAGATGCTGGAAGACCCCGCCGGGATAGATCTCCGTCATCGCCTTGCGCTGCACCGGCGATTCCAGCGCGTGCATATTGATCCCGAGCCCCTTGTCGGCGGCGTCGCGCGCCATGGCGGCCATGAGCTCGTCGCTGACCCATTGCGGGCCGGCCGGGCCGTAGCAGAACCGGATGCGGGGGTGATCGCCGAACTCGTCCAGAAGGCGGCCCATCAGCGCCACGGTGGCGGGACCGTCGCCGACATAGGGCGTCGAACCGGGGGTCGAGAGCCAGCGCTTCATTTCGTCCGGCAAGCCGGCCATGAAACAGGCCTCGTGCGGCGGATAGACCAGGGCGCCCCGGTCCTGCGCGCCGACCGACAGGGTCACCCGCAGCCCGGCCTCGTCATAGCCGCGCAGCTGGTCGCGCAGTTCCTGTTCATAGTCGCCGGTGCCGAAGGCGAAGTTGGCCTGGAGCGCGGTCGTCACCCCATTGGCCAGCATGTTGGCCGCCGTCAGCTTGGCGAGCGGATAGGGATCGAACAAGCCGCGCCCGCGCCGCTGCGCCAGCCAGGTCTCGAGCGGCCGGTCGTGGTAGCCGAGCTGCAGCTGGCTGAGGCCGCGCCCGTGCTGATGGGCGTTGATCAGGCCGGGCATGAGCAGGCAGCCGGGCAGGTCGATGATCGTCGCGGCGGGCCAGCGCGCTATCAGATCCGAAGGATCGCCGACCTCGGTGATTCGGTCCCCTGCCACGGCCACGGCGGCGCCCTGCATCAGCTCCGCCGCCGACGGGCCGGCCAGGACATAGTCCGGCGTGAGGATCAACACCTCGGTCACGGTCGCTCGCCTCCCCCGCCTTTGGCGGCATTAGACATCCGATACGGCCGCGCAGTTGCAGACGACGGCGACGGGTGTTTCCGAAGAACAGGCGCTCCCCGTCCCGGCGCTTTGCCATTACGGTGCCGCCGAGACCCAATTTGCGGAGCGTCTGGACCATGGAACAACGGCTGGTGGACATCGAGGCGGGCCCGTTCCGGATGGTCGGACGGCTCGAGGACAAGCTGGCGCCGGTGACGTGCCATCGCTTCGTCGAGATGCTGCCGCACACGACCAAGTTCATCCATGTGCGCTGGAGCGGCGAGGGCTGCTGGCTGCCGATGGGCGACCAGGAGGTCAATCTGCCCTGGGAGAACGCGACCCAGTATCCCGCGCCCGGCGAGATGATCTTCTATCCCGGCGGGTTCAGCGAGACGGAGATCCTGCTGGCGTATGGGGCGGTCTCGTTCAAGAGCAAGCTCGGCGCCCTGGCCGGCAACCACTTCCTGACCGTGATCGAGGGGAAGGAGCATCTGCGCGAACTCGGCCGTCTGACCCTGTGGGAGGGCGCGCAGGCCGTGGTCTTCCGCCTGCGCTGATCGCGGCGGCGGGGCCAGGCTAGTGGCCCCAGATCGCGAGCCCGGCGAAGTTCCAGGCCGCGACCACGGCGAAGGTGATTAGGCCCAGGCCGAGATAGACGAGCAGGGTGCGAACCGTCCTGGCGGCGCCCTTTGGGTTGTCCGAAGTCATCGCGCCCTCCCTGCCCTGTTCAGCCGCCGCCGAGCGCGGTCACCGGCAGCCAGCGCCCGAGGATGATGACCCCGAACCAGAGCAGCAGCGACAGGCCGGCCGCCATCTTCGTACCGAGTTCGGTGCTCTCGCCCTCGGCCAGCGCCATGACCTTGCGCCGCTCGACCGTCTCGAACCAGACGACGTTGAGCAGGGCCAGCAGCAGGAACAGCATCTTCAGCTGGAAGGCCGGGTTGGCGACATAGTTGGACGGCTTGTTGGAGAAGAGGACGAGACCGCTCGCCGCGTTCAGCGCCAGACCGAAGGCGGCGATGTGGGTGTAGTTCAGGGCCGACTTCAGCGAGCCCCGCTTCAGCACCCCGAGCATTCGCAGGTCGAAGACCAGGATGGCGCCGATCAGCAGGCAGAGGCCGACGAAGTGGACGGTCTCGCAGATCGAGAAGACGCCCTTGATCTGGCGGCTCGCGATCCCGAAGGGGCTGTCGTAGAAGAAGGCGAGGATCTGGGCTGAGGTCACGGGGCGCTGCTCAGTAGTCGATGGTGTAGGCGATCAGCCGACCGGCCATGATGGCCACGATCCAGAAGGCCATGGTGGCGGCGGCGAGCGTCTTGGCCTGGACCGAGGCGGGGCCGTTGGCGTCGATCACCACCGCCCGCTCCGTGATCAACCGACGCCAGAGGGCCCACAGGCTCAGGCCGCCGAAGAGGATGAAGCCGATCTTGATCAGGAAGGGCGGGTTCTTGGCCAGGTTCGGCCCATTGGCCATGAACAGGGCGAGCCCCGTGGCGGCGTTCAGCAGGAACCCCGCCCAGGCGATCGCGAACAGCGGCTCGAACTGAAGCAGCGGCTGATCCTTGGAGAAGCCGAGCACGCGGATGCAGAGCATCATGACCGCGCCGACGACCACTGCCATGCCGACGGCGTGCCCTACCAGGCAGATGTAGTAGCCGTAGTCCGACGACAGCACCCAGCTGCCGATCGGGTTTTCCTGCAGTGAGGTCAGGCAGTTCATCGCCGCGGTCTACGTATCGGGCTCAGAGCTTGTTGTAGATGTAGTGCTTGCCCTTGATGTCCATGGCGGTCAGCAGGCCGGTCTTGGCGCCGTTCCAGGGGGGCGAGAACTGGAAGGTGTAGGTCTCGCCGATCTTGATGTCCTCTTTGATCTTCACGCCCTGGCGACGCAGCACGTTGGGGCTGACGCCCTCCAGCTCCCAGCGGACGTCCCCCGCCTTCGGGTCCTTGACCACGATGCCCCAACGGGTGTGCGGATTGATCTCGCGGAACTCGACCAGCACGGCGGTGACGGTCACGAACTTGCTGACATCGTACTGGCCGTTGACCGAGTGGTGGGCCAGGGCCGGGGCGGACGCCCCCGCCGCGAGGACGACGGCGGCCAGGGGCGCCAGGAAGGTTTTCATATCAAGCTCCTGTCTCGTTCGAGTGTAGATGAGACGTGTCTAATCAGTACTGGAACCGGATCCCCGCCTTGAAGGCGCGGCCGATGGTGTCGTAGGGACTGCCGCCCGAGAAAGTGGCGCCGCCGAGGATCGGAGGGTCCTTATCGAGCAGGTTGTTGACCACGCCGAAGACCTGCAGGCGGCGGCCGGGCTCGGTGATCAGATCGTACTGGGCGTTGAGCGAGTAGTAGATG
>CANJKM010000044.1 GCA_947474805.1 Caulobacterales bacterium | reverse complement strand
GCCGTGTCGGTCAGCCCATAGCCCAGCGGGCGCAGGACATCGGCCATGCGCTCGCTGTCATAGACGTTCATCTGACAGCCGTAGGTCTTGATAAAGAGGCGCTTGGAGGGCGCCGGGACTGAACTCACGCGTCCTCCTGCCGGACCCCGTAGAGCTCCAGCCGGTGGGCGATGAGCTTGAAGCCCAGTCGTTCGGCGATGGCGTGCTGCAGCTTCTCGATTTCCTCGTCGACGAACTCGACCACATCGCCGGTCTTCATATCGATCAGATGGTCATGGTGATCGTCGGTCGCCTCTTCGTAGCGAGAGCGGCCGTCGCGGAAGTCGTGGCGCGAGATGATCCCCGCCTCCTCGAACAGCCGCACGGTGCGATAGACGGTGGCGATGGAAATGTGCGGATCCACGGCGGCGGCCCGGCGATAGAGCTCTTCCACATCGGGGTGGTCATGCGAGGTCGACAGCACCCGCGCCACGACCCGACGCTGGTCGGTCATCCGCATGCCCTTATCGACACAAAGCTTCTCGATGCGGTCCACGCCCAGCTCCATCAATTCTTATTGGCGCAAATCTAGACCACCCCGGGCGCGCTGTTAAGGCGAGCCCGCAACAGGATGGCGTCAACGGCGCGGCCAGCCCGGGGATAGTAGCCGGGCCGACGGCCGACAGGCTCATAGCCCGCCTGCTCATACAGGCCGATGGCGGCGGGATTGTCCTCGGCTACTTCCAGAAAAATCTCCTCAGCGCCGGCGATCGCGGCCGTGGCGGCGGCGGCCTCGATCAAGGCCCGACCGAGCCCCTCGCGGCGGCGGCGGGGATCGACCGCGATGGTCAGCACCTCGGCCTCGCCCGCCAGGGCGCGCAGAAGGATGAAGCCCAGCAGCGCCCGCCCGTCCATCGCCGCGATGCCGAAGGCGCCGTGCGCGGCGGCCATGGTTTCAATCTCGGCGGCGCTCCAGGGCCGGTCGAACGCCTGGGCGTGCAGGACGGCCAGGGCCTCAAAGCCCGCGTCGCGCAGCGCGACCAGCCGGCTCAAACGGCGATCCCCCGCTCCGCGAGAGTCTTGGCGTCGGGCGGACGAAGATAGATCGGCGCTGGGCGCGCCTTCGGAATGGGGCGGGCCGCCGCCATCCGCGCCACGGCGGCGATGTCGGGGAAGCTCGGCCCGTCGGCGGCCGGGCCGATCCTGGTCACGCGGCTCTCCGCCAGGACGGCGATCCGGGCAGGCTCTTCATCGGCGAGCAGGGCTTCGGGCTCGGACAGGGCCTCGCCGTCGCGGAACAGCTGCAGGTAGCGCTGGCCGCGTGGAGCGTCGATCACGGCCGCGGCCAGTCCCGAGGTCCCGCGGGCCAGGGCCTCCATCGACCCGATTCCCACGCACGGTATGTCCAGCGCCAGAGACAGGCCCTTGGCGAAGGCCAGCCCGACCCGGACGCCGGTGAAGGAGCCGGGGCCCACCACCACCGCGATCCGGTCGAGCCCGGCGAAGGACAGGCCCGTGGCCTCGACGGTCTCCCGGACCAGGGGCGCGAGCCGCTCCTGGTGGCCGCGCTCCATCGGCTCGGACATCCGCGCGAGCAGCCGGTCGCCATCGAGCACCGCCGCCTGGCAGGCGCCCAGGGCGGTATCGAGGGCCAGGACGATCAAGGGAGCACGATCAAGCGGGGCGCCTCAGAGCGCCTGTTCGACCCGAACGACCTCGGGGACGTAATGCTTGAGTAGATTTTCGACGCCCGACTTCAGGGTCGCCGAGGAGGACGGGCAGCCCGAGCAGGCGCCGCGCATATGAAGCCAGACGGTGCCGGTCTCGGGATCGAACCGATCGAACAGGATGTCGCCGCCGTCTCGGGCCACGGCCGGGCGGACCCGGGTGTCGAGCAGTTCCTTGATCTCGCCCACCACCTGTTCGGCGTCGGCGTCATAGACGCCCGTGGTCGAATGGCCGGACTCGACCGAGCTCGCCGCCAGCAGCGCCTGGCCCGAGGTGTAGTGGTCCATGATGGCGGCCAGGATCGGTGCCTTCAGCTGGCGCCATTCCAGCCCGTGCTGCTCGCGGGTGACGCTGACGAAATCGGAGCCGAAGAAGACGCGGGTCACCCCTTCGATCTCGAACAGGGCGGCGGCCAGGATGGAGCCGGCGGCCGCCTCCTCGGCGGTGCGGAACTCGCGCACGCCCTCCTCCATCACCGGCTTACCGGGCAGGAACTTGAGCGTCAGCGGGTTGGGAGTCTGTTCGGTCTGGATGAACATGGACTTCAGATGGCGCCGGGCGGGCGCGAGCGCAAGCTGCGGATGGGCCATAGCCCCCTCACCCTCCCCGCTTGCGCGGGACTCCTCCCTCTCCCAATGGGGCGAGGGAAGGTGCGACCCATCCCTCTCCCCGGTGGGTAGAGGTTAGGTGAGGGGGAAGCTCACTTCGGCATGGTCGCGCGGAAATCCACGTCGCTCTCGGCGATCATGTAGAGGGTCGCCGCCCAGGCGGCGACGGCGTGGTTCAGCTGGGCCGGGTCGATCTTGTCGAGCGTGTCGTCGGCCGAGTGGTGCAAGTCGAAATAGCGGTTCCCGTCCTGGCGCAGGCCGAAGAAGGGCACGCCCTTCAGGTTGTTGAAGTCGTCGCCGGCGTTCAGCGCCGGCGGGCCTGGCCGGATCAGGATCGGCGAAAGCACATCGGCCAGGTCCTTGCCGAAAGTGGTCTCGGCGGCGCCCGGCGGCAGATTGACCCTCAGGACCTTGTCGCCGCCAAAGTCGGCCTCGGCCCCGACCACCATCTTGGCGCTCTCGGCCTGGTGCATGGCGGCGAAGGCAATGTTGGAGGCGGCGATTTCCTCGGCCCCGAACATATAGACGCGGATGGTCCGGCGCGGCCGGCCGTTGTCGGCGACCAGCTTTGCCGCGGCGGTGGTGATGGCGATTCCCGCCGCGTCGTCGATCGCGCCGGTCCCGAGGTCCCAGCTGTCGAGGTGGCCGCCGATCACCAGCATCTCGTCGGGTTTCTCGCGCCCCTTGATCTCGCCCGAGACGGTGAAGCCTTCGGCCGGGAAACTGGACGAATAGAGCAGCAGGCGAATCCGGATCGGCTTGCCGCGCTTGGCCATGTTGTCGAGCAGCGCCCCGTCGGGCGTCGAGAGGGCGGCGGCCGGAATCTTAGGCGCGTCCGGCGCATAGTTCATGAAGCCGGTGTGCGGCAGGCGGGTGTCGTCCGTGGAGAGCGAACGCAGCAGATAGGCGACCGCGCCCCGCTTGGCCGCCTCGGAGGGGCCGGCGCGGCGGTTGGCGTTCAGCGTCCCGTAGTCGTCTCCGCCCTGGAACTTGATCATGGCCTGAGTGACGACGGCGATCTTGCCGGTCAGCGAACCCATCGGAGCGTCGAGCAGCGCGCGATAGGTCGGAAAGATCACCGCCTCGGCCTCGACGCCCCCGGCGGGCGTGGGAACCGAACCGCCCAGGCCGGTAATGGAGAGCTTCTGCGGGAAGGGCGCGACCACTTCGGCCGACTCGGCGCCGCGGCTCCAGGCGGTGATCGGGAAGGGCTCGATATGGACGTTCTCGAAGCCCAGCGCCTTCATGCGCGCGACGCCCCAGTCGGCGGCGCGCTTGGCGGCGGGCGAGCCTGCGATGCGCTGGCCGACCTCGGTGGTCAGGCTCTCGACCGTGGCGTAGGCGGTGTTGTCGCCCGTCAGCGCCTGGTCGCGCAGCTTGGCGGCTGTGGCCATCAAGGCCTGGGGCGAGGGCGGCGCGGCCGAAACGGTGGGCGCGAGCAGGATCAGGGCTAGGGCGGGAAGAAGAGCTTTCATCCCGCCAGCAAGGGCCGGTCCGCCCGGCGGGTCAAGGCTTAGGAGGCGAGCCTCGCTCGCACGGCCTCGCGGCGCCCAAGCGTCCAGCGGCCCAGGGCCGCTCTGAGGGCGGCCGAATCCAGCGGTTTGGTCAGGAAGTCATCCATGCCGGCGTCCAGGCAGGCGCGGCGGTCGTCCTCGAAAGCGTCGGCTGTCAGGGCCAGGATCGGCGTCGTCACGCCCTGAACTCGGAGCACGCGCGTGGCCGTGATCCCGTCCATCCCTGGCATCCGCACATCCATCAGGATCAGGTCGTAACCCGGACCCGCGGCCAGGGCCTTCACCGCCTCCTCGCCGTTGGTGGCGCGGGTGACCAGGCAGCCCTCGCGGCTCAGAAGCGCCTGGGCGAGCATGGCGTTGACCGGATTGTCCTCGGCCAGCAGCACGCGCGCGCCGTGCGCGAAGCCGGCCTCGGCCCGCTCATCAAAGCCGCCGGCCTGCCCGCGCGCGTTAGGGGCCGCGGCGGCCCCCGGCGCGGTGGCCGCTAGAACACGGGCCTCGAGCGAGGCGCGGCGTAGAGGTTTGATCAGATAGCCGGCGTAACCGGCGGCGCGCCAGGCGTCGATCTTGTCGCGCGCCTCGGGGGTCAGCAGAACCAGCGCCTGCCGACCCTCGGGCGGTGGCGAGGGCGCGGCTCCCGAAGGCGGATCGACCAGCAAGAGGGCGTCGCGCGGCGCATGTCGGGCGGCCTCGGCGGCTGTAACGAAGACCAGGCCGCGGCCGCCGCTGGCCTCGAGTTGACGGCGGGCGGCCTCGCGGACGATCTCACAGCCCGAAGCGATGGCGACGGTCAGGCCTTTCAGCGCCAGGGGCTGCTCGGTCGCTTCGGCCAGTTTGAAGCCGGCCTCGAACCAGAAGACGGCGCCCTCGCCCAGCTTGCTGTCGACGCCCACCTTGCCGCCGAAAGCGCCGGCCAGCCGTTGAACGATGGCCAGCCCCAGCCCCGCGCCGCCGGCGCGCGCGCCCTCGGCCGTCTGCTCGAACTCCTCGAAGATGCCGGCCTGGGCCTCGGCCCCGAGGCCGGGTCCGGTGTCGCGGACGGCGAAGCGCAGCCGAATTCTACCCGGGCGGCGGTTCGCGATCTCGGCGGAGACCAGCACTCCGCCCGCGGCGGTCATCTTCACGGCGTTGCCCGCGAGATTGAACAGGATCTGCTTCAGCCGGCCGTCGTCGGCCAGGATGGACGGAAGGCCGGGCGCGGCGGCCCAGGCGATGTCGATGCCCGCGGCGTGAGCGCGCGGCGACAACAGTTCAGCCACACCCTGCAGCAATCGCTCGACGTCGGTCGGCGACTGCTCCAGCACGATCTTCCCCGAACCAAGCTTGGCGTAGTCGAGCACGTCGTTGACGAGGCCCAGGAGGTGCTCGCCCGACTCGCTCAGCGCTTCGACATAGGCGGCCTGGGTCGGGTCAAGCTTGGTGCGGGAGAGCAGGCCCGCCATCCCCAGGACCCCGTTCAGCGGGGTGCGGATTTCATGGCTGAGCGTGGCCAGCGCTCGCTCGCGCGCGAAGGCCTTTATGGTCTCGGGTGCGGCGTGACTGGCCGCCGATGAGACCAGGGTCAGGCCTCCCTCAATCATTTGCAATGTCCAGCCGGCTGGCGGCTTCCGCGACAGGGCGCGCGCGCGAACCGCGGCTGGCAGCGCCTCGAAGGCGGCGTTGGGGCAACTGGCGCCGTCCGCCCCCACCAGAACGGCGGGACGGTCCATGGCGACAAGAAGCGCTTTGGCGACGGGGGAAAGCCTCATGGGACCGAACCTTAGCGGTCGCGGCTTAATATTCAGTCAAATCGGAATCCGTGCCTGACACTGTGCCAATTTATTCCATGGACCCCCCGCGCAAGTGTATAATCTATTATATTTCGTGAGCTTATGCGCCGACTAGCCGCTGATTCTGCGGGCCGAATTTGTGACAGTGTTGCCCTAAAACCCTAGTCTGAGACCCTTTTGCAGCGTAGTCACAGCCGCAATTGTCGGGCCCGAACGCCCGGCTTTCGGATGAGACCCGACAACGGGGTCTTGAGGGAAGGAAACCTTATATGACGCGGAATATTCCTGCGCGCGCGCACGCTCGCCGCCTGACCACCCTGCTCGGCGCCACGGCTCTGACGGTCGGCCTGCTCGGCACGGCCGCCTACGCTCAAGAGACCGAAGCCGTCTCAGAAGTGGTCGTCACCGGTTCGCGCGCCGCGCTCGCCGGCTTTCAGGCCCCGACACCGACCGCCGTCATCGGCTCGGCCACCATCAATCAGCAAGCGGTCACCAACGTCGCTGCCATCCTGAACCAGAACCCGGCCTTCAAGGGCACCCGCAGCCCCTCGGGCAACGCCCAGAACCAGGCCAGCCCCGCGCAAGCCACCGCCGACCTTCGCGGTCTGGGCGGTCAGCGCACCCTGGTGCTGGTCAATGGCAACCGCGTCGTTCCCTTCGCCCCCGGCTCGAACCTCTCGGTTCCGACCGCGGTCGACCTCAACCTGATCCCGACCATCATGATCGATCGCGTTGAAGTGGTCACCGGCGGCGCCTCGGCACAGTACGGCTCGGACGCCGTCTCCGGCGTCGTCAACCTCATCATGAAGAACCGCTTCTCGGGCCTCGAGCTTCGCGGTCAGGCCGGCGTTTCCTCGCGCGGCGACTACAATGGCTACCGTCTGGCCGGCCTCGCCGGCACCGGCTTCGCCGGCGGCAAAGGCCACGCCGTCCTCGGCTTCGACGCCTTCGACAATGACGGCGTGCACGACTCGTCCAAGCGCCCCTGGGCCGCTCGCCTGTCGAACGTGTTCTCCAACAACGCCTCGGCCACCAACGGCCTCCCGGCCCTGCTGAACATCCTGGATGTCCGCAACGCCAACTCCACCGGCGGCCTGATCACCTCGGGCCCGCTGAAGGGTCAGACCTTCCTGTCGCCCACCACCATCGGCGCCTACAACCCCGGCACCCTCAATAACGGTCAGGCCCAGATCGGCGGCGACGGCGCCCCTCTGAACCGCGGCCAGTGGCTGGTTCCGGCGGTTCGCACCGGCGCGGTCTACTCCCACATCGAATATCAGCTGACCGACAACGTTAAGGCCTACACCGAGCTGTCCTACGGTTATTCGCGCGGCGTCCTCGACTCCCGCCGGATCGATGAAGGTGGGATCGGCGGCTCGGGTCGCGTCGCCGGCACCATCCAGGGCACCAACCCCTACCTGCCGGCCAACGTCGCGGCGGCCTACAACGGCCTCAACGGCAACCCGACCAACTTCACTTTCGTGAAGCAGGACTTCTCGCTGGGCGGCCTGGGGACCTACGTCACCAACAAGACCCCGCGCGGCGTGATCGCCCTCGAAGGCGACATTCCGGACTTCGGCATGGGTTCGAACTGGAAGTGGGACGCTCACGCCCTCTATGGCAAGAACCACTATGTCGCCAACTATCTGAACACCCAGGTCGCCGGCAACGGCACCCCGGCCACCGGCGCCCAGGTCGTGAGCCGCGTGACCCTGGCCCTCGACGCCGTGGCGGTGACCGCCGCCAACGTCGGGACCTCGGGCCTGCCGATCGGCTCGATTCAGTGCCGTTCGACCCTGACCGCGCCGACCAACGGTTGCGTTCCCTACAATCCCTTCGGCCCGGATGCGGCCACCAAGGCGAACCGCAACTACATCAACAACAACGGCCTGAACGTCGTCGACTACAAGCAGACCGACGTCGCCTTCAATATCTCGGGCGAGCCCTTCGCTCTGCCGGCGGGTCCGGTGGCCATCGCGGCCGGCGGCGAATACCGGAACGAGTCCGAGAACCTCAAGGGCGACTTCTACGCCAACGTGAACGCCTATGCGACGGGCAACGCACCGAGCTTCTTCGGCAAGTACAACGTGAAGGAAGTCTACGGCGAACTGAACGCCCCGATCTTCAAGGACCAGGCCTTCGCCAAGGCCCTGAACGTCCAGGGCGCCATTCGCTACGCCGACTATTCGACCGTCGGGTCGCAGACCACCTGGAAGCTCGGCGTCAACTATGAGCCGATCGAAGGCCTGCGCTTCCGCGTCACCGAGTCCCGTGACATCCGCGCTCCGGCCCTGTGGGAACTCTACAGCCCGGGCAACGCCCAGACCAACAACCTGACCGTTCGCAACCGGCTGACCAACGCCCTGGAGACGGTGTTCATCCCGCAGAACTCCTCGGGCGGCAACCCGAACGCCCAGGCTGAAAAGGCCAAGACCAAGACCTTCGGCGTCGTTCTGTCGCCGGGCACCTGGTGGGACGGCTCGCTGCGCGGCCTCGATATCTCGGTGGACTACTACGACATCAACATCCGCGGCGCTCTGACGAGCTTCTCGGGCGCCAATGTCGCCACCCTGTGCAACAACGGCCAGGCGATCTTCTGCCAGTACTTCTCCTACAACGCGGCCGGGTCGGTCACGTCGCTATACAACCCCGTGATCAACCTCGGCGGCGTTCGCACCAAGGGCGTCGACTTCGTCGTCTCCTACCGCAAGAACTTGGCCGACATTCACCCGGGTCTGGTCGGTCGCTGGACCACCAACTTCAGCGGCTCCTACGTCGCCCACGTCTATGTGGATCCGGGCGTTGCGGGTCAGCCGATCGTGGATCGCGCGGGCGACAACGGCCAACAGGCCCAGTCGACCGGCGGCGCTCAGCCCTGGCTGCGGGCCAACCTGGCCGAAACCTACGACCTGGGTAAATTCTCCGGCACCATCCAGTTCCTCTATGTCTCCAAGGGCCGTCTGGACAACACCCAGAACATCGGCAACCCGGCGACGCAGATCAACAACAACGTCGTGAAGCCCTATCTGAACACAAACCTGTTCGCCTCCTACCAACTGACGCCCAAGCTTCAGTTCTTCGGCGCCGTCCAGAACGTGTTCGACATGGAGCCGGCCAACTCGCCGTACGCGGTCCTGAACACCGCCGTCTCGGGCGCCTATTACGACAAGATCGGTCGCGCCTTCCAACTGGGCTTCGACTACAAGTTCTAGTCACCCGTTCGCGGCTCCGGCCGCGGACGACCAAGACCAGGGCCGCCGCTCCGAAAGGGGCGGCGGCCTTTCTCTTTGGGGCTAACCGACCCGGCTGAGCGTCCGGTCTAGGGCGCCGCCAAAGCTGGAGGCCGCCTCCTCGCCTAACCCGCCGCGATAGATCAGGGCCTCGGCGATATGCAGCCGGCGCACGGCGTCGGAGCCGTCGAGGTCGGCGATGGTGCGGGCCAGACGCAGCGTCCGGGTCCAGCCGCGCGCCGTCAGCCCGGCCGCCTCCGCCGCCTTGGTGAGAAGCGCCTTGCCCGCGGGGTCGGGCTCGGCCGCCCGGGTCAGGGCCTCGCCTTCAAGCCGCGCGTTCAGCCCGCCCGACGGGTCGCCTTCGGGCGCGCGCTCGGCCTGGGCGGCGCGGGCGGCGGCCACGCGGGCGGCGGCCTCGGCGGTGCCTTCGGACGGCGGCGGCAGAGCCAGATCGGAGGCGGTGACCGGCGGCACCTCAAGCTTCAGGTCGATCCGATCCAACAGCGGCCCGGAGATCCGGCCCTGATAGTCCCGCTGGCAGCGCGGCGCCTTGCCGCAACTGCCCTTGCCGAGCCCGCCGACGCCGCAGCGGCAGGGGTTCATCGCCGCCACCAACTGCACCCGCGCCGGATATCGGATGTGGGCGTTGGCGCGGGCGACCATGATCTCGCCGGTCTCCAGAGGCTGACGCAGACTGTCGAGCGCCTGGGGCGAGAACTCGGGCAATTCGTCCAGAAACAGCACGCCGTTGTGGGCCAAGCTGGCCTCGCCGGGCTTGGCCTTGATCCCGCCCCCGGTCAGGGCCGCCATGCTGGCCGAGTGGTGCGGGGCGCGGAACGGCCGTGCGCGGGTCAGGGCGCCCTTGGCCAGCAAACCCGCCATGGAATGGACCATAGAGGTCTCCAGGAGCTCTCGCGGCGACAGCGGCGGCAGCAGCCCCGGCAGCCGCTGGGCCAGTATCGACTTCCCCGAACCCGGCGGACCGGAGAGGAGCAGGTTGTGGCCGCCCGCCGCCGCGATCTCCAGCGCCCGCTTGGCCTGCTCCTGGCCGCGCACATCGCGCAGATCGGCCGTGGGCGGCGGCTCCAGCACCGGGCCGGGCATGGGCGGCGACATCATCTGGGTTCCGCGGAAATGGTTGATCAGGGCGATCAGCGAGCGCGGCGCCAATATCCGCACATCCCCGCCCCAGGCCGCCTCCGGCCCCGAGGCCTCGGGGCAGATCAGCCCCAGCCCCATGGAGCCCGCCGCGATCGCCGCCGGCAGCGCGCCCGGCGTCGGCGCGATCCGCCCGTCGAGCCCCAGTTCGCCGAACGCCATCCAGCCATTGAGGGCGTCGGGGGGGATCACCCCCATGGCCGCCATCAGCCCGAGCGCGATGGGCAGATCATAGTGGCTGCCCTCCTTGGGCAGGTCGGCGGGGGCCAGGTTGACGATCAGCCGGCGGGCCGGAAGCGCCAGGCCCAACCCCTTGAAGGCGCCCCTGACCCGTTCGCGGCTCTCGCCCACGGCCTTGTCGCCGAGCCCGACGACCACGAAGGCGACCACGCCCGAGGTCGCCTGCACCTCGACCTCGACCCGGCGCGCCTCGACGCCCTCGAACGCCACCGTGACCACACGTCCGACCATAGCCGGGCCTCCTTCCGACGGATGCTAGCGTCAAGCAAACGCGCTTTGCAAGAACAAATCAGGAACTATGCGGGGATTGGCTTGCGTGAAGTCCAGTGTTCGATGCGCGCGAGCAGTTTCTCGGCGTCGAAGGGCTTCATCAGGAAATCGTCGCCGCCCGCCTTCATGCCCGCCTGGACATCAGCCCCGGTCTTGCACGCGGTCAGGAAGGCGATCGGGGTCGCCTTGAGCGCCCAGATTCCGCGCAGCTGACGGCAGGTCTCGAACCCGTCCATGTCCGGCATCTGGACATCCAGCAGGATGAGCCGGGGCGCCGCCTGGGCCGCCAAGCCAATCCCCTCCGCGCCGCTTGTGGCGCCAAGAAACGTATAGCCCCTGTGCTCGATGATCGCCTGGAGCAGGATCAGGTTCTCGAGCTGGTCGTCGATCGCGACGACCGTGGGGCCTTTGTTAGGGGAACCGATGCGAACAGTCATGCGGCCTGCCGCCCAGCCTCGACCCTCCGCTCGATAATCGCCCGAGCGATTGTCGAAGCTTCACGGACCCGCACAAAGATTTCACGGGCGGTCTCCGCGTCGCCCTCTCGGCAGGCGTCCTCCAGCTGTTCGGCCAGGGCCTGGAGGCGCCGCGCGCCGAAATTGCCCGACGTGCCCTTCAGGTCGTGAGCCTCCGCCCGGACGGCGCCCAGGTCCCCATCGGCCAGCCGTGCGGCGATCCGCTCCAACCGCGACGGAGCGGCGTCCAGATAGGCGCCCACCACCATGTAGAAGCTCTTGGCCGGCATCAGCTTGAGCAGGGCTTCGAGCTGGCCCTCGTCAAAGTCGGACGGATCGACCGGCGCATCATGTTGACGCCGGCCCGAGCCGTTCTCGGCTAGGTGACGCGCGACCACCTCCAGGAACCGCTCGAGCTCGATCGGCTTGCCGAGGAAATCATCGACGCCCGCCGCGACGCAGTCGTCACGGTCGGCCTGCCGGGCGTTTGCGGTCATGGCGATTATGGTGGTCTGGGCGGCGGCCCCGCCCATGGCCCGGATGGCGCGGGTGGCCTCAAGCCCGTCCATGACCGGCATCTGGACATCCATTAGGATCAGATCAAAGCGAGCCTGGCGGACCGCGTCCACGGCCTCCCGGCCGTTCACCGCCCGCTCGACGCAGTAGCCCTCGCCCTCGAGCAGGGTGGTGGTGAGAAGGGCGTTGATCTCATTGTCCTCGGCCATGAGGATTCGCGCCCGTCCATGCGGGCCGGCCGCCGCGCCCGCTGGAGCCGCCGCCGCCGCGACAGCCGGAGCGGCAGGCGCCATCAGCCCCGAGAGGCACTCGACCAGGGCCTTGTAACGCACCGGCTTGGTGAGGAAGGCGTCGAAGCCGGCCCGGGCCGCCCGGTCGCTGCGAAGCGGAATCCCGATCGAGGAGGCGAGGACCAGCTTGGGCTGGGTCCAGCCCGAATTGGCCCGGATCATCTCGGCGACCGTGTCGCCCGACATGTCGGGCATCATGTGGTCCAGGAGCACGATATCGTAGGGCCGGCCCTCGGCCTGGGCCCTCGCGACGCACGCCAAGCCAGCTCCGCCGCCGGAGGCCTCCTCCAGGATCGCGCCCTCGCCCTCGAGCTGGCGGACGAAGATGCTGCGGTTCAGCTCAATGTCGTCGACCACCAGAATGCGGACGGCCTTCAGGCCGCCCTCGACCTGGGCCTTGGGTTTGATCCTCTCGCCGGCCGGCAGATCGAGTTCGACCCAGAAGGTCGAGCCGCCCGAGGGGGAGTCGCCGACCCCGATCCGCCCCCCCATCAGCTGGACCAGTTCGCGACAGATCGACAGGCCAAGCCCTGTGCCGCCGAAGCGGCGAGTGATCGAGCCGTCGGCCTGCTGGAACTTCTGGAACAGCTTGCCCTTGGCCTCTTCGTCGATGCCGACGCCGGTGTCGTGCACGTCGATATGGACCCGCGTGACGCCGTCCTCCAACGCCTGGGAGCGGGCCTCGACGGAGATGAAACCCCGGTCGGTGAATTTGATCGCGTTGGAGACCAGGTTGAGCAGGATCTGGCGAATCCGCGTCGGGTCGCCGCGCATCGGTTCGCGGGCGCCGTCGTCGACATAGGCGGCGATCTCCAGTGACTTTTCCACCGCGCGGGGCGAGAAGAGCTCGACCACATCCTCGACCACGGTCTCGATCGAGAAATCGACCTCCTCCACCTCGACCTTGCCGGCCTCCAGCTTCGAAATGTCGAGGATGTCGTTGATGATGCCCAGGAGGCAGTCTGCCGAAACGCGGACGGCCTCGGCGAACTTCTGCTGGTCGGCGGTCAGTTCGGTGCGCAAGAGCAGGGCGTTCATACCGATGATCCCGTTCATCGGCGTGCGGATCTCGTGGCTCATATTGGCCAGGAACTGGCTCTTGGCGTGACTAGCCGCCTCGGCCTCGGTCTTGGCCTGGGCCAGCAGGGCCTCGCGCTCCTCCAGATCCTTGGTGGTCTGGTGCAGGCGGAAATGGTCCTCGACCACCCGCGCCAGCACCTTTAGCTGGTCGCGCTGCTCGATGGTCAGTCTTCGGGGTTTGGTGTCGAGAATGCAGAGCGCCCCGACGTTCAATCCGGCCTTGTGCGCCAGAGGCACGCCCGCGTAGTGCCTTATTCCCAGTCGGGCCACCGCCTCGAAGCGGCCATCCTTGCCGATGTCCTCGATCTCGAACAAATCGGCCTGGTTGATCGTCAGGTTGGTCATGGCGCTGGCGCGAGGCTTGATCTTGACCTCGCCTCCATCGGCCGAGATCTCATGAACATTGTCCTCATCGACCAGGACGATGACGGCCTTGGAACAGCCAAAGACCTGCCGGGTGATCGCGCAAAGCCGGTGAAGGTCGGCGCGGCCTTCCTCGAACAGGAAGGCGAACTTGCGCAGTTCAGCCAGGCGCGCGGCTTCGTGCTTTTTTGTGTTCTTCTTCATGCGCACCCCGCAAGTTGCTGCGAAGTTGCAATGGGATTCCTAATAATCCATCAACCATGAGTGGCGGGCGGGGAAGTTAACGCCCGTCACTCATGCCGCGCCAAAAACGCCCAAGAAATAAAGCTGCATTTACAGACGGTGCGGCTGATCGTTGGATAGGGGAGCTCCGCGCGCCATTTGGCGCGGAGGCCTGCTCAACCTGAAGCGGCGGTATGGTTACAAGCCGCCGGAGGCCTTTATTTAGCCGCGGCGAGCCTACCTTCGATCGCGTCCCACATCAGGGCCGTGGCGTCGACGCCGGTGAACCGCTTGAGCTGCCGCGCGCCGGTGGGCGAGGTGACGTTGATCTCGGTCAGATAGTCGCCGATCACGTCGATCCCGACGAAAACCAAGCCGCGCTTCTTCAGCTCCGGCCCGATGATCGAGCAGATTTCGCGGTCGCGCTTGGTCAACTCCACCGCCTCTGCGCGGCCGCCGACCCGCAGATTGGAGCGGGTGTGGCCCTCGGCCGGCACCCGGTTGATCGCGCCGACGGGCGCGCCGTCGACCAGAAGGATGCGCTTGTCGCCCGCCGCCACGTCCGGGAGGAAGGCCTGGCAGATCACCGGCTCGCGCCCGATGGCGAAATGCAGCTCCAGCATGGCCTCAAGGTTGCTGTCGCCGGGCTTCAGTCGCGCCACGCCCGAGCCGCCGCCGCCGTAGAGGGGCTTGAGGATCATATCGGGGAAACGCTCGCGGAAATCGACAATGGCCTCGATGTCGCGGGTGATCAGGGTCGGGGGCTGCAGACCCTTGAAATGGGTGACGAACAACTTCTCGGGGGCATTGCGCACCTCGGCCGGGTCGTTGACCACGAGCGTCGTCGGATGGACGTGCTCCAAGAGATGGGTGGCGGTAATATAGGCGAGGTCGAAGGGCGGGTCCTGGCGCATCAGCACCACGTCGATCTCGCCGAGGTCGATCCGCTCCAGATCGCCCTGTCCGTGGTGGTCGCCGACGATGTCGCGCACCGTCAACTTGCGGGCCCGAGCGGTCAACCGCCGGTCTTCCAGCGCCAGATTGTCCGGCTGGTAGGTCCAGATCTCATGGCCGCGCTCCTGGGCGTTCAACGCCATCAGGAAGGTCGTGTCGGTCTGACTGTTGATCCCCTCCACGGGGTCCATCTGGATCGCGACCTTGAGGCCCATGCTAGCTGTGCTCCTCGGTGCCCGTCAGGCCGCCCCAGAACTTCCGGGCCTTCCTGAAGAAGCCGGCGTGTTGGGGATGATGCTTGTCGTCGGAGCAGGACTCGTCCAGTTCCTGCAAGAGTTTGCGCTGCCGCGCGTTCAGATGGGTCGGGGTCTCGACATAGAGTTCGACCACCAGGTCGCCGCGCTGGCGGCCCTGTAGCGAGGGGATGCCCCTGCCCCGCAGCCGCACGGTGCGGCCGGTCTGGGTGCCCTCGGGGATCTTCACCTTCACCCGGCAGTCGTCGTCGGCGTCCGGCCCCTTCAGACAAGGCGCCTCGACCTCGCCGCCGAGCGCGGCCGTGCTCATCGGCACCGGCACGGTGCAGAG
>CANJKM010000043.1 GCA_947474805.1 Caulobacterales bacterium | reverse complement strand
GACCGTGGCGGTCAATCTGGCGGTGGCGATGGGCCGACTTGGCTACCGCGTCGGGCTGATCGACGCCGACGTCTACGGCCCCTCGGTCCCGCAGATGCTGGGGATCACGGCCGAACCCGAGATCGGTCCGGACAAGAAGCTGATCCCGCCGGTCGCCTGGGGGATCAAGGCCATCTCCATCGGGCTGATCGTCGACGCGGGCCAGGCGATGATCTGGCGCGGGCCGATGGCGGCCCAGGCGCTGAGCCAGCTGCTGAACGACGTGGCCTGGGGAACCGAGGGCGAGCCGCTCGACGTGCTGATCGTCGACATGCCGCCCGGCACCGGCGACATCCAGCTGACACTGGTTCAGCGCACGGCGCTGGCGGGCGCCGTCCTTGTCTCCACCCCGCAGGAGGTGGCGCTGATCGACGTGCGGCGCGGCGCGGCGATGTTCGAAAAAACCGCCACCCCGATCCTCGGCGTGGTCGAGAACATGGCCTATTTCCCCGATCCGACCACCGGCGCCCCGATCGAGATCTTCGGCCGAGGCGGCGCTAAGCGGGTGGCGGGCGAGCTCGGCGTGCCCTTCCTGGGCGAAATCCCCATCGATCCCCGGCTGCGCGAGAGCTGCGATAAGGGAACGCCCCTGGCCGCCACCGAGCCCAGCACCCCGGCAGGCATGGCCTTCACCGCCCTGGCCGAGGCCCTGGCCGCGCGGCTGGCGCAGGGCGACGCTTCAAAGCCCCCGCCGAAGATCGTCTTCGAGGACTAGCGGAGCGGCTATACCCCGACGGGGTAGTAGTCGTTGTTGACCACCCGCGCATCGGCGTCGAGGTGGACCAGGGCGCGCTTGATCGTCTCCAGCTGCATGACCGTGATCGGCGGGCGCCGCTCCGGGCCGGGCGCCGCCCGCAGCGGGATCAGCGGCGCCTCGGGACCCTGGACGCAGGCGAGCGAGACGCCGAGCTGCTGACCCTGTCTGAACAGACGCCCGCGCACCACCTGGGCGACCCGGCCCTGGACGAAGCACTGCCCCCGCGTCTGCTCGGGCGCGATCACCCGAAGGACATCGAGGATCACCCACTGCCCCGTCCTCGGCGCGGGTTGAGCGGTCAGGGCGGCGGCGAGCATGACGGCGATCATCGACCCCTCCTTGGTGTTGAAGTCAGGGTCATCCGAGATCGTGGCGAACTGGCGTCAGAGCTGTGGTCCAATGGAGGCTAGGCGATAGCCGACGCCCGGTTCGGACAGGATCAGCTCGGCTCCCAGCTTTTGCCGTAACTGCCCCATGTAAACGCGCAGGTACTGGATTTCGGCTCTCTCGCTCCCCCAGACCGCGCGCAGCAGATCGCGATGCGGAACCACGCGGCCAAGGCTTAAGGCCAGCTCGCAAAGCAGATCGTATTCCTTGGGCGAGAGTTTGAGCGGGACGCCTGCCTTGGCGACGGTCCGATGCTCCATGTCGAGCTTGAGGTCGCCGGTCTCGACCACCGGCAGGGACCCGCGCGCCTGGACCCCGTGGCGCAGGCCGGCACGTAGGCGGGCCAGCAGTTCGTCGACCCCAAAGGGCTTTTGCACATAGTCGTCCGCGCCCAGATCCAGCGCCTCGACCTTCACCGCTTCGCTGCCCCGGGCGGAGAGGATGACGATGGGGATGGCGCTCTTGGACCTGATCTCGCGGATCACCGACAGACCGTCTCGGTCGGGCAGGCCGAGGTCAAGGAGGACGATGTCTGGAGCGTAGTGGGCGAACCAGCGCAGGCCCTCGGCGGCCGTCCCGGCCTTGACCGGACGATAGCCGGCGGCCTGAAGGGTCGCGGCCAGGACGGCGTTCAGGCTGGGGTCGTCCTCGATGACTAGGACGGTGGCGGGATCGGCCTCCGCGGTCATGCCAGAGGCGCCAGCAGGCGGACGCGGGCGCCAGGGCCGTCGTCGCGATCGGCGGCCTCGATACGGCCGCCCTGGGCCTCAAGAAAGCCGCGCGCAATAGAAAGGCCAAGCCCCGTTCCTGGCGGGCGGCCGTCGCCCTCGCGGCCGCGGGCGAACTTCTCAAACAGAGGCTCCGGCAAGCCTGCGAAACCTGGGCCCTCGTCGAGCACCTCGACCCAGCCCATGCCGTCGTCGCAGCCCGACGTGATGCGGATGGTCGAGCCCTCCGGCGAGTATTTGACGGCGTTGTCCAGGAGGTTGGCGAGGGCGGTCTCGAACAACGCCGGATCGACCATGAGGCGCGGACCGCCTTCGGCGTCGTTGATCAGCTTTCGGCCGGCAAGGGCGGGGCTGGCCTGGGCGACGGCGGCGGCGGCGAGGTCGGCGGCGGCAGTGGGAGCGGGCCTCACCGGCATGGCCCCAGCCTCGATCCTGTTCATGTCCAGGAGGTTCTCGACCATGCGGCTGAGGCGGGCGGCCTCGGCCTCGGCCGCGGCCAGGAGCTCGCCGCGGGTGGCCGCGTCATGCTCGCCCTCGAACCGGCGAAGGCTCTGCAAGGTGAAGAGGATGGTCGAAAGCGGAGTCTTCAGGTCGTGAGAGACGGCGGCCAGGAGCTCGGTCTTCAGCTCCTCGCTGGCGTGCAGCACCCGGCCTTCGAGGACCTGGCGAGCGTAGGCCTCCCGGTCGAGCGCCATGGAGAGATAGCCGGTCACCGTCTCGACCAGCCGTTCGGGGGCCTCGGGCCGGCCCTCCTCGCGCCCGGAAATCCGCACCCCAACCACCGCCTGCTGGCGCTGGGGCGTAGTCAGGGGCCAAAAGTCGAACCGGGCCTCAGTGTGGGGATAGGAGCCGCCCCGCGTCGGACGCCCGGACAACAGCGCCCAGCGCGCGGCCTCGAGGTCGATGTCGGCGACGACAGCGCCGCCGCCGAGACCGACCGGTTGCAGATCGCCCCCCTCATGAACCAGCACCATGGACGGCGCCTGGAAGAGACCCGAGAGAGTCTCGGCGCAGCGCTGGGCGACGCCGGTCTGGGTGGTCTCGGCCACCAGGGCGCGGGCGAGGACGTGGACTGTCCAGGCCTGGGCGCCGGCCTTGCGGGCCTGGACCGCCTGCCGCCGCGACTGGGCGGCGATGGCGCTGACGGCAGAGGCGACCACCAACAGCAGGAACAGCGCCCAGACATTGGCCGGGTCGGCGACCCGTAGGGTATAGCGGGGCTCGATCAGAAAATAGTTGTAGGCCAGCACCCCGGCCGCCGCCGCGACCAGGGCGGGACCCCAGCCGAAGAGGGCGGCGGCCAGAACCACAGGCAGGACGAAGACCAGCGACAGGTTGGGCACATGGGCTTGATGGTCGACGATCAGCGCCGCCAGGGTCGCGAACACAACGGTGATCAGCGCTGCGCCGTATCCGGCCCAGATCGGCCAATCCTGCTTCGTCTCGGGCGCTGGGGACTGACCCATGGCCGCGCCTCCTTCTGATGACGAGGCGGAGGGAAGACCCCTCTGCGTCCGTCCGCAAGGCAAACCGAAGGCGGAGGCCCTACAACCACATGGGATCTTTATGCCCCTCGGGTCGAGAAGCCGGTCCAGCAACGCTGAGGCCTCCATGCCCCCGACCGATGACGACCACACCGACGCTCCCACCGCTCGCCCGTCATTAAAGAGCTTCCTCGCTCTCAGCCTAGGTTCGGCCGGCGTGGTCTATGGCGATATCGGGACGAGCCCCCTCTACGCCTTCAAAGAGTCGATCACCCATCTGCGCGACAACGCAGGGCGGGCGGCCCCGAGCGACGTGATCGGCGTGGTTTCGTTGATGTTCTGGGCGCTGATGGTGATCGTCACCGTCAAATACGTCCTGATCCTGATGCGGTTCGGCAACCGGGGCGAGGGCGGGACCCTGTCGCTGATGGCGCTGGTTCAGCGGGCCGGCGGGCGCGGGGCCAAGGCCATCGTGCTGATCGGCATGCTGGGCGCGGGGCTGTTCTTCGGCGACGCCATGCTGACCCCCGCTATTTCGGTGCTGTCGGCGGTCGAGGGATTAAAGGTGGTGCACGGCCTTGAGGGGCGGCTCGACAACTTTGTGGTTCCTATTTCGCTGGTGATCCTCGTGGGACTGTTCATGGTTCAGCGCCATGGCACGGGCGGCGTGGGACGCTGGTTCGGGCCGATATGCGTCGTCTGGTTCGCGGTGATCGCGGGCCTGGGCCTGCTGGCCATTCCGCGCGCGCCGGAGATCCTGCGGGCGCTGAAACCGCTGGAGGGTCTTGGCCTGTTCCAGCGGCATCCGCTGCTGTCGCCCGCCGTGATCGGGTCTGTCTTCCTGACCGTCACGGGCGCCGAGGCCCTTTATGCCGATATGGGCCATTTCGGGCGCAAGCCGATCCAGCTGACCTGGCTGGCGCTGGTCTTTCCCTGCCTGACCCTGAACTACCTGGGCCAGGGTGCGCTGGTGCTGGCCGATCCCTTGGCCGCCGACAGCCCCTTCTTTCTGCTGGCCCCCGGCTGGCTGCAATTGCCGCTCGTCCTCCTGGCCACCGCCGCGACAGTGATCGCCAGCCAGGCGGTGATCTCGGGCGCCTTCTCCCTGGCGCAGCAGGCCGTCCAGCTCGGACTTCTTCCACGAATGACCCTGAAACCCACTTCCGAGGAGCACGCCGGCCAGATCTACGCGCCTCAGGTCAACTGGATCCTGATGCTGGGCGTCACCGCCCTGGTGCTCGGGTTCGGTTCATCCACGGCCCTGGCCAGCGCCTATGGCATCTCGGTGGTCGGGGCGATGATCACTTCATCACTGCTCGCGGTGGTGGCGGTCCATCGGCTTAGGGACTGGAGCATCGGCCGTTCGGTTCTGGTCTTCTCGCCCTTCCTCCTGGTCGAGGCCGGGTTCATGGGCGCCAACCTCCTGAAGGTGGCGCACGGGGGCTATGTGCCGCTCCTCATCGCGGCAGGGCTGATCTTCGTGATGTGGACCTGGCGGCGCGGCCGCGCCCGGCTGGCCAAGGCCGAGCAACGCGAACTGGATGTGGCCGATATCGTCGCCATGCTCGCGGCTCACCCGCCGATGCGGGCGCGCGGGACGGCCGTCTTCCTTACCGCGGAACCCGGCAAGGCCCCGGCCGCCCTGCTGCACAATCTCAAGCATAATCAGGTGCTGCACGAGCAGGTGGTGCTTCTGACCGTCAAAAGCCTGCGCCGCCCCCGCGTGGCCGATTCCGATCGGGTGGAGATCGAGGACCTGGCGCCCGGCTTCAAGGCCCTGACCCTGACTTTCGGGTACATGGAGACGCCCGACGTGGCCCGCGGGCTAAGGCTCGCCCGCGCAAAGGGGCTGAAGTTCGATATCATGCGCACCTCCTTCTTCGTCAGCCGCCGCAGCCTGACCCAGCGACCGTCGGTGGGACTGGCCAAACTGCAGGACGTGCTGTTCGGCTTCCTGCTGCGTAACGCCGTGCGCGCCGCCGACTATTTCCAGATTCCCGCCTCACGCGTGGTGGAGCTTGGAACGCAAGTAGCCTTATGAAGACCGAGACCTCGGAACGGCTAGCTCCTCGCCGAGAACGACGCGGGCTACGCCCTGACCATCGACGGCTCGGCCATGAGGCGGCGGCCTTTCCAGGCGAGTCGTTCGCAGCGGACATTCGCCGCCCGCCAGGGTACACTATCGTACACGGCGTCCGCCCGCTTTCGGGTAGCGACCGTTCCGCCTCCGGAAACGACGCCGATGTTCACCCCACTTCCCGGACTAGAAGGTCCTCAGAGCCTGGCCCAGGCGATCGTGAACACGATCCACGAGCCGTTGCTGGTGCTCGACGCCAAGTTCCATGTCATGGCCGCCAGCCGCGCCTTCTACGAGACCTTCAAGGTCGATCGGCAGAACACCCAAGGCCAGCTGCTTTACAACCTAGGGGATGGTCAGTGGAACATCCCGGCCCTGCGCCTGCTGCTGGAGACCATCATCCCTGAGCAGGCGGCGATGGACGGCTTCGAGGTCAGCCACGACTTCCCCGGCCTCGGCCCGCGAGTCATGCTGCTGAACGCGCGCAAGGTGCTCGATGACACCAAGGCCGACCGCGCGATCCTGCTGGCCTTCACCGACGTCACCGAGCGGCGGGCGATCGAGCGTGGCAAGGACGATTTGCAGGAAAAGACGGAGAAGCTCCTCCAGGAGAAGGACGTCCTGCTGAAGGAGATGGAGCATCGGGTCGCCAACAGCCTGCAGATCATCGCCAGCATCCTGATGCTCAAGGCCAGGCTGGTGACCTCCGAGGAGTCGCGGGCCCATCTGCGCGACGCCCATCAGCGGGTCATGTCGGTCGCCGCCATCCAGTCGCACCTGCACGCCACCGACGGGATCGAGCAGGTCGAGGTCGGTCCCTATCTGTCCAAACTTTGCGAGAGCCTGGGAGATTCGATGATCAGCGACGACCAGCCGATCGCGATCCAGGTGCTGGCCGACAAGGGAACCATCGCCTCGGCCCAGGCGGTAAGCATGGGGTTGATCGTCACCGAACTGGTGATCAACGCGCTCAAACACGCTTTCCCCAAGGCCAAGAACGGCTCGGTGGTGATGGTCACCTATGAGAGCAAGGGCGCGGACTGGAAGCTCATCGTCTCCGACAACGGCGTCGGCGACCAGGATAACAAGGAAGGCGGCGATGCGAACGGCGGTCTGGGGACAGTGATCATCAAGGCGCTTGTCAAACGGCTCGACGCCCAAATGGCAGTCGCCTCCTCGCCCGAGGGCATGACGGTGGCCATCACCCACGCCACCTTCACCTCGACCATGCCCAAGGCGGCCTAAACTCGCTCCAGCACCCGGAAGGTGAAGCCGTAGTCGTCGCCTTCGGCCTTCTCGTGGACCTCGCGCCTCACCTCGCGCCACTGGGTCTCGTCGAAGGGCGGCATGGTCACGTCGCCTTCAACCTCGGCGTCGATCTCGGAGATGTAGATGCGGCGCGCGCGCGGTAGGGCCAGCTCGAACAGGGCGTAACCGCCAATGACGCAGATCTCTTCGGCGCCGTCCTCCTCGGCCTGTTCGCGGGCGATATCGACCGCCTCGTTGAAGGTCTCGCAGACCAGAGCCTTGTTGGGTTCGAAGCTACCGTCGCGCGACAGGACGATGTTCATCCGGCCGGGCAGCGGCTTGATCGGCAGGCTGTCCCAGGTCTTGCGGCCCATGATGATGGGCTTGAACAGGGTCAGCGACTTGAACAGGGCCAGATCGGATTTGATCCGCCAGGGCAGGCCGCCGTTGCGGCCGATCACGCCGTTCCGCGACCGGGCCAGCGGGCCGACGGTCAGGATGGGGAGGGTCATACGGCTATGGGGGCGCGGATGAGCGGGTGCGGATCGTAGCCTTCGAACGCCACATCGGCCTCCTCGAAGGCGAAGAGGTCGGTCTTGGGGGCCAGGACGAGGCGCGGCAGGGCCTTGGGCTCGCGAGCCAGCTGCTGTTTGGCCTGCTCGATGTGGTTCAGATAGAGGTGGGCGTCGCCGAGCGTGTGGACGAACTCGCCGACCTCCAGCCCCGCGGCCTGGGCGACCATGTGGGTCAGGAGGGCGTAACTGGCGATGTTGAAGGGCACGCCCAGGAAGACGTCGGCCGAGCGCTGATAGAGCTGGCAGGACAGTTTCCCGTTGGCGACGAAGAATTGGAACAGGCAGTGGCAGGGCGGCAGGGCCATGTCCTCGACCTCGGCCGGGTTCCAGGCGGAGACCACGTGACGGCGGCTCTCGGGGTTCTTCTTCAGGCCGTCGATCAGGCGGGCCATCTGGTCGACCACCACGCCATCGGGGGCGGCCCAGCTGCGCCACTGCTTGCCGTAGACGGGACCAAGCTCGCCGTCCTCATCGGCCCATTCGTCCCAGATGCTGACGCCGCGCTCCTGCAGCCAGCGGACGTTGGTGTGGCCCTGGAGGAACCAGAGCAGTTCGACCACGATCGACTTGAGGTGCAGCTTCTTGGTGGTCAGGAGCGGGAAGCCCTGATTGAGGTCGAACCGCATCTGGCGACCGAAGACGCCCAGCGTTCCGGTGCCGGTGCGGTCGCCGCGCTGGACGCCGTTGTCGAGGATGTCCTGCAGGAGGTCGAGGTACTGGCGTTCGGGATGGGCTTTCTCAGCCCCCGAAAAGTCCCGCTCAATGACTGCCAGCTGCGCGTTCATGGGACCGGACTTTGAGGTGATTCGCGGCGCTGATTCGCGCCGTCCAAATTGCCCACACCTAATTTGGCTGAGCCCGGACGCCCAGACGTTCAGACACGCCGCCGCGTGATCGGTATAAGCGCCCTCATGACCCTGCGCACCCTCTTCATCACCCAGATCTATGTAGCCAACCTGACCGGCGAGCGCGGCTTCGACGCCGACGAGTTGAGCGACGCCGCCCGCGCGGTGGCCGACGAGGACGAGACAGGGCAGCAGTGGTGCGATGAAAACGCCTACGGCGGCTACACCTCCTACGCCTCGCTGAGCGACCTGACACGGCGCGACAGTCTGTTCGACGAGTTGCGCCGGCTGCTGGACCGGCATGTTGCGGCCTTCGCCCAGGACCTGCACCTGGACCTCAAGACCAAGCTCAAGCTCGACCATCTGTGGATCAATATCCTGGCGCCGGGGGCCGGCCACTCGGGCCACATCCACCCCGGCAGCGTCATTTCCGGCACCGTCTATCTGGAGGTCCCGCCCGAGGCCTCCGCCCTGAAGCTGGAGGATCCGCGCCTGCCGATGATGATGGCCGCGCCCAAGCGGACCAGCGACGCGCCGGAAGCCGAGAAGACCTTCGTCTATCTGACGCCGCAGGTCGGGACCGTCTTCCTGTGGGAGAGCTATCTGCGTCACGAGGTGCCGGCCAACGCCGCTCAGGAGGAGCGCGTGTCGCTGAGCTTCAACTATGGGTGAGGCCGTCTATGGCGCGCCGCCCGCGGCGCTGGCCGAGGTGGATCCGGACGCCCTGCAGCTGTCGCCCTTCAGCCTTGAGGGTCAGGCGATCGAGACCCTCGCGGACCGGTCGATCGACCGCGTCGTGATCCTGGCCCCGCCCGGAACCCTGGAGCGCCGCTACACCGTCGCCCAGGCGCTGAGGGCGCTCAAAACCGGGGGCGAACTGGTCATCATGGCGACCAAGGACAAGGGCGGTTCGCGACTTAGGAAAGAGCTGCAAGCCTTTGGTCTTGAAGTGGAAGAGTGGTCAAAGGCGCACCACCGTATCTGCCGCGTGCAGCGCCCCGAAACGGTCGAGGGACTGGACACCGCCATCGCCGACGGCGCCCCGCGCCTCGTGCCCGCGCTCGGCCTCTGGAGTTGGCCCGGGGTGTTTTCCTGGGACCGACCGGACCCCGGCAGCCTGCTGCTGATCGAGAAGCTTCCGGCGCTCAAGGGCGAGGGCGCCGACCTCGGATGCGGGGTCGGACTGCTGTCGCGCGCCATCCTGGCCCAGCCCTCGGTCACCACGCTGGAGATGATCGATCTGGACCGCCGCGCGGTCGAGGCGGCCAGGCGCAACGTGGTCGACCCGCGCGCCCATATCCGCTGGTCGGACGCCACCAACACCGAGCTCTCGGGCCTGGATTTCGTGGTGATGAACCCGCCCTTCCATGACGGCGGAGCCGAGGACAAAGGGCTGGGTCTCGCCTTCATCTCGGCCGCGGCCAAGGCCCTGCGCAAGGGCGGCGTCCTCTACCTCGTGGCCAATCGGCACCTGCCCTATGAGGCGGGTCTCACCGCCCGCTTCACCAAGGTCACGGTGATGACCGAAGCCCAGGGCTACAAGCTGTTCGAGGCCATCAAGTGAGCGTCTCGATGCGGCTCGACCGCCTGCTCTCCAACATGGGCTACGGCGTCCGCAAGGAGGTCGCCGCCATGGTCAAGGCGGGCGAGGTGGTGCTGGACGGCGTCGTTCTGAAGGCCGCCGACGGCCGCATTCCGGTGACAGCCGATCTGGCCAAACGGATGACGATAAACGGCCGGCCGCTCGATCCGCCGCCGGGGCTGGTGGTGATCCTGCACAAGCCGCTGGGCGTCACCTGCTCGCACAAGGAGATGGGGCAGCTCGTCTATGACCTGATGCCCAAGCGCTGGCGTCGGCGCGAGCCGGCGATCTCGACCGTGGGCCGGCTGGATAAGGAAACCTCAGGCCTCCTGCTGCTCACCGACGACGGGGAGCTGCTGCACAAGATCATCTCACCCAAGCGCCACCTGCCCAAACGCTATCTGGCGACCTTGGCGCGGCCGCTGACCGGCGAGGAGGGCTTGATCTTCGCGGCGGGCGAGCTGTTGCTGGAGGGCGAGGACAAGCCCCTCCTACCCGCGCTGCTGGAGCCGCTTGGCCCGACCACCGCGCGGCTGACCATCACCGAGGGACGCTATCATCAGGTCCGGCGGATGTTCGCCGCCGTCGGCAACCACGTGGAGGCGCTGCACCGCGAGGGGATCGGCGGCTACGATCTGCCGCCCGAGCTGGCGCCCGGCCAGTGGAAGCTGGCCAGCGAAGCCGACATCGCCGCTGTGCTGGGCTAGGGCGCGGCCGCCAAAGCCTGGTTGGGCGCGATGCGCGGGGAGGACCGGACCGGGCTTTCGGTCTCGGGCAGCTTGGCGGCGCGCATGGCGCCCGGCAGGGAATAGACCGGCTCGGCGGTCGAGGTCTGGAAGTCCAGCACATAGGGCGTGGCCGCCCGTCGCCCGATGTTGGTGAACCCGGCGTCCGCGGTGTTCATGGCGATCTGGTAGTGGGCGCCCGGCTTGGTCCGGCAGAGCAGCAGGAAGGTCTTGCCGTCGGCCCGCAGCAGGGGCTCGGCCAGGCATTCGGGCAGTTCGCCGCCCTCGCCCTTGGCGAAGCTGCCCTTGGTGTCGAGCATCTTCTGATCGAAGGCGACGGTGAGGACCAGAATGCCCGGGGCGACGGTCGAGCCCTTGGCGGGGTAGGTCGAGATCACATTGGGCGCGTCGCGCGGCACAACGACCGTAACGCCCGACAGGTCTTCCGCCGGCGCCGCTGGCGCCGAACCGTCGGCGGCGAAGGCGGCGCCGGCGAGGCTGAGCAGCGCCAGGGAGAGGATGGCTTTCATCCCCCTATCGCGCCACCGAACGGCGCCTTCTTCAAGGCCAAACGTTTCAGCCTTCCTCCACCGCGCGCTTCAAGGCGGCGAGGCCAGCCTCGAAATCTTTGCCGACCAGCTTGTCCATGTTGAAGACAGTGTGCATGAGCTTGCCGATGAAGGGCTGGGGGCCGCTCATACGCCAGTTCACCCGAGTAGCGGGGCCCTCCGGCAGATAGCTGAACTCGGTGATATTGCTGGCCTTAAACGGCTTGAGGAAATCCAGCGACAGCGCCGTCTGCTCGGGTGTTGAGCCAGTGATCTCCATCCGCCCCGCCCCGGCCTTGCCGTTGCCTTGCCAGGCGTAGGCGGCGCCCACGCCTTCGTCCGCGCCCGAGTAGGTGCGTTGCAGATCGGGGTCGAGCTTTTCCCACGGCGACCAGGCCGTCCAGCGGCGGAAGTTCTCAATCAGCGGCCGGATCTTGGCCGGCGGCGCATCGATCAGGATCGAGCGCTCCAGTTGGAAGGTGTTGGGCTTTGAATTGACGAAGGCGATGAAGGCGACCAGGGCCGCCAGTACGATGAGGATGCCGAAGATCACTGGGACGCCTCCTTCAGATAGGCCGCGAGTTGTTCGAACGTACCGCCCCAGCCCATCTGCATGCTGGGCTTCATGCCCTCGAAGGTCTGGAACTGGGCGTCGGTCGCGTTGATTGGGATACCGGTCATGTGAAGGTTCGTGCGGCCGCCCTCTTCGGTAAAGAGGATTTCGCTCAGCACCTCGGGCGGCCAGTCCATCGGGAAGGGACATGGGCCGATCTCGCCCTCGGGATTGGAGAAGGAGGAGACGAAGACCAGGCGCGCCGGCGCCTCGACCTCGCGGAAGACCCAGCGGCCCCACATGGGTTTGCCGTCCGGCGCCTCCATTCCATAGTGGAATAGGCCGCCGGGCTTCAGGTCGAGCGCGGCGTGGGTCAGCTTGAAGCCCTTGGGGCCCCACCAATGGGCCAGGCGGTCGGTTTCCGTGAAGGCCTTCCAGACCAGGGCGCGCGGGGCGTCGAACTGGCGGGCGACGACAAAGGCTTCGTATTCAGTGGCGTTCGCCATCGGGATTCCCCTTCTGGAGCTGTTTTAGATAGCCGTCGAGGCGGTCGAGGCTCTCGTCCCAGAACCGCCGATAGTGGTCGAGCCAGCCGAAGGCCTCGCGCATGGGCTCGGCCTCCAGCCTGCAGGGGCGCCACTGGGCCTCGCGGCCGCGGGACACCAGGCCGGCGCGCTCAAGCACCTTCAGGTGTTTGGAGACGGCCGGCAGGCTCATGGCGAAGGGTTCGGCCAGTTCCGTGACCGTCGTCTCGCCTCGGGTCAGCCGCGCCAGGATGGCCCGGCGTGTCGGGTCGGCCAGGGCGGCGAAGGTGGCGCTGAGCGGGTCGGGCTGCATGTAAACCGATAGGTTAAATAACCGATTGATTTAATACGACCCGCGAAGATGCGGGTCAAGCTCTGGAGGCGGGATTCCACGGTCAGGCCTAGGCCCGCCCAATCGCCTGTCCGACACGACGCAAAGCAACCTGCAAGCTTTCCGGGCGACCGCGCCCAAATCCGCTCACCGCCGCGCCGCCCGTTGGCGCAGGGCGGCGGCTCAGGCTAGGACAGCTCATGGTCCTGGAACCCAGCGTCTTCATCACCCTGATCGCCGTCGCCGGCGCGGCGGGTTTCGTGGACTCGATCGCCGGCGGCGGCGGCCTGCTCACCGTGCCCGCCCTCCTGGCCGCCGGCATCCCACCGGTCGCGGCCATCGCCACCAACAAGGTGCAGTCGATCTGCGGCACGAGCTCGGCCTGCTACGCCTTCGCCAAGAAGGGCCACATCGATTTCAAGCAGATCGCCGTCCCGGCGGTGGGCTCGCTGATCGGCTCGGCGCTCGGCGCCATCACCCTGCAGAAGCTCTCGCCGACCATCCTGGCCGGGGTGATGCCGATCATCCTGATCCTGATGGCCGGCTATTTCGTTTTCTCGCCCAGGATCAGCGACGAGGACCGTCACCGCATCCTCGGCCCCCTGCCCTACGCCCTGGTGGCCGCCGCGATCGGCTTCTACGACGGCTTCTTCGGCCCCGGCGCCGGCAGCTTCTTCGCCGTCAGCCTGGTGACCCTGGCCGGGATGGGGATCATCCGCGCCACCGGCCAC
Organism: Caulobacterales bacterium; assembly: GCA_947474805.1. Lineage (GTDB taxonomy): Bacteria > Pseudomonadota > Alphaproteobacteria > Caulobacterales > Caulobacteraceae > CANJKM01. Next base: position 2,162 of record CANJKM010000043.1, on the reverse strand, counting down.
ACCAAGGTGCTCAACGTGGCCTCCAACCTCGGCGCGCTGATCCTGATGGCGGCGGGGGGCCACATCATCTGGACCCTCGGCCTGTCCATGGCGGTCGCCAATGTGGCGGGCGCGCAGTTGGGCAGCCGTTCGGCGATGCGGTTCGGATCGCGTCTGATCAAGCCGCTGCTGGCGACCATCTCGGTGGCCCTGGCGATCAAGCTGCTGCTCGACCCGGCCAATCCCCTCTCGCAGCTGATCTGGAAGCGCTAGTTCCGAGGCATGTGAATCGCCATCAGGACCACCGGGGCGTCGACGATGGATCCGAACCAGTGGGGCGTGTTCTCGGGAACGATGATGAAATCGCCCTCGCTGACCTTGCGGGTGTCGCCGCCGGCGATGGCCGTGCCCGACAGGTTGGCGGCGTTGGCACGGGCCGGGTTCACCAGCGTCCCGCCGGTGGTCAGCATGGCCGAGCCCTTCACCACATAGAACAGCTCGGCCTCGTGCTCATGCACGGCGGCCGGGCCGGCGATGGCGCGGTATTCGAGGTTGGCGGCGTAGGGAGCGAGCCGCAGCAGCGGCTGGTTGTAGTTGGGCTCGGTGGTCCGATTTCGCCGAGCGTTCTCGATCAGAGCCTGAACCTCGGCGCTGGAGGCGTAGTCCTTGAGGACGGGGGCGGGCGCCGGGGGCGCGGCCGCCAGGACCGGGGCCGAAAACAAGACGGCGAACGCCGCTCCGATCGCCAGAACCCGCATGCCCTACCCCTTGTGTTTAGTCTTTCGGTTGCCCCGAGTCATAAACGAGATAGCCCCGCTCGACCATCCGGCGCAGGCCCTCATAGGCTTGGGTGACGGCCTCATAGGCGGCGTGCAGCTCATTGAGCTTGACGACCTCGGCGGACGTCGGAATGTGGCCCGCGTCCGCGAGGGCGAGGGCTCCGGCGGCCCAGTTGGCCCGAGCCTGGGCGGCGGCGATCGCCAGGCGTTGGAACTGGCCGGCCGAGGCATGGCCGATCACACGAGCGATCGCCTCCTTGTTCGCGGCGAAGCCGGCGTAGTCGATCTGTTCGAGCTGGCCGCGCAGCTTGCGCTGGGCCGCGGGGTCGGTGGTCTCCTGCGGCTCGAAATGATCGAGCGCGCTGCGCATTATGGACGTCCGCGAACTTGACATGCGGAACCCTCCTCTATCGCTCCCTCTATCGGGGAGCTTGGTTGAGTATAGGGGTCGGGCTTTAACGCGGAGTTAGGGGGCGGATATGGCTGAACGCGTTCACTGGCGCCCGCCGGCAAGCTGCGGCAAGCTCACACGTCTGATCTGAAGGGCCCCGCCATGATCAAGCGTTCGCGTTCCGCCGCTGTCCTTTCAGCCGGCCTGGCCCTGGCCCTGGCGTCGCCGGCGCTCCCCCAGTCGGCGGCAGCGACCGAGAAGGTGACGCTGAAGGGCAAGCGAGGCCCCAAGCTCCTGCGCCCCGGTTACGAGGTGGGGGAATTCAGCGGATCCGGAAGCGCCCGCGCCATGGCCCGCAAGGGCCTGGGCTCGCTGGACAAGGTGCGGGCCGACTTCGACATCACCACGCCCGATCTGGCCCAGCCCATCGTCGCCGACTGCGCGGGCGGCCAGAGCCGGTTCACCCTGGCGCTCACCTGGGACCGCGAGGACCTCAGCTACAACTGCAACTACGGCGGCTCGGCCCCGGCCGACGCGCGGCTGGAGGTGGCGGTGGCGCGCGGCAAGTCGATCCTGGCCCGGTTGCAAGGCAACCAGAGGGCGGGCGAACTGCATTGGAAGGGCCAGGTCATCAAGTTCGAGACCGCCCAGATGAAGGGGCTGCCCCTCAGCGCCGGCAAGCCGGCAGCCTATGTCTTCACCAAGAACGGGGTGGAGGTCGGACGACTAGACATCGTCAGCGGAATGGGGTTGTCGCCGCCGGCCTTCTACCTGCCGCCCAAGGGCGCGCCCGAGCGGGAGGCGGTGGCCGTGGCGGCGCTGAGCCTCTATTTCTTCCCGGATCCGGGGGATCGGTAACCATTCGCGATCGTCATCGCCCGACTTGATCGGGCGACCCAAGCACGGGCAGCGGATCGGAGAACTCGCTTGGGTCCCCCGGTCCGCTTCGCGGCCGGAGGATGACGAGCGTTTTTTAGCTGTCCAGGAAGCTCCGCAGCTTCCGCGAGCGGCTC
>CANJKM010000042.1 GCA_947474805.1 Caulobacterales bacterium | reverse complement strand
GATCAAGCGCCGATGGTGAAGCCGATCCAGCGACCGAAGGCGATCACCAGGGCCCAGAACAAGAGCGACAGCGCGCCCGCGATCTTGGCGCCGGCTGGGGTGGCCCCGTCCTGATCCCAGTCCTTGACGCTCTTTTCGGTGACGAAGTGGAAGGTCAGCATATTCGCGGCCGCAAGGGCCATGCAGATCATCTTGAAGCGGAAGGGTCCGTTCTCGAAATACTGGAGCGCGTTGGACGAGAAGAGCAGGGCACCGCTGACGGCGGCCAGGCCGAACATGCCCCAGGTCCAGGGCAGAACCTCATTGGCCATCTTGGTCACCGCGTGATTACGGCCCGAAACCCCGAGCAGCCGCAGGTCGACCATGAAGATGGTGCCGGCCACGAAGGTGATGGCGAGCACATGAACGCACTCGACCATGGGAAACAGGAAGGGGCTTTCGGCGATGGCCGAGCCGAGCGGGCCCGTCTTGATCGCCAGGAGAAGGTCTTGGATGGCCATGTCGCCGGTCTCTACTCGGAACTGGGGGAGGAAGGGGGAGGCGCGGACGGGCGCTAAAAGTCCTGGACCATGTAGGCGATGTACCGGCCGGCGAAGATGATCGCGATCCAGATAGCCATCGACAGGACGGCCAGCAGCTTGGCCCAGGTCCTGCGGGCGGGCGTGAGTTCCCAGAAGGCCTCATCCTTCTTGATCGCCGTCTGAAACAGCAGGGTCACGGCGATGGCCGCGAGCAGCAGCAGCATCTTCACCTGGAAGGCCAGGTTCTCCAGAGAGCGGGCCGGTTCGCCGATCGCCAGGATCGCGCCGGTGATCAGCAGGATCGGCAAAGGGGCCCAGACGAACGGCAGCAGACGGCGCGACAGGCTCGAGGTCGATTGGCTGCGCATGGCCAGGCCGAGGATCCGCAGATCGACCATGCCGATCGCGCCGACCAGGATCGAGATGCAGATGATGTGAAGGGTCTGGGTGGTGGGAATGATCCAGCTGACATTCTGGATCAGCTGGCTGGGGCCGGTCGTGGCCAGCCATTCGCTGAACGCGGGGAACTTCGGGTTCGTCATCAAGGCACTCGGCTTAAATCGCGGGGGCGATCCGGGGAGGACGCCGTACTGGGGCAGGCTGCTAGCACATACGCCCAGGGGCTAATCAACCCTCGCCGCGTGCGGCGCCTCATTTGTCCTTTCCCTTATGCACAAAGGCGTTGCGGCGAAGGCGGCGGCTGGACGCCGCCTGTGCAGATCGCCGGTTGGACGCGCGCTGCAAGATCTCTAGGCGCCGCAGCCAGCGCCCTAGATGTCGCGGCCCAGGCGCCTTGCCCTTGGCGTCACTTCCGCCTTATCTCGCGCCGATGACAAAGCTCCGCGACACGACCCGCTATGGAAACGCCGCTATTGTTCTGCATTGGACCATCGCGGCGCTGATCCTGTAAAATCTCTATCTTGGGCTGAAATACGCCGGGCTTGGCACCCTCTATCTGTTCCATGTCCCGGTGTTCAAATCGCTGCCCGGCTCGCCGCTGGTCCTGGGCCTACCCTATGACGAGGCCAAGGGGCTGGCCTCCTTCACCCTCCTGCAACTGCACAAGTCGATCGGCTTCTCCGTGCTCGGCCTGAGCCTGATCCGGCTGGCGCTGCGCCTGACCATCTATCCGCCGCCGCCCGAGCCCGAGACCCTGACCCCGGTCGAGAAGATCGCCTCGGCGGTGGTCCACTGGGGTTTCTACGCGATCATGATCGGCCTACCGCTGACCGGCTGGGTCATGGTCTCGGCCAGCCGGATCAACATCCCGACCCTGTTCTTCAACAATGAGAACCTGCCGATCCCGCACATCGGCTTCCTGCACGGCCTGCCGCGCGCCCAGCGGGGTCCGATCGCGGACAGTTTCACCGACATCCACCTGCGGATGGTGAATGTGACATTTGCGTTGCTGTTCCTACATATCGGAGCCGCACTAAAGCACCAATTCGTCGATAGAGACGGTGTGGCGGGCCGGATGATTCCCTTTCTGCGGCCTAGGTCGCGGCCGCTCTAAGATTATCGTTCGAGGAAACCTATGCGCTCCAAAGTCACCGCCGGCCTTTTCGGCGCTCTAGTCCTGCTATCCGGCGGCGTCTCTGCGAACGCTCTGGCCGCGCCCGCCAAGCCGGCGCCCAAGGCCGCCCCCGCCGCGACCGGCTCCAACTGGGTGGTCAACAAGGCCGCCTCCTCCATCGTCTTCAAGAGCAATTTCGACGGCGAGGACTTCCAGGGCCGGTTCAACGCCTGGGACGCGCAGATCAGCTTCGATCCCAAGAACCTCGCCGCCGCCAAGGTGACGGCCACGATCAACACCGGCTCGGCCAAGACCGGCGACGCCAGCCGCGATGAGTCGATGCCGACCGGCCAATGGTTCGACGTCGCCAAATTCCCCAAGGCCTCCTTCACCTCGACGAGCTGGAAGGATCTGGGCGGCGGCAAGTACCAGGTCGCGGGAAACCTCACCCTGCATGGCGTCACCCAACCCGTAACCCTGCCGATGAGCATCGCCATCGCCGGAAACACCGCCAAGGCCAATGGCGCAGTCACGATCGATCGCTCCAAATTCGGCGTCGGCGGCGGCCAGTTCCGCACGGCCGAGACCATACCCTTCGCGGTTCAGGTGGTTATCGCGATCACCGCCGCCCGCGGTAAGTAATAGCTTAACTTTCTGGGCTGGCGCCGGGGCGCCGCCTCGCCTAAGACGCGGAAGATGATCGAGGACGGCCTTCCCATTCCCCGCAGGCACTGGTCGGTGCTTGCGGTCGCGCTTGCGACATCGCTGGCCGTGCTTGACGGCTCGATCGTCAATGTCGCCCTGCCGTCCATCTCGCGCGAGCTCCACGTCGGACCGGCCGAGGCGATCTGGGTGGTCAACGCCTATCAGATCACGGTCTTTATCGCCCTCCTGCCCCTGGCGTCCCTGGCCGAGACCCTCGGCTATCGGCGAGTCTATCTGTCCGGCATCGCCGTCTTCACCCTGGCCAGTCTGTCCTGCGCCCTTGCCACCTCGCTGGAGACGCTGATCTTCGCCCGCGTGGCCCAGGGTCTGGGCGCGGCCTGCATCATGTGCCTCAACGGCGCGATCACGCGCTTCAATTACCCCAAGGCGATCCTGGCGCGCGGAATCGCGGTCAACGCCATGGTGGTGGCCTCCGGCACCGCGCTCGGCCCCACGCTCGGCGCGGCCATCCTGGCTGTCGGGCCCTGGCCCTGGCTATTCGCGGTCAATGTGCCGCTCGGAATCCTAGCCCTGTGGATGGGCCATCGGAACATGCCCTCGCCCCCGGTGAGCCTGGGCGCGTTCGACTGGACAAGCGCGGCCCTGCACGCCGTCGCCTTCGGGTTGATCATGGTCGGAGCCGACAGCCTTTCGCATGGCGACCGGGCGTCGATGGGAGTCCTGGAGCTGGCGGTCGGCTTCACCGCCGGCTTCCTCCTAGTGCGGCGTTCCCTGGCTCAGGAGCGGCCGCTGGTGCCGGTGGACCTGCTCCGCATTCCCATTTTCGCCTTGTCGATCTGTTCTTCGGTGACGACCTTCACCTCCCAGACCCTGGTCTTCGTCGCCCTGCCCTTTGTTCTGCAATACGGGCTGGGCAGAAGCGAGGTGGAGACGGGCCTGCTGATGACCCCCTGGCCGCTGGCGGTGGTGATCGTCGCGCCGATCTCCGGGCGGTTGGTGGAGCGGTTCTCGGCCGGCCTGCTCGGCGGACTCGGCCTCGCAGTCATGGCCGTGGGGCTGTTCATGCTGGCCACCCTGCCTCAACCGGCCAGCGCCTGGGACATCGGCTGGCGGATGGCGCTGTGCGGAGCCGGCTTCGCCGTATTCCAGTCGCCCAACAACCGGACCCTGCTGACCGCGGCGCCGGTCGAGCGCTCGGGCGGAGCGGCCGGGATGCTGGCCACCGGGCGCCTGCTCGGCCAGACCATCGGCGCGACGCTTGTCGCCTTCCTGTTCCGCGTCTTCCCCGACAGCCACAGCGCGACCTGGCCGATCGGCATGGCCTGCGCCTTCGCCGCCGTCGCCAGCGTAATCTCGACCCTGCGGATGACCACGCGCACGCCGCCGCACGCCGGAGGCGGCCCGAGCGCCGAGACTCCCACTATCTAGCGATCAGTCGCCGCAGGTTTCGCAGCCGCCGTCGCCGCAATCTGTCTTCCGGGCCTTGCGGAGAAGCCGCGCCTTGAACGAGCGCGGCAGAAATAGCTTCCAGACCGTCCAGACCGCCGCCAACGCCACCAGGGCGTAAACCAGGACGGCCTCAGCCACCGAAATGTCTCGCCACCGTGTAGGTCAGGAAGGAGGCCAGATAGGCCAGGGTGATCATGTAGACGAACATGATGACCGGCCAGCGCCAGCTATTTGTCTCGCGCTTCACCACCGCCAGGGTCGACGCGCACTGGGGCGCGAAGACGTACCAGGCCAGGAGAGACAGCGCCGTGGCGAGGGACCAGTGGGAGGCCAATACGTTGCCCAGCGTGCCGACATCGTCGCCCGCGACGGCGTAGACGGTTCCGAGCGCCCCCACCGCCACTTCGCGCGCGGCCATGCCGGGGACCAGGGCGACCCCGATCTGCCAGTTGAAGCCGATCGGCAGCAGCACCGGCTCCATCCAGTGGCCGATGATACCCGCGAGACTGTAGTCGATGGCCGGACCGGGCGCGCCCGGCGGCGGAGCGGGGAAGGTCGAGAGAAACCAGATCAGGACCATCATCGACAGGATGATGGTGCCGGCGCGGGTCAGGAACACCTTGGCGCGCAGCCACAGGTTCAGGATCACATTCTTGGCGTCGGGCCGCTTATAGGCCGGCAGCTCCATCAGGAAGGGCTCCGAGCCTCCACGCCAGATCAGCCGCCGCATAACGAAGGCGACCAGCAGGGCCGAGACCACGCCTGCCGCGTAGAGGCTGAACATCACCAACCCCTGCAGGTTCATGCCCCAGACGCTGGTGCGCGGCACAAAGGCGGCGATCACCAGGGTGTAGACCGGGATGCGGGCCGAGCAGGTCATCAGGGGCGCAACCATGATGGTGGCCAGCCGGTCGCGCTTGGAATCGATCACCCGCGCCGCCATCACGCCCGGAATGGCGCAGGCGAAGCTGGACAAGAGCGGGATGAAGGCCCGCCCGTGCAGGCCCGCCCCGCCCATCAGCTTGTCCATCAGGAAGGCCGCCCGGGCCATGTAGCCGAAGTCTTCCAGCAGGATGATGAACAGGAAGAGGGTCAGGATCTGGGGCAGGAAGACCAGGATCGAGCCGACCCCCGCGACCACGCCGTCGGCTAGCAGGCTGGACAGCAGGCCGTCGCCCAGCACCGCCTTGATGCCCTCCGCAAGAGCGGAGAACCCGCCGTCGATCAGCTCCATCGCCGGCGTCGCCCAGGTGAAGACCGCCTGGAACATGAGAAACAGGACCAGCAGCAGGATGGCGCTGCCCGCCACCGGGTGCAGCAAGACGCCGTCGAGCTTGCCGGTCCAGGTATCGGGGCGTTTGGGCGGCGTCACGGCCGCCTTGAAGATGCGGTCGGCCTCCTTGTGTTCGGCGCGCAGCTCCGTGACATTCGGCACGTGCCAGGTCGAGGCGGCGGGCGCTCGGGTCGCCAGCCTGGCCACCTCGGTCAACAGCGCATCGAGTCCCCCCCGGCGCACGGCCACGGTCGGGACGATGGGCGCGCCGAGCTCGACCGACAGGCGGGCGATATCGATGTCGATGCCTTGGCGCATGGCGATGTCGTGCATGTTGAGCGCCACGACCAAGGGCCGGCCCACCGCCTTCAGCTCCTGCGCTAGCCGAAGACCGAGCCGCAGGTTGGTGGCGTCGACCACGCAGACCACTACATCGGGCGGATGCGCGTCGGTGAGGCGGCCGAGCACCACGTCGCGGGTGACCTCTTCGTCGGGGCTGCGGGCGCGCAGGGAATAGGTGCCGGGCAGGTCGGCGATCAGCAGCCGCTCGCCGTTCGGGGCGGTGGCCGCCCCCTCCTTCCGCTCGACGGTGACGCCGGCGTAGTTGGCGACCTTCTGGCGGCTGCCGGTCAGGGCGTTGAACAGGGCGGTCTTGCCGCAGTTGGGCGGGCCGACCAGGGCCACGCGCGGCATGCTGTCGGGCTTGGGCCGGACCGGCTCCTGGTTCGGCGCGTCGGGGAAGACGCCGGCGTCGGTCATGACGACACTCTCACCAGCACGGCCTGGGCCTCGCGCCGGCGCAGGGCCACGCGCGCATCGTCGAGCTTTACCGCGATCGGGTCGCCGCCCATCGGGCCCTCGTGCAGGATCTCAACCAGGGCCCCCTCGACGAAGCCGATCTCGAGCAGGCGGCGCTCAAGCTCCCCGGCGGCCAGGGTGGAGCTGGAACTCTCCGCGCCCACCTGCACGACCACACCCTTCAGCCCACGGCGACCCAGGCCGAGCGGGATCACGGTGTCGGCGGCGGAGTGGGGCAAGTGGAGCCTTGTGGGTTAAATGGGGCAGAGAGTGAGAATAGTTATCATCTAGGCCAAATGCGCGCCGTGGCCTAGCCCCCTGCCCTCAACCTTTTGCGCCAGCGCAAGCCAGCCGCAGCAAAGCGAGCGCCGCCGCGCCGCCGGCGAGGCCGTCCTCGGCGGTCAGGCCGGGCAGGTCCAGCGAGTCCGAGGCGGCGGAGGTCGCCGAGGACCGGCAGTGATCCAGGCCCGTCGGGTTGACCGTCTGCACCACCGCCGCCGCCGCCAGAGCGGCCGGGCCGACCAGAATGACGGGAATGCTCTGCATCCGCGCCGCCACGATGGCGCCGACCAGGGCGGCGGTTTCCCGACCGCCGCAATTGGTCAGGATGTCGAAAGGGTCGCCGCGCTTGTCCCACAGCCCCTCGAACACCGCGCCCGCAGCCCGCTCCGAGCCGGGGGCGGCGTCGCCGAGGATCAGCAGGTCGGGCCGCTTGGCCGTGGCCTCCATGCCGAAAGCGATGGTGGCGGCGCATTCACGGGCGGACATGGTCGCGCCGCGGGCCGGATCGCCGACCGGGCGATCGACCGCCAGATCAAAGGCCTCCACACCGGCGCCGAGACTCTTGGCCAGGGCGGGCAACAGGCCTTCGCCCGCCGCCAGCGCCTCCAGCTGCGGCCGGCCCGAGGGATGGTCGGTGTGGCTGGCGGCGTAGAGGGCGAAGATCGGCCGGTCGACCGAGGGCGCACCGGTGCGCCAGCCGGACAGCCAGATCACGGCGTCGCCAAGCTTGCCAAGTCCTTCAGGAACAAGAGCCGCGCAGGCGGCGCGCGCCTCCGCGTCGGCGGGGGGCAGGTCCCGGATCAGGGCGCGAATGTCGTCGAGAGGCGAAGGTGCGGTCATGACCTCACCTCTAGAGGGGCTTCGGCGGGCCCGTAAACCCATTGCAAACCATGCCCGTAAACCCGTTCCAAACGGGAGCCGTGCGAAACAGGCTCAAGACGGCCGCAGAAGCGCGGCCAGATCCACTTGGGACGCGATCAGAATGTTGAAGTCCGTGGCCGTCATCGCCACCGCCGTCGCCGCCGCCCTGGCCGCCAGCCAGGGGCTGACCGCGGTCGCCGGGGCCGCGCGCGCCAATGCGCCCGCCGACGCGCCCATGACCGCGACCGCCCCCATCACCCAGCCCGATAGCGGTCCGACCCCTCCCGGCGCGGCTCAGGTGTCCAAGGCCAAGGACGGCCACTATTGGGCCGAGGCCCAGGTCGACGGCCGCTGGGTGCATTTCCTGGTCGACACCGGCGCCTCGACCGTGGCCCTGACCAAGCAGGACGCCCAGCGTCTCGGCTTCGACCTGTCCGCCTTGGTCTATGATCGCCCGGTCTCGACCGCCAACGGCAAGACCATGGCCGCTGGCGTCACGCTGGACCGAGTCGCCGTCGCCGGCGCGCGGGTCGACCGCGTGGAAGCCATGGTGGTGCCCGAGGGCCTGAGCGCCTCGCTTCTGGGCATGAGCTATCTGGGCCGGCTGTCGCGCTTCGAGGCGACCCCGACGGCGCTTATTCTGCGGCCCTAGCTCTGGGGGCCAGCTCGGCCAGCGACCGGTCCAGCACCTCCAACCCCGCGCCCGGCTTCACGCCCTCGACCGTGAGAATCCGCCGCCAGGCCCGCGCCCCTGGCCGGCCGGTGAACAGTCCCAGCATGTGCCGGACCATCGCCGACAAAGGCACGCCTTCGGAGAGCTTGCGCGCCAGATAGGGCCGGTAGCGCTCGACCGCCGCGAAACCGTCGACGGGCTCGCCCTCGCCGAACACATGGCTGTCGACCAGACCCAGCATATCGGGGTTGTGGTAGGCGGCGCGTCCGAGCATCACCCCGTCGGCCCAGGTCAGGGCCTCGTCGATCGCCGCCCAGTCGGTCAGGCCGCCGTTCAGCACGATGGTGAGCGCCGGTCGCTCGGCCTTCAGCCTTTGCACCAGGCCGTAGTCGAGGGGCGGGACGTCCCGGTTCTCCTTGGGCGACAGACCCTGCAGCCAGGCCTTGCGGGCGTGGACGGAAAAGCTCGTCACCCCCGCGGCCGCGCAGGCGTCGACCAGGGTGAAAAGGCTTTCCTCGGGGTCCTGGTCGTCGACGCCGATCCGGCATTTGACCGTGGCTGGCACGGGGACGGCTGCGCCGATGGCGGCCATGCAGTCGGCGACGAGCTGGGGCTCCTGCATCAGGCAGGCTCCAAAGCGCCCGCTCTGCACCCGGTCGGAGGGACAGCCGACATTGAGGTTGATCTCGTCATAGCCCAGGTCGGCGCCGATCTTCGCGGCGTCAGCCAGGAGCCCGGGGTCCGAACCGCCCAGTTGCAGCGCCACCGGATGCTCGACAGGATCAAAGCCCAGCAGCCGCCCGCGGTCGCCGTTGATCACCGCCTGGGCGGTGACCATCTCGGTGTATAGGAGGGCGCGCGTCGTCAGGGTGCGGTGGAAGGCGCGGCAATGCCGGTCCGTCCAGTCCATCATCGGCGCGACCGACAGGCGGTGCGGGGCGAAGCTCATGTGGCGGCTCTATAGAGAAACCGGCCGCCTGTGACCATGCGCGGCTATTTCAGGCCGGTGACGGCGTCGGGCGTCGGGCGTCGGGCGTCGGGAGGAAGGGCAATGGCCAGCGGGCCTCGCCTCGGCTAGCCTTCGCGCCAGGGAGACACACATGAAAAGCCAACTGAAAGCCTTACTGCTGGCCGCCACACTGCTGAGCGCGCCCCTCGCCGTCATCGCCGCCCCGGCGCCGTTGGCGCCAGCCGCCGTCCTGGCCGATCCGGCCCGGCCCGAGGCCGACCGCGCCCGCGACGCCGACCGCAAGGCGGGCGAGATGCTGGCCTTCATCGGCGTGAAGCCCGGCGACCGGGTGGCCGACATCTATCCAGGCGGGGGCTATTTCACCCGCATCTTCGCCAAGGCCGCGGGTCCGACCGGCAAGGTCTATGGCGTGGTCAGGGCGCCGCCCAAGACCGACACACTGACGACCAACCCTGCCTTCCCGAACATCAGTCTGACCGTCGGTCCCTGGGAGAATTTCAACCCGACCGAAAAACTCGACGTCATCTTCAGCTCGCAGTTCCAGCACGACCTCTACAACCCGGAATACGGCGCGGCGGGCGGCGGGGCGGCCGGCGTCGACAAGGTCAATAAGGCCATGTTCAACGCCCTGAAGCCGGGCGGGGTCCTGATCATCGTCGATCACGCGGGCCGGGCCGGCACCGGCTTTTCCGAGTTCAACACCCTGCACCGCATCGACCAGCCGGTGGTGGTCGAGAGCCTGACCAAGGCCGGCTTCAAGCTCGAGGCCGAGGGTCAGATGCTGCGTAATCCGGCCGACCCCAAGACCGCCAACGTCTTCGACGCCTCGATCCGCGGCAAGACCGATCAGTTCGTGCTGAAGTTCCGCAAACCGGCCTAGCGACGGCGTTCGAGCAACAAAAACGCCGCCCGGCGGTCGCCGGGCGGCGTCTTTGTGTGAGCGATCCGGCGGCGGGCCGCAGCCCGCCGCCTGGCGCGATTCTTAGTAGGTGAAGCGCATGCCCAGCGACCACCACTGACCCACGAGGTCGTAGTTGCCGCCGCCCTGATAACCGGGCTCGGTGATCGGGTTCGGGCCCAGCGCCGGCCACTTGTTGAACACGTTGTTGACGCTGGCGTAGGCCTGCAGACGTTGGTTGATCTGATAGGACGCGGCCAGGTCGAAGTAGTTGGCGCTCGGCATGCGGTTGTTTTCGATGCCGACACCCGAGACGCGGGTCTTGTCGTTCAGACCCGAGCTCAGATAGCGGCTCGAGACGCGGACCATCACGGGGCCGTTCTCGTAGCTGACCGAGGAATTGATCCGCCAGTACGGGATGCCGTTGTAGTTCTGGCCGGCCAGGTTGACGACCACACCGCTGGTCGTGGTGCGGCGGTACTCGGTGTAGGTGCCGAGCGACCGGATGGTCACGTTGCCGCCCCAAGGCAGGATCTTGTCGAGCGAGAAGCGATACTGAGCTTCGATGTCGACGCCGGCGGTCCGCAGGATCGCCGAGTTGATGTCGGTGCCGTTGATCTGGGTCAGCTGACCCGTGGCGTTCCGCGATTCCAGGGCGCAGTAGGCCGCGTTACCGGCCTTATAGCACTGGTCGAGGGTCTGCTGGATCGTGAGGTTGGTGATCACGTCCTTGATGTTGATCTTGTAGTAGTCGACCGACAGGCGCAGGCCCGGGACGACGGTCGGGCTGATGATGAAGCCGCCGGTGTAGGTCTTGGCGATTTCAGGCCGCAGCGTCGAGTTGCCGCCGGTGACCTGGAAGACCTGGGTCTGAAGACCAAAGGTCGGACCCGGCTTCGGATCGGCGATGGTGTTGATCAGCGAAGCGGCCGCCGGACGGGCCAGTTCGAAGATGGTCGGCGCGCGGATGTCGCGCGAGATCGTCCCGCGGAACCGCAGCCATTGGACCGGCTCATAGTTGGCGCCGGCCTTCCAAGTCGTGACGGTGCCCGAGGTCGAGTAGTCGGTTACGCGGCCGGCGAAGTTTAGGTCGAGCTTCTCGGCCAGCGGCTTGTCGGCGAGCACCGGGATACCGACTTCACCGAAGGCTTCGCGCACCTTCACCGTGCCGGCGAAGCTCGGCTGGTTGACCGACTTCCATCCCAGGGCGTTGGAGACGGGGTCGCCGACGGCGTTGATCGAGTCGCGGCGGATTTCGAAGCCTGCGGCCACCGAAACGTCGCCGGCCGGCAGCTTGAACGGGGTGCCGCGGATGGTGTTGGCCCAGATGTCCTCTTCCTGCTTGGAGTCCATCATCGAGGTGCCGGTGTAGTATTCCACCGCCGCCTGGCTGATCGAGCCGGGGCCGAAGGGGTTGATCGGCACGCAGCCGTTGGCCGGGTTGGTCAGGGTCGAACGGCAGACGATCTGGCCGTTGGCCGGGTTGACCACGGCGTCGATGCCGAGGGCGAACTTGGCCGAATTCCGCTGGTGGTAGGAGCGGTTGGTGTAGGTCGTCCGGGCGATCGCGATGTAGGATTCCCAGGAGAAGTTGTCGCCGAACTTGCCGTTCAGGCCGAACGTGTAGCGGCCATGCTTGGTGCCGATGTTCGAGCCGCTCAGCCCATCCTCGCTGTAGTAACGGCCGAGGCGGAAGTTGGCGATATTGCTGTTGGTCATGATCGTGCGGACCTGCGCCGGCAGATAGGCGTTGTCGCGCAGGATCAGGGCGGCGGTCGCCGCGGTCGCCGAGTCGTTCGGCGGGCCGGAGTCGGCGTAAACCAGGACGTCCGAATAGAGGGCGTCGGCGAAAAACTGCAGGCGATCAGAGAAGTCCCAGGTCACGCCGCCGAAGCCGCCGTAACGACGGATCTTGGTCGAGACGGTCTGGTTGGCGAAGAAGATCGCGCCGTCGCCGCCGCCGGTCATGAAGCTGCCGCCAACGTCGGTTCCGCGGACGAAAGGCAGGACCGTGCCGTTCGGGCCGAACTGGATGTTCTGTAGCGCGGCCGGAGCGGTCGTGGCCGTCGTGCCGCCCGCCGTGAGCTGCGACAGCTTACAGTTGGTGCGGAAGAAGTTCTGGGCGACGCCGTTCACGGTGCGGGCGTTCTGGCACCAGTGCTGCTGGCCCCAGGGCCGGCCGTCCTGCGAGAGCTGGCCGGAGTCGCGGAAGTATTCCGCCGAGGCGATGAAGTGGCCGCGGTCGCCGCCGAAGCGCGTGCCGTAGGCGAGCGACACGGCTGGCTGGCGGTTGTCCTGGTAGGTGGACTGACCGTAGGAGATGTCGCCCTTCAGGCCGACGAACTTGCGGTCGAGGATGAAGTTGACGACGCCGGCGACGGCGTCCGAACCGTAGGCGGCGGAGGCGCCGCCGGTGACGACTTCGAGGCGGTTCAGCAGGCCGGTCGGGATGACGTTGGCGTCGACCCAGCCGTTATAGGCGGTGGGGGCCACGCGGCGGCCGTCGATCATGACCAGGGTGCGCTGCGAGCTGTTCACGCCGTTCAGGCCGCGCAGGTCGATCTGCGACAGACCAACGGGGATCAGGGTCTGGCCGATGTTGCGGCGGATGCGCAGCTCGGGGATGTCGGTGATCAGGTCGGCGACGTTGCGGGCGTTGTTCGCCTGCAGTTCGGCGCCGGCCAGGGTGGTGACCGGGGTCGGAGCGTCGAAGCCGGCGAGGCGCGTGCCGGTGACGACCACCGCTTCGACATCGTCGGCGGCGGCCGGGGCGGGAGCCGCCGCGGCGAGGGCCAGGGCGGGGGCCATCAGGCCGGCGCCGAGCACCATCATCGAAATGCTCGCGCTACAGAACAGGCGCTTGGAATTCATTGTCTTCCCCTAGTGGTCTTGTTGTTTGTCCGCGAAGTCGCCCCCGTTGATCGAGGGCCCCACGGCGAGGTGATAGCGATTAGTTATTCCCCAGGCCGGTCGCCGCTTTCGCTTGCGGCGCGCCCACGCTTGAACGGAACCTGCGCCTTCAGCCGCGAATGAAGCGCGAGCTGATTGACGCCGAAGGGCTCCGGCCCAAGACGATGATCATAACCCTCCCGAGGACGCCCTCTTTGCATTTTCCAAAGGAAAACAGAGAGTCGTTGTAATGTTCCCAAACGTATCGGTTCGAAAATGTGGACGCAAGCAGAAGCAAGGCCGCCGCCGACGTCGCCGTCGGGTGCGTGGCCGTTCGGCCACGGTTTCATCGGGCCGGATAGTGTAGCCAAGCAATGGCCGCCCTAGTTGGAGCGGCCATTGCTGGCGCTTCTCGCTCAGGTCTAACGATCTACAGTATATAATCCATTATATATCTCGAAGATCGCGCCCAATCGAGGCGAGGCGGGCCGGGGCCCGCCCCTTAGTCGTTGCCGTGCAGAATGGCCCCGATGCTGCCGTCCGCCCCGATTGGGTTGCGGTTATTCTCCAGGCAAACATAGGGCATCAGCTTGAAGTCGGCGGGGGCCCGCTTGTAGGTCTTGGTCACCGTCCAGGGCCGAGCCAAGGCCTTGGGATCCACGAGGGTGATCTCGTCGCGGAGGGTGTCGTCGTCCGCCAGCCAGATCCGCTCATAGGTGATCATCTTGTCGCTCTTGGGCAGGCCCGAAGCTTCGAGATTGGTGTCCTGCCTGAAGCCGAAGGCCGTGGCGACGAGGACATCGCCCTCCCAATGGCCGACCGATTGGCCATAGAAGGTCGGATCAGGCTCGGGGTCGAGCGGGCGGCCGTCGGTGAAGATCCGCCGGGTCTGCTCCTGCCACTCCGCATAGATCGTCACATGATCCGGAGCCACGGAGACCTCCATGGGATAGGTCATGGTCATGATCCGCGGCATGCCCTGGGGCAGGCAGCTGGCCGTGATGTCGCCGGTGGGTTTGCCCGCCGCCGCGTTGGCCTGGTGCATGTCGAAGATCTTGGCGTACTCGGGCGACAGGGGCGCCTTCTGACCGCGCCCCGGGGGGATGCCCGGAGTCCAGCCGATGCCGCCCTGATTGAGCCAGATGCCGAAGAAGTCGCGCCGGGTGCGCGGCTTGTAGGCGGCCTTGCCCCAGTTCGGATTGACCGGCTGGGTCTTGGCGGCGCCCGCGAAATCGGACGGCAGCTTGGAGACGTCACGCTTGGGCAGTTGCACGCCTTTGGTTAGGTCGAGCGCGGGGTTCTTGGACGGATCGCCCCCCTCCTCCGACTCCGGCGGCGCGGCGGCGGCGGCCGCCACGCCGGGAAGAACGGCGACGGCGGCCAGCAGGACGGCCGCAAGGCCAAGGGCGCCGGCCCGTCCCGTTTGCTTGTGAGACATGATGCTTACTCCTAGTAGCGGTACGTCAGCTGCAGGCCGTATTCGCGCGGCCTATAGGTCGACCCCGTGACAGCCAGGGACGGCGGCGACTGGCCGACGTTAAGGCGCGCATCTTCCTTGGTGAGGTTGTTGATGAACAGCGAAGCATCGACCCGCCCGAGGTTCAACCCGGCACGCACGGTGACGAAATTGGTCGCCGCGCCGCGATAGGAGACGGCGTTATAGGAGAAGGAGGCCGGTCCCGGCGTGCGCAGGTATTTGCCGGAATATTGGTAGTCGCCGCGCAGATAGGCGTCGTAGCTCAGGAGGTTGAAATTGTACTGAGCCGAGAAGGCCGCCTGCCATTTGGGCGATCCGAGTTCGTCGCCCTTTGAAACGACGACCTGGGGCGCGGTGCCGGCCGGAACCTTGGTGAGCACGGTCTCATCATACTCGGCGTTGGTGTAGGCCACCGAGCCGGTCAGGGTGATCGGACCAAAGCGCCCCTGGGCCTGGATATCGCCGCCCTTGCTGTGCGCCTTGCCGGCGTTGTCGACATAGGTGTGGCCGCACTGGGTGAGGCGCTGCGAGACCTGCGGGTTCTTCCAGTCGATGTAGAAGAGGCTGGCGTTGACCTGGACCTTGTTGAACAGCCGGACCTTGGCCCCGCCTTCGTAGCTGGCGATCTTGTCGGAAAAATACTCCGTGGGCGTTGTGGTGATGCCCAGAGCCACCAAGGTTGGAGCGCAGTTGCCCGGAGGGGCCGGCTGGTTGATGCCGCCGGGGCGATAGCCGGTCGAATAGGTGGCGTAAAACAGGTTCTGCTCGGTCGCCTGATAGGACAAGCCGAGCTTCGGCGAGACCGGCTTCTCCTTCTGCTTGCCCGAAATAACGTTGAACCAGGGGTCGCCGGGCTGGTTGGCGAAGGGGTGGCCGGTCCGGGGATCGGTCACGACGGCCGGCGGCGCAGGGGTGCCGACATAGCCGCCGGTGTTGCCGAACACCGCACCGTTGGTGACCTGCAGATAGTCTACCTGAATCTCCGACATCCGCAGGCCCGCCGTGGCCTTCAGCTTGGTCGTGATGCGATAGTTTACCTCGCCGAACACCGCCTTCTCGATGTCGCGGAAATACTGGGCGCGATAGGCGTGCAGGCCGGCGACGCCCACCGGGGCGGGGGTGCCGCGACCGTCCGGCAGCAGGTTCACAGTGCCCATGAACCACTCTTCGCCCACGCCGCGCAG
>CANJKM010000041.1 GCA_947474805.1 Caulobacterales bacterium | reverse complement strand
ATGTCCAAGTCCAAGGGCAATGTGGTCGATCCCCTGGAGCTGATCGACGAATACGGCGCCGACGCCCTGCGTTTCACCCTGACCGCCATGTCGGGCCAGGGCCGCGACATCAAGCTCGCCAAGCCGCGGGTCGAGGGTTACCGCAACTTCGGCACCAAGCTCTGGAACGCCGCCCGCTTCTGCCAGATGAACGAGTGCGTCCCGAACCCCGCGTTCGAGCCCTCGGACATCAAGAACGCGCTCAACCGCTGGATCCGCGGCGAGACGGTGAAGACGGCCAAGGCGGTGACAGAGGCGCTCGACGCCCGCGCTTTCGACGAGGCCGCCGCCGCCCTCTACCGCTTTATCTGGAATGTCTTCTGCGACTGGTACCTCGAACTCGCCAAGCCGATCCTCAACGGCGAGGACGAGGCCGCCAAGGCCGAGACCCGCGCCATGGCCGCCTGGACGCTGGATCAGGCGCTCAAGCTCCTGCACCCGGTCTCGCCCTTCCTGACCGAACAGTTGTGGACCGAGACCTGCGAGTTCGGAACGCCGCGCGCGGGCCTCCTGATGGAGACCGCCTGGCCGGTGCTGCCCGAGAGCTGGATCGACCCCGAGGCCGAAGCCCAGATCGAGCTGATCGTCGGGACGGTGACCGAGGGCCGCTCGGTCCGCGCCGACATGAACGTGCCGCCCTCGGCCCGCCCGCCGCTCCTGGTGATCGAGGCGACCGACGCCCAGAAGACGGTGTTCGAGGCCAATTCGTCGGTCATCTGCCAGACCCTGCGGGTCGCGGGCGTGAAGTTCGAGGCTGTGGCGCCCAAGGGTTCGCTGTCCTTCGTGGTCGAGGGCGCGACCCTGGCTCTGCCGGTCGCCGAGTTCATTGATCTGGTGGCCGAGAAGGCGCGGATCGAGAAGGCCCTGGCGGCGCTCGACGAGGATATCGCCCGGGTGAACAAGAAGCTGGGCAACCCCGACTTCATGGCCCGCGCCAAGGAGTCCGTGGTGACCGAGAACCGCGAGAAGCTGGCCGAAGCCGAGGCCGCCAAGGCCAAGTTCGACGCGGCGCTGCAGCGGCTGGTCGACATCGCCGGCTAAGAAAAAGGCCGCCCCACGCGGGGGCGGCCTTGGCTCTCGGGGGAGAGGGCGGGAGAGGCGGGGGAACCCCTCCCGTTTTCGCTTACCAGCGTCCGCCGCGATAACCGCGACCGCCGCCGTAATAGCCTCGGCCGCCGCCGTAGTAGCCGCGCGGCTGCACCACCACGACCGGCGGGGCGTAATAAGCCGGGGGCGGGGCGTAATAGGCGGGCGGGGCCGGGTAATAGGCCGCCGGCGGATAGGTGTTTCCGTAGTAGGGCGTGGTGTAGCCGTTGTCGTAATAGCCGTTGCCGTAGCTATTGCCGTAGCCGTTGTCGTAATAGCCCTGCTGGACGTAGCCGCTGTTGTAGCCGTTGTTGCAGTTGTTGGTCGACCGGCCGATGACCGAACCGATCAGGGCCCCGGCGACGCCGCCTAGAACCGAGCCTTCGGTGGCCCGGCCGCGAGCCGAGAGGTTGGATCCGGCCACCGCGCCGGCGACGCCGCCGATCACGGCGCCCGCGCCGGCGTTGTTGCCGCAATAGGTCTGGGCGGAGGCGGCGCTCGGCAGGGCCGCGGCGCCGACCAGCGCGGTAGCCGCCAGAGCCGTCGCCGCCACGGTCTTGGTGATGAGCTTCATGATCGAGGTCCTCCTCCGGAACCGACCGGCACGATACCGATCCATTCCCTTCCTGACGCCGGTTCTAGGTGAACCAAACTGAACGGCGTTTGAGCGCGTCGTTCATCTTCGTTCATCGTGCAGAAAACGCGCGCACGGACTTAAGGATGCTAAACGGGGGCGATGCGCCGCCCCCGTCCGACCAAGCCCAGCTATTCGCCCCCGCGCGAGCTCACGATCCAGCGCCTCGGAGCCCAGGGCGACGGGATCGCCGCCGGCCCCGTCTATGTGCCCCACACCCTGGCGGGCGAGACGGTCCTGGCCGGGGTGGCCGGCGAATGGGCCGAGCTGGAAACGGTGCTGCAGGCCAGCCCCGAGCGGGTCGCGCCGCCCTGTCCGCACTTTGGCCCCTGCGGCGGCTGCGCCTTCCAGCACTGGGACCACGCCCCCTATCTGGCCTGGAAGGTCGCCCAGGTCGCCGAGCTCCTGGCGCGCGAGACACTCAGCCCCGACATCCTGCCCGCCTTCGCCGCCGCGCCCGGATCGCGCCGCCGCGTCGCCCTGCACGCCCGCCAGGGGAGCCGCGAGGCCGCGAAGCTCGGCTATAAGGGCCGCCGCTCCTGGGACCTCGTGCCGATCGAGGCCTGCACCATCGCCGATCCGCGCATTGTCGCCGCCCTGCCCATGCTGCGCCGCCTGGCCGCGCCCCTGTTCGAGCGCTCCAAGTCCGCGCCCAACCTGCACGTCACCCTGACCGAAACCGGGCTCGACATCGATATCCAGGGGGTCGAAGGCTCGAACGGCGGCCTGTCGGTCGGCGGCCGCGTGCGGTTGGCGCAGATCGCGGCGGAGGCCGATTTCGCCCGCGTCACCCTGGCCGGCGAGACCGTCTATGGCGCCCGCCAGCCGGTCGTGCGCTTCGGCAAGGCGACGGTCGCCCTGCCGCCGGGCGGTTTCCTGCAGGCGGTGGCCCAGGCCGAAGCCGAGATGGCGGCGCTGGCGGTCGAGGCGGTGGCCGGGGCCTCGCGTCTCGCCGACCTCTTCTGCGGCGCCGGGGCCTTCACCCTTCGCCTGGCCGAGGTGGGCGTGGTCATGGCCGCCGACTCGACCGAGGCCGCCATCGCCGCCCTGCGCGCGGGGGCCGGGGTTCCGGGCCTGAAGGGCGTGACCGCCGAGGTTCGCGACCTCTACCGCCGGCCCTATTCGGCCAAGGAGCTGAAACATGTCGAGGCGGTGGTGTTTGACCCGCCCCGCGCCGGCGCCGCCGACCAGGCCCGCGAGATCGCCGCCTCGGGCGCGCGGGTCGCGGTCGGGGTCTCCTGCAACGCCGGCACCTTCGTGCGCGACGCCAGAATTCTCGTCGACGGCGGTTTTCGCCTCACAAAGGTCAAGCCGGTGGATCAATTCCTCTGGTCTCCCCATATTGAGCTGGTGGGCGTGTTCGAACGATAGGAGCGGCGATGGAGAGCCAGGTCAGACCCAGACGCGCCTTCCGCGCGGACGCCGCCGCCGCCGTGGCCGGCGCGGGGGCCAAGGCCGCCTTCTGGACAGCCGCCGGCTCGGCGGTGCGCAAGATCGCCCGCACCGAGGACGCCCCGGTCAAGCTGACGTCCGACGCCCCCCCGCCGCCCAAGGGCTATCTGCGCCGGGTCTGGATCGAGGCCTTCGAAAAGGACGCCGCCGATGTGGCCGCCGGCCTCTATCCCTTGGCTGAGAAATTCGACGGCGATCCGGCCGCGGTCTGGCGGCGGACCCGCGACCTCCTGACCGACGCGCACGAGGTGCAACGCCGAAGGGTCGAGGGCGCCGCCACCGAGGCGCGGGCCGAATCCACCTCGGCCTACCCCACCTACTACCGGCAGAATTTCCACTATCAGTCGGGCGGCTGGTTCACGCAGCAGAGCGCCCGCCGCTACGAGGCCCAGGTCGAGGCCCTGTTCGCCGGCGCCACCGGACCGATGCGGCGGCGCGCCCTGTCGCTGCTCGCCAGGGCCTGGCGCGACCGCGACCAGCGGAGCCTCAAGCTGGTCGACATCGCCTGCGGCTCGGGGGCCTTCCTGGCCGATCTCAAGGCCGCCTTCCCGCGCGCGGCGGTGATGGGGCTCGATCTCTCATCGACCTATCTGGCCGAGGCCCGCGCCCGCTCGGGCGCTTCGGGCGTGCAGGCCCTGGCCGAGAAACTGCCCTTCGCCGACGCCAGCCTGGACGGCCTGACCTGCGTCTATCTCTTCCACGAGCTGCCGCCGAAGATCCGCCCCCTGGTCGCGGCCGAGATGGCGCGGGTGCTCAAGCCCGGCGGCGTGCTGGCCCTCGCCGACGCCATCCAGGCCGACCGCGCGCCGGAATTGGCGCGGCCGCTGGCGGCCTTTCCGGCCTTCTTCCACGAGCCCTATTTCGAGAGCTACCAGGCGACGGACCTGGTCGCCCTGTTCGCGGGCGTGGGCCTGACGCTGAAGGGCCGGGACGATGCCTTCCTGACCCAAGCGCTGCTGTTCGAGAAATAGCGGCGGCGTGCTGCGTCCTTCGAGACGGCCGCTTGCGCGGCCTCCTCAGGATGACGGATGTGGGTGGATTGCAAAAAGCTTCGTCATGCTGAGGAGCGATCCTTCAGGATCGCGTCTCGAAGCACGCACTACCCGAACAACTCCATCTGCGCCTTCGGCCTCTGTGGAACCTCAAACAAATCAAGCCGCAACGGCCGCCGCTCTCCCGCCGGGAACAGCGCCTTGCTCGCCCGCTTGAACCGCGCCCGCATCAGCTCGGCGACCGGGCCGTGGCCGGTCATGCGCGCGCCCCACTGCGGGTCGTAGTCCTTGCCGCCGCGCATTTGGCGCACCAGCGACATCACCTTCTTGGCCCGGTCGGGATAGTCGGCTTCGAGCCACTCGCGAAACAGGTCCTTGATCTCCAGCGGCAGGCGCAGGGTGATGTAGCCCGCGCCGTAAGCCCCGGCCTCGGCCGCTTTGGCCAGCACCGCCTCCATCTCGTGATCGTTCAGGCCCGGGATGCAGGGGGCGAAATTGACCCCCACCGGCGCCCCCGCCGCCTTGAGCTGCGCCACCGCCCACAGCCGCCGCTCGGGCGTCGAGGCGCGGGGCTCCATCGACCGGGCGAGCTTGCGGTCGAGCGTCGTGATGGAGATGGAGACGCGCACCAGGCCCCGCTCCGCCATGCGAGCCAGAATGTCGGCGTCGCGCGCGATCAGGGCCGATTTGGTGATGACGGTGGCCGGATGGCCGAACCGTTCGAGCACCTCCAGCACGCCGCGGGTGATCTGCAGCTTCCGCTCGGCCGGCTGATAGGGGTCGGTGTTGCCGCCGATGTGGACCGGCGCGACCTTGTAGCCGGGCTTGCTGAGCTCCTTTTCCAGAAGCTGGGCCGCGTCGGGCTTGAAGAAGAGTTTGGTCTCGAAATCGATGCCGGGGGAGAGGCCCATATAGGCGTGGGCGGGCCGGGCGTAGCAGTAGATGCAGCCGTGCTCGCAGCCTCGGTAGGGATTGATCGAGCGGTCGAAACCGATGTCGGGGCTGTCGTTGCGGGTCAGGATGGTCCGGGCGCGTTCGGCCTGCAGGGTCGTCTGGACTTGGGCGGGGAGGGCGTCCTCCTCGGTCCAGCCGTCGTCGAACGCCTCGCGCGTTTGGCTCTCATACCGGCCCGAGGCGTTGGTCTTGGCGCCCCGGCCGCGCGGGGGGAGGGGGATCGCGACCATGGGTGCGAGGCTAGTGTTTCACGTGGAACAAAGCAAGAACTTGGCGCCAGCTCCGCTTCCTGAAATTGTGAGAGGGAGGGGGATGCGATGAACGACACAGGTCTGTGGTCAGACGATATCGAGATGACGCCAGCCGATGAGGAAGCCTGGTGTTCTGCACAGCGCGAAGAGACGGTGAAGTATCTACACGGCGAGGGCGTTAGGCATGGCGAGGTCGGCGAATGGCCGGCGTGGTGTATTCCACCCCACGTATCGCTCTGGGCGGTCGAGAGCCTCGTTCGTCCCGGCTGGATTGGCTGGTGGGTGATCGTCAGCGATCTCCTGTGCGACTACTGCACCGCCGTGCAGCCCGCTCACCCGCGCAAAGCCGTGGATCATTTCAGCCGCACTTGGCGGCAAGCCGCTAGGGCGCATAACCCGGGCGGCGAACAGTTTGAGGATCTTGGATTGCCCGCTCATTTGGCGCCGTTTCTGGAGCAGCGTGCCGATATCCTGGAGACTTGGGCGGCGGACGAGCGGATGTGGCGATTTTGACCAAAACTCCTCCGTCCGCCTCCGTCCTGCTGCTGATCGATCTGCAAAGGGCGATCGATCATCCGAGCTGGGGCGTACGCAACAACCCCCAGGCCGAGGTCAATGTCTGCCGGCTGCTGGCCCATTGGCGGGCGAGGGGCTGGCCGGTCTGGCATGTGCGGCACGACTCGACCGAGCCCGGCTCCCACTACCGGCCGGGCCAGCCCGGCCACGACTTCAAGCCGGAGACGGCGCCGCTGCCCGGCGAGCCGGTCATCGCCAAACGGACCAACAGCGCCTTCATCGGCACCGACCTTGAGCAGCGTTTCCGCGAGGGCGGCCATCCGGCCCTGGTGGTCGTGGGCGTCATCACCAACAATTCGGTTGAGGCGACGGTGCGGATGGCGGGCAACCTCGGCATTTCGACTTGGCTCGCGGCCGATGGCTGTTTCACCTTCGGGCGGACGGACTGGAACGGCGTTTTCCGCAACGCCGATGAGGTTCACGCCTTGTCTCTGGCCAACGTCGACGGCGAGTATTGCGCCGTGACGACCACCGAGGCCCTGCTGTGTCCCTGACCCTGCACTATCACCCGCTGTCCTCCTTCTGCTGGAAGGTGCTGATCGGCCTCTATGAGAACGACACGCCGTTCGAGAAGCGGGCGGTCAATCTGGGCGACGAGGGCGAGCGGGCGGCTTTCTATTCGCTCTGGCCGATCGGCAAGTTTCCGGTGATCGTCAACGCCGAGCGCGGCGAGATCGTGCCGGAATCCACGCCCATTCTCGACTACCTCGACCTGTATTTTCCGGGGCCGACGCGGTTCGTCTCGGCCGACCCGGACATGGCCTGGCGCACGCGGCTGTGGGACCGGATCGTCGACATGCATGTGCATCTTGGGATGCAGACGGTCGTCGGAAACCGCATTCGGCCAGCCGAGGCCAAGGACCCGCATGGGGTCGCCATGGCGCGGGCGTCGATGACGCGGGCTTACGGGGTGATCGAGGACGGGCTGGCGGGCCGGACCTGGCTGTCGGGGCCGGACTTCGGCCTGGCCGACTGCGCGGCCCTGCCGGCGCTCTATTACGCTGATAAGGTCGAGCCCTGGGGCGAGGCGCGTCCGGGGATCACGGCCTATCTGGAGCGGCTCAAGGCGCGGCCGTCAGTGAAGCGGGTGCTGGCCGAGGCCGAGCCGTTTTTCAAGTACTTCCCGGCGGAGGATTAGGGGCATGCCTCACTAACGTCATGGCCCGACTTGATCGGGCCACCCAAGCGATGGCGGCGGCTGAGGTGTGGCTTGGGTCACCCGATCAAGTCGGGTGATGACAGAGGGGTGGGGGTTACCGATCCAGCGACGCCGTGATCGCCTTCAGGCCGGCGGCGGCGGCGTCGAGGCTGGGGGAGGTCTGGCCGAACAGGTTGCGGTAGATCCAGTAGCCCGCCGCGACGCGCTCGACATATTCGCGGGTCTGGCCGCCCGGCATGCTCTCGATGGCGAGCAGGCTGTCGCCGCTGTCGCCGAGTTGTTTCAGCGTCTTCTGGATCACGCCGGGGCCGGCGTTGTAGGCGGCGATGGTGTGGAGGAGGTCGCCGCCCACCACGCTCATGACCCGGTTCACATAGTCCTGGCCGAGCTTGAGGTTGAAGCCGGGCTCCTTCAGCGGGCTTGGGTCCCTGGCCAGTTTGTCGTCGCCCGCGACGCGCGCGGCGGTGGCCGGCATCAGCTGCATCAGGCCGTAGGCGCCGCCGACGCTGCCGGCGTCGGGGTTGAATTTGCTCTCCTGGCGGACGAGTGCATAGACCAGCGCCTTCTCGACGGTGAAGCCGCCCTCGGGCGTCAGTTCCGGCGTCGGATACTGGGCGATGTCGAAGCGGCTAGTCCCGCCGCGGGTGGTCAAGTCGGCCGAGGAGGAGACCGGCGCGCCGAGCGTCTGAGCCAGGCTGGACCAAGTCTTGCGCTGGGCGGCACCTGAATTGATCAGGGCCTGGCGAAGCTCCAGCCCCGCCTCGGCCTTCAGCCCGATCTGGGCGTAGCCGGCGGCGCGGCGGGCGCGGCGGTCAGCCTTGACCAGGGCGGCGAGCGAGGCGGTCGAGGCGGCTTTGGCGGCGGCCTCGCGAGCGGCGGGGGCCGTCATGGCCGCGTCGCCAAGACCCAGGTCCATGCCTTCGGCGCCGATGGCGGGCTCAAGCCCCAGCTGACGTTCGGCGATCAGGCCGTAGAAGGTGTAGGGGGTCTCGGCCGCCAGGGCGAGCCAGCGCGGGGCTTCGGCCGGGCGGCCCGCGCCTATGGCCGCGCGCGAGGCCCAGTAGGCGGCGCCCGAGCGGGTCCATTCGTTCTCGGTCTTGTCCTGGGCGACGGCCGAGAACTTGGCCAGGGCCTCGTCGAACTTCTTCAGCCGGAAGGCGGAGAGCCCGCCAACCCAGCGTTCGCCCGCCTCCTCGGCCTGTTTGTAGGCGGCCTTCAGATCGCCCTTATAGTAGCTCTCGCGCGCCTGCTGGAGCTTGGCGTCGACCACGACCTTGGGCAGGGCGGCCTCGACCCGTTCGGCCACGGCCTCGACGCGGGCGAGGGCGGTGTCGTCCTCCGCCGCCCCGTCAGGCGCATCGAGCGCGGCGCCTGCGACGGGCTGGCGGCGCTTGGCCAGGGTGTAGATCCTCACCGCGTCCGGCTGGTCGCGATATTTCGACATCCAGTCGGCGAGCTCGGGATAGGTCGCCTTGTAGTCGGGGTGCATCAGCCGGGCGAACTCCAGCCGGCCCATCAAGAGCGGGTTCTGGATCTGGTCGCGAATCTCGGCGGCGTTGTCGAACTCGCCCCGGCGGATGGCCGCGAAGGCGTCGGCGTACATGCGGGCGTCGGCGGTGGAGAGGGGCTTGAGGCTTCCCGCCGGCGCGGCGACGACGGCTTTGGGAGCGGCCTTATGGGCGCGGGCGGCGGCGGATTTGGGCTTGGCCTTGTGCTTGGCGGCGGCTTGGGCGTGACCAGCCAGCGACAGGGCCGCGAGGACGCCAAGGAGCGCGAGCCGCTTGTCCCTACGCATGAAAATTCCCCGCCCCAACTTCAGGCCGACCGGACGCTAGGCGAAGGCCCTCTAGGGTTCAAGCTTAACGGCGAGAGACATCAGGTCCTGCCAGGCCTTCTTCTTGGCTTGGGGCTGACGCAGCAGGAAGGCCGGATGCAGGGTCGGCAGGGCCGGCACGGTCAGCCCGCCGTCGGCCGAGGTCCAGACCGACCAGCGACCGCGCAGCGACAGGATGCCCTCATTGGTCCGCAGCATGGCCTTGGCCGAGGCGCCGCCGGCGAGGATCAGCAACTGGGGTTTAACCAGCTCGACCGCCCGTTCGACGAAAGGCATGCAGACGGCCTGCTCCTCGGGGGTCGGGGTGCGGTTGCCGGGCGGGCGCCAGAAGACGGTGTTGGTGATGAAGACCCGGTTGGTCAGGCCGGCCGCCGCCAGCATCTTGTCGAGCAGCTTGCCGGCGCGGCCGACGAAGGGGGCGCCCTGTTCGTCCTCCTCGCCGCCGGGGCCCTCGCCGATGACCATCACAGGGGCGTTCGGCTCGCCGCGCGCGAACACCGCCTGACGGGCGCCCGAATAGCGCAGGGGGCAACCCTCGAAGCCGGCGATGGCGGCCTGAAGCTCTTCGAGATTGGTCGCGGCGGCGGCGAAATCCTTGGCCGTCTCGATCGCGAAGGCGATGTTCTGAGCCGGCGCGCCGGCGCGGGGCTGGGGCGGCGGGGCGGGCGCAGCCTTGGGCGCCTTGGCCGGCGCGCGCAGCTTGGCGCGGCCCTCGGCCATACGGTCGACCGGCGCTTCGCCATAGGCGTAGCCGACCCCGGCGTCGGCCCAGAAGCCGAGCAGGCTGATCATCGCGCAGGCGTCTTCTGAGGGGGCGGCGGCCATGATCCCGACCTTAAGCGGCGGGGGCGGCGCGGGAAAGCGGCTTGACCGGCGCGGGCGGCGGTTCGATGAACGGGCCTAAGCTAAGGGAGTCACGCGATGGCCGAGGACGAAGCCCGCGAGGCGATGGACTACGACGTGGTGATCGTCGGGGGCGGCCCCGCCGGTCTCGCCGCCGGCATCCGGCTGAAACAACAGGCCGCCGCCGCGGGCGTCGAGGTCTCCGTCGCCCTGGTCGAAAAGGGCTCCGAGGTCGGGGCCCACATCCTGTCGGGCGTGGTGGTCGATCCGGTGGGGCTGAACGCCCTGATCCCTGACTGGAAGGAGAAGGGGGCGCCCCTGACCGATCAGGTCGCGAAAGACAGCTATCTGGTGCTGAACGAGAAGGGTCATAACGACATCAGCTGGCTGCCGATGCCGCCCTTCATGAGCAACCACGGCTGCTATGTCGGCTCATTGGCCAACCTCTGCCGCTGGCTGGCGAGCGAGGCCGAGGCGCTGGGCGTGGAGGTCTATCCGGGCATGGCCGCGTCGGACCTCGTCTATGACGACAAGGGCGCGGTCGCGGGCGCGGTGGTCGGGGTGTTCGGCCTCGGCAAGGACGGCGAGAAGAAGCCGGACTACCAGCCGGGCATGGAGCTGCGCGGCAAATACACCTTCCTGGCCGAGGGGGCGCGCGGTTCGCTGGCCAAACAGGTGCAGGCGAAGTTCGACCTGTGCGGGGCCTCCGAACCACAGAAGTTCGGTATCGGACTGAAGGAAATCTGGGAGGTCCCGGACGCCAAGTTCAGCGCGGGCCTGGTTCAGCACAGCTTCGGCTGGCCCCTCTCCAACGATGTCGGCGGCGGCTCCTTCCTCTACCACTTCGGCGCCAATCAGGTGGCGGTCGGACTGGTCGTGCACCTGAACTACAAAAACCCCTTCCTGTCGCCCTACGACGAGTTCCAGCGGCTGAAGCACCACCCCTCGATCAAGCGGCACATCGAGGGCGGACGGCGCGTCGCGTATGGCGCGCGCGCCATCGTCGAGGGCGGCTATCAGTCGGTGCCCAAGCTGGCCTTCCCGGGCGGGGCGCTGATCGGCGACGACGCGGGCTTTGTGAACGTTCCGCGGATCAAGGGCAGCCACAACGCCATCCGCACCGGGATGATGGCCGCCGAGGCGGCCTTCGCCGCCATCCAGGCCGGGCGCGGCGGCGACGAGCTGGTCGAGTACCAGGCCGCCTACGACGCCTCGGCGGTGAAGAAGGAGCTGAAGGGCGTCCGCAACGTGAAGCCGCTGTGGTCGAAGTTTGGCACCATCCTCGGCGTGCTGCTGGGCGGGATCGACATGTGGATGAACTGCCTGCTCGGCGTCTCGCTGTTCGGGACAATGAAGCACGGCAAGACCGACGCCGAGGCCACTGGGCTGGCCAAGGACTATTCGCCCATCGCCTATCCCAAGCCCGACGGGGTGCTGAGCTTCGACAAGCTATCGTCGGTGTTCATCTCCAACACCAACCACGACGAGGACCAGCCCAGCCACCTGAAGCTGAAGGATCCGACGGTCCCGATCCGGGTGAACCTGCCGCTCTATGGCGAGCCGGCGCGGCTCTACTGCCCGGCCGGGGTCTATGAGGTGGTGGAGGCGGCCGAAGGGCCCAAGTTCGTGATCAACGCCCAGAACTGCGTCCACTGCAAAACCTGCGATATCAAGGATCCGTCGCAGAACATCTTCTGGACCACGCCCGAGGGCGGCGGCGGGCCCAACTATCCGAACATGTAGGCGGCGAAGCGGGCGCGGCGCCTTGGCCGCGCCGCAATCGGGTCGATCCTGCTATCTTGCCGTTAAGGCCCAAAGGGTAGACCTTCCCGTGATGATCCCGCGCCCGTTCCGCGCCGTCCTGACCGCCGCCACCCTGCTGGCCTTGAGCGCCTGCGCCACCAGCGAGGCGCAGAAGGCGGGCCTGCGTCCGTCCCAAAGCGCCCAGGCTTCGGCCAGCAAATCTGACGACAGCGAGACCGACGCTTACGGATTATTCCTGGCGGGCCAGGCCGCGCTGGATCAGGGCTCCAGCCGCGAGGCGGCCTTCTACCTCGGCCGGGCCAGTGCGCTCGATCCGGAGACCCCCTTTCTGAAGGAGCGGGCCTTCACCGCCGCCGTGGTCGCCGGCGACCTGACGCGCGCGGCCGGCGCCGCGCCGCTGGAGGGCGAGGGCACCGCCGCCTCGGTGCGGCTGGGAAAGCTGGTGCAGGCGGTCGAGGACCTGTCGCAGAACCGCCCAGCCAGCGCCGTGACCCGTCTGTCGGGCGATCCCGGCCAGGGCGCCACCTCGCGCGCCATTGTGCTGCTTCGCCCCTGGGCCGCCGCTGCCGCCGGGGACTGGGAGGGCGCGATCAAGTTCGACGCCTCGCAGGACCCGTTGACCAACCTGTTCGGCGCCTACGGCCAGGCCCAGCTGATGGAGCGCGCCGGCAAGACAGCCGAGGCCGAGGCCGCCTATCGCGGGCTGGCCGCCGGATCGAGCCCGGTCTTCACCCTCGGCTACGGCCTGTTCCTGGAGCGCCAGGGCAAGCATGCGGCCGCGGTCGCCGTCTATGACAAGCTACTCGCGCGCAACCGCGACCCGTCGCTGGTGCAGGCCCGCGCCCGCGCCGCCGCCAAGAAGACCCCGCCCGGCCTGCCCAGCCTGCGGTCCGGCGCGGCCCAGGCGCTGGTGGCCCCCGCCGCCGGGCTGATGGCCGGGCGCCAGCAGGAGCTGGCGGTGACCCTGCTGCAGTTGGCGCTGCGGCTCGATCCCAGCATGGACGAGGGCTGGCTGCTCGTTGGCGACGCCATGGCCGGGGCCGGCGACATCGAGGCATCCAGGGCCGCCTATGGCCGCATCGGCGCCAAGTCCGAGAGCTACGCCGCCGCGCGCGGGCGCATGGCCTGGAGCCTGGCCAAGGCCGGCGACGTCGAGGACGCGCTGAAGCTGGCCAAGGACACCGCCAACCGCAACCCGCGCGACCGCGAGATTCTGTCGGTCTATGCCGACATCCTGCGCAGCGAGAACCGGCACGATGAGGCGGTCCCGGTGATGGACCGGCTGATCGCGCTCGGCGACGACCGCCAGCCCGGCCAATGGCGATTGCGCTATCTGCGCGCTGTCTCGCTGGAGCAGATGGGCGACTGGCCCGCGGCCGAGGCCGAGCTGCAACGGGCGCTGAAGCTGAAGCCCGACGATCCCCAGGTGATGAATTATCTGGCCTTCGGCTGGGCCAGCCGGGGGGTGAACCTGAAGCCGGCGCTGGAGATGCTGACCAAGGCCGCCGCCCTGCAGCCGCGCTCGGGCCAGATCATCGATAGCCTGGGCTGGACCCGCTACCGGCTCGGCGACTACCGCAACGCCGTGACCGACCTAGAGAGGGCGTCGGGCTTTGCGCCCTACGACCCGGACATCAACGACCACCTGGGCGACGCCTATTGGCGCACCGGCCGCAAGGTCGAGGCTGTCTATCAATGGCGCCGGGTGCTGACCCTCGATCCCGACGCCAAGACCAAGGCGGATGTGGAGGCCAAGCTGAAGTCGGGCCTCGCCGACACCAAGGCGGCCGAGGCGGCGCCCGAGACCTCCGGTCAGACCGTGGTCGGCGCGGCGAGCCAGCCCCGCACTTGATCCTCGGACGAAAGGCCGCGCTCGCGCCGGCCAAGCTCAACCTGTTCCTGCACGTCGGCCCGACGGGGCCGGACGGCTATCACCCCATTTCCAGCCTGATGGCCTTCGCGGACATCGGCGACCTTGTCTGGCTGGAGCCGGCCGAGCGGTTGTCGCTGCGGGTCGAGGGACCGTTCGCCGGGGCGCTGGCCGGCGAGGATCTAGAGAGCAACCTGGTGATGCGGGCCGCCCGAGCGTTGGGCGCGCCGGCCGTGGGGATCGTGCTCGACAAGCGGCTGCCGGTGGCTGCGGGCCTCGGCGGCGGCTCCAGCGACGCCGGTGCGGCCCTGCGCCTTCTGCGCGGGCGGGAGACCGGCGACGCCGAGTTGGAGGCCCTGGCGGCCGAGCTGGGGGCCGACGGGGCCGCTTGTCTCTGGGGCCGGGCCGTGCTGGCGGAGGGCAGGGGGGAGCAGCTCATCCCCGCGCCCCGGCTGCCGAGCCTGCCGGCGGTGCTGGTCAATCCGGGCGCAGCCTGCCCGACGGGCGCCGTTTATCGCGCCTTCGACGCCCTGCCCGCCGGGCCGGGGGCGGGTCGGCCAAAGCTGCCGAAAGCCTTCGCCGATTTCGGCGAGGTCGCCCGCTTCCTGGCCGGATGCCGCAACGATCTTGAGCCGGCGGCGGCGGGGTTGGTTCCGCAGGTGGGCGAAAGCTTGGCCCGGCTGCGGGCCGAGCCGGAGCCGCTGCTGGTGCGGCTGTCGGGATCGGGCGCGACCTGTTTCGCCCTTTGCGCGGACGAGGCGGCGGCCAAGCGGCTGGCGGCGCGGTTGCAGGCGAGCGAGCCCGGATGGTGGGTGCGGGCCTGCAAGCTGGGCTGAGGCCGCCTGCGTGCTTCGAGACGCGATCCCAGTGATCGCTCCTCAGCAAGACGAATGAAAATGCAAAAAGGCTCGTCATCCGGAGGAGGCCGAAGGCCGTCTCGAAGGACGCACAACCCAAAAAGAAAGGGCGCGGAGACCGGAGTCTCCGCGCCCAAGCTTGAAGCTCCGAGAGGAGCGAAGCGCTTACGCGTGGTAGGCGCGCTCGCCGTGCTCGGAGATATCCAGGCCTTCTTCCTCGGCTTCCGGCGAAGCCCGCAGGCCGACCGTGAACTTGATGATGAAGAAGACGACGGCGGAGCCGATGCCCGACCAGAGCAGGGTCACCAAGACCGCCTTCACCTGGGCCATGACCTGGGTGGCCATGACATAGGTGGCGCTGTCGCAGGTTGAGATGTCCCCATCGGCCAAGCAGGTGGTGTAGTCGACGACGCCAGCGCCGCCCCAGGCCGGGTTGACCAGGAAGCCGGTGCCGATGGCGCCGATGACGCCGCCGATGCAGTGGATGCCGAAGGCGTCCAGGCTGTCGTCGTACTTCAGCGCGTTCTTGATGGTGGTGCAGAAGAAGACGCAGACCGGCGAGACGATCAGCCCGAGGATGATCGAGCCCATCGGACCGGCGAAGCCGGCGGCCGGGGTGACGGCCACGAGGCCGGCGACCAGACCCGAAGCCAGGCCGAGCAT
Organism: Caulobacterales bacterium; assembly: GCA_947474805.1. GTDB lineage: Bacteria > Pseudomonadota > Alphaproteobacteria > Caulobacterales > Caulobacteraceae > CANJKM01. The sequence continues at coordinate 591 of CANJKM010000041.1, read as the reverse complement.
CGAGGCCTTCTTGTGGACGATGAGTTCAACCACGATCCAGGAAAGACCGGCGGCCGCGGTGGCCACGAAGGTGTTCATCATCGCCAGGGCGGCGTAGCCGTTGGCTTCCAGGTTGGAGCCGGCGTTGAAGCCGAACCAACCCACCCACAGCAGGCCGGCGCCGACCAGGGTCAGGGTCAGGCTGTGCGGAGGCATGGGCTCCTTACGGAAGCCGACGCGCGGGCCGAGGATCAGAGCGCCCATCAGAGCGGCGATGCCGGCGTTGATGTGGACCACGGTGCCGCCGGCGAAGTCGATGGCGCCGAAGCCCCAGGACAGACCGGCCCGGATCGCTTCGCCCTTGGGAAGCATGGCGACGGCGTCGGGGCCGGGCCACCACCAGACCATGTGGGCGATCGGATAGTAGCAGATCAGCGGCCAGAGAACCGCGAACAGCACCACGCCGGCGAACTTCATCCGCTCGGCCACGCCGCCCAGGACCAGGGTGGCGGTGATGGCGGCGAAGGTCATCTGGAAGGCGATGAACACCAGTTCGGGGATCATCACGCCGGTGGAGAAGGTGGCGGCCAGCGACGACGGCGTCACGCCCTT
>CANJKM010000040.1 GCA_947474805.1 Caulobacterales bacterium | reverse complement strand
CTCACCGTCGAGGGTCAGGGCGACGTTGTCGCCGACACCGGGCAGCAGGAAGGTCATGCCGAAATCCGAACGCTTGACCGCCATCGAGCCGGTGAAGCCGAGGATGGGCGCGCCCTGGGCGTTCTTGCCGACGCCGGTCAGCTCGATGTGCATCACCGCCGGCTTGGTCACGCCGAGCAGGGTCAGGTTGCCGTTGACGTCCGCCTTGGTGGCGCCGGTCTTCACCACCGAGGTGGAGACGAAGTTGACGGTCGGGAACTGGGCGGCGTTCAGCAGCTGGGCCGACTCCGGGGTCAGGCGATAGACGATCGGATCGTAGTGCGGCTTGGCGTCGACGGTGGCGTCGAGCTTGATGGCGCCGACATTGGCCGGATCCCAGGTCAGGGCGGCCTTGGTCACGCCAAAGCGCATGGTGCTGGAGGACACGCCGCCGCTGTGAGCGATGCGGGCGACGACGCTCGAGTGCATGACGTCGATATTGTAGGTGCCGGCCACGGCGGGGGTGAGGTCCTTGCTCGGCCCGGCGGGCGCGGCGGCCGGGGCGGTCGCGGCCTGGACGAGAAGGGGAGCGGACATCGCCAGACCGAGGGTCACAGCAAGCGTCTTGGCGAAAGCGGCTTTAGTCATGAAACGTATTCCTCATTGTCTGTCGTGGACGAAGCACGGCATTCATAGGCGGGCCGCAAGGCGATCTGACGACAGGACGCTCCGGACCATCACGCCCTTAGCGACCGCGCCATTCCCTTAATCTAGCTGGCCTTGGCGAGCGTAGCGGTCCCCGCGCATTTTTGGAAACGGCAAAGCGTCTCGGCGTGGGCCTATCTCGGCAGCGGCCTTGGCTGAGCCTTGCATGCGGAACGCGATCCGCTAGACCGGACCACAGCATACGGTCCTCCGGGGCCGCTCCGAAAGAAGATTAGATTTGGCCGCTCTCTGGTTCGACGTCGAAGACCTGTTTGTTTACGCCGCCGCCACCAAGCGGCCGAGCGGCATCCAAAGGCTGGCTTTCGAGATCTATCGCGAGGTCTGGGAACGGTTGGGCTCGGAGCCCGGCGCCGTGCGCTTCGTGCGCCACCACCCGGCCCGCCGCACCTTCGTCGAAATCCCCTGGAGCCAGATTGACGCCCTGTTCAAGGGCATGTCGAGCGACCACGCCCCGGCCAAGATCAAGCCCATCTATAAGAAGACCACCACCCGCTTCTACGCCGGGCTGATCGCCAAATTGCCGCCGCGGCTGCAGCCCACCGTGCTCGCCTTCGTCAATCTCCAGCGCGAGGCCCTGGTCGCCTGGCTGCTGGTGTTCCGCGCCATCTTCCGTCGCCTCATCTGGCCGCTGCGCTACGCCTGGAACGAGGTCACCGGCAAGCACGGTCCGCAGACCGTCAAGCCGCCCCCCATCGAGGGCGGCGGCGACGAGGCCGTCTTCGCCAAGGGCGACACCCTCCTGGCCATCGGCTCGCCCTGGTTCATCGCCCACTACGGCGAGCTGGTGCGCGACGCCCAGAGCAAGGGCGCCCGCTTCGCCCTGCTGGTCTACGACATCATCCCGCTGCGCCGGCCCGAATGGTGCGACCGCCACCTGGTCAAGGTGTTCACCGAATGGTTCGCCGCCGTCCTGCCCCACACCGACAGGCTGTTCGCCATCTCGCGCTACAGCGCCGACGATCTTGAGCTCTACGCCAAGCAGCAGGGCGTCAAGCTGAAGTCCAAGGTCACGCCCATCCCCATCGCCGCCGGCTTCGGCCAGACGCCGGGCGAACTGGCCAGCGCGCGTCCCGATCACCTGCCCGCCCCCGGGACCTATGCCCTGATCGTCTCGACCATAGAGGCTCGCAAGAACCACATGCTGCTGTTCCGGCTGTGGCGAAGGCTGGCCGAGGACATGCCCGAAAAGAAGATCCCGACCCTGGTCTTCGCCGGCCGCGTCGGCTGGCTGGTCGACGACTTCATGAAGCAGCTGGACAACGCCGACTGGCTCGGCGGCAAGATCGTGCTGGTCGACAACCCGACCGACGACGCCCTGGCCCACCTCTATCGCGGCTGCCAGTTCACCCTCTTCCCCTCCTTCTACGAGGGCTGGGGCCTGCCCGTGACCGAGAGCCTGGCCTTCGGCAAGCCCGCCCTGATCTCCGACCGCACCTCCCTGCCCGAGGCCGGCGGCAAGCTCGCCCGCTATTTCGACCCGGACAATTTGCACGACGCCTATTCCGCCCTGCGGGCCGTGGTCGACGATCCCAAGGGCCTCGCCGCCTGGGAAGCCGAGGTGAAGCGCGACTTCAAGCCCGTGCTCTGGAGCGAGACCGCCGACGCCCTCTTGGCCGGGCTGGACCGAAAGTGACCGGCGTCGAGATCAGGCCGCCATCAAAAAAGGCGTCGCTCGGCCTGATCCTGCTGCTCGGCGCCATGACGGCGACGCCGCCGGTCAGCACCGACATCTATCTGCCCGCCGTCCCGGCCATCGCGCGCCATTTCGCGGCCAGCGGCGCCCAGACGGGGCTAGCCCTCTCGGCCTTCCTGTTCGGCCTCGCCATCGGCCAGCTGCTCTACGGGCCCTGGTCGGACCGGGTGGGACGGCGGCTGCCGCTGCTGATCGGTTTCGGGCTCTACATCCTGGCCAGCCTCGGCTGCGTCTTCGCCCCCTCGATCGAGGCCTTGATCGGCTTCCGCTTCCTGCAGGCCTTCGGCGGCTGCGCCGGGGTGGTGATCTCGCGCGCCGTGGTGCGCGACCGGTTCGAGCACGCCGAGATGCTGCAGATCTTCTCCCTCTTCATGCTGGTCATGGGCATCGGGCCCATCCTGGCCCCCCTGCTCGGCGGCTTCATCCTGACCCTGGGCGACTGGACCACCGAATTTTGGGTGCTGACCGGCTTCGGCCTCGCCTGCTGGCTCGGCGTCTTCCTGACCTTGAAGGAGAGCCGCAACCCCGACGACGCCGCCTTCTCGCGCGGGGAAAGTCCGCTGCGCAGCTATCTTGCCGTCTTCAAGGAACGGCGGGTTATCGGCTACATCCTGGCCGGGACCATGGGACAGGCGGCGCTGTTCGCCTATCTCGGCGCCTCGCCCCTGCTCTTGATCGACACCTACGGCCTGTCGCCCCAGGCCTATGGCTGGGTCTTCGCCACCAACGGCGCCGGACTGATCGCCTGCAGCCAGCTGAACCGCCGGCTGGTGAGGCGCTATTCGCCGGACCTGATTCTGAAAGGGGCGAACCTGGCCGCGCTCGCGGCGGCCGTCGTCCTCACCCTCGACGCCGTGACCGGGTTCGGCGGTCTCCTGGGCATCCTCGCCCCCCTGTTCCTGGTGATCGGCTCGATGGGGTTCAACCAGCCCAACGGCCTCGCCGGCGCCATGGCCGTCGATCCGCGCCGCGCGGGCGCCACCTCCGGCCTCTATGGCGCGGTCCAGTTCGTCATCGGCGGGGTGGCGGCGACCACCGCCGCCGGCTTCAGCAACGGCGCGGCCCTGCCGATGGCCCTGGTGATCCTGGCCGCGCTGAGCATCGCCGCCCTGTCGATGCGGCTGCTGCTGAAGGACTAGCTAGTCGGCGGCGGCCATGCCGGCCAGGGCGCCCCAGAGCAGCACGGCCCAGCCCGCCATCATCAGGACGCCGCCGATCGGCGTGATCGCGCCCATCGCCTTCACCCCGGTGATCGCCATCACATAGAGCGACAGGCCGAAGATCAGTCCGCCGAAGCCGAACAGCCAGCCGGCGATCCCGGCCTGGTTCAGCATCACCTTGAGCAGGCCGTAGCAGGCGATCCCGCCGACGGCATGGACCAGCTGATACTGGGCCCCTGTGCGCAGCCACTCCTTGACCGCGGGATCGGAGACCGCATGCGCCCCGAAGGCGCCGGCCGCCACCGCCATCAGCCCGTTCAGGGCCGCCAGCATCAGCCACATCCGAACAGAGCCCATGGTCGTCTCCTATGGCCGCTGGTCGCGGCCGAAATTGGGGGTCGCGCTCTCCTGCCCCGCCTCGATCACCCCGCGCCGGATGGCGCGGGTGCGGGTGAAGAGCTCGTGCAGCTTCTCGCCCTCGCCCCAACGGATCGCCCGCTGCAACGCCTGCAAGTCTTCGGTGAACCGGCCCAGGATCTCCAGCACCGCGTCCTTGTTGAGCAGAAAGACGTCGCGCCACATGGTCGGATCGGACGCGGCGATGCGGGTGAAGTCGCGAAAGCCGCCGGCCGAGAACTTCATCACCTCGCCCTGGGTCACGGCCTCCAGATCGGCGGCGGTGCCGACGATATTGTAGGCGATCAGGTGGGGCACGTGGCTGGTGACGGCCAGCACCAGGTCATGGTGCTTGTCGTCCATCAGCTCGACATGAGCGCCCAGCGCCTCCCAGAAGCGGGTCAGGCGCGCCACGGCCTCCGAATCCTGGCCCTCGCGCGGGCACAGGATGGTCCAGCGGTTCTGGAACAGCTCGGCGAAACCCGCGTCAGGACCCGACTGTTCGGTGCCGGCGATCGGGTGGCCGGCGATGACGTGCACGCCGTCGGGGGCCGCCGCCATCAGGGCCTCGACCACAGGGTGTTTGACCGAGCCGACGTCGGTCAGTGTGGCGCCGGCCTTCATCCCCCTGGCGGCCGCCTTCGCCGCCTGGCCGATGACGCCCGGCGGGGTGGCGATGATAACAAGATCGGCGCCCGTCGCCGCCTCGGCGGCGTCGGCGGTGACCAGATCAGCGTAGCCCAGCGTCTCGATCCGGGCGCGGTGCTCAGGATTGGCGTCGGCGACCGCCACCGTCTCGACCGCTCCCGCCGCCCGCGCGGCGCGGATGATGGCCGAGCCGATCAGGCCGCAGCCGATGACGGCGATGCGGGGGTAGACGACCTCACCCATTCGTTCCGCCCAGGAACTCGGCCAGGAGTTCGACAAGGGCGCGGTTGTGCGGCTCCAGCCCGACCGTGATCCGGACGTAGCCCGGCAGCCGATAGTTGCCGAGGCCGCGCACGATGTAACCGCGGGCGGCCAGGAAGGCTTCGGCCTCATGCGCCGTGCGGCCCGGCGCGTCCGGGAATCGGACGAGCACGAAATTGGTCTGGGACGGCCAGACCTTCAGTCCCAGCGCGGTGAGCTGCTCGATCAGCCAGGACCGCCAGCGAGCGTTCTCGGAAATGGCGCGCTCGACGAAATCCTGGTCCTCAAGCGCGGCGGTCGCCGCCTCCTGGGCCGGGATGGTGGTGTTGAACGGCAGGCGGATGCGCTCCATCGCCTCGATCATGTCGGACGGCGCATAGGCCCAGCCGATGCGCAGCGCCGCGAGGCCATAAAGCTTGGAGAAGGTGCGGGTGACGATGACATTGTCCTTGTCGCGCGCGAACGCCAGCATCGGCTCGAAGTCCTCGGACCGTGCGAAGTCGCCATAGGCCTCGTCGACCACCAGCACGATGTTGGAGGGCAGGCCGGCGTGCAGACGGCGAATCTCCTGGCCCGACAGCCAGGAGCCGGTCGGGTTGTCGGGGTTGCCGATGAAGACCAGCTTCGTCCGCGCGTCGACCTGCGCCAGCATGGCGTCGACGTCGATGTGCAGATCGGCCTGCTCGGCCTCCTTGACCCGCGCCTGACAGGCGCGGGCCGAGATGGCGTAGGACAGGAAGGCGTGTTTGGCCTGAACGATGTTGTCGCCCGGCTCGAGATAGATTTGGGCCAGCAGGATGTAGAGCTCATCCGAGCCGGCGCCGAAGATCAGGCGCTCGGGCTCCAGATCGAAATGACGGGCGATGGCCGCGCGCAGGGGAGCCGCCTTGCCGTCCGGATAGCGGTTCAGGCGCGGCGCCGAGGCCAGGAAGGCGGCCTCCGCCATGGGGCTGCAGCCGAGCGGATTTTCGTTCGACGACATCTTGATCGGGTTGGCGACGCCCGGGACGGCCGACTTGCCGCCGATATAGGCCTCGATGTCAAGAATGCCGCGCTTAACAATTGGTTTTCCGACGTTTTTCATGTTTTCATTCATGATAGATCAAGGGGCATGGGTGAGGCGCCGATGACGCCGTTCATCCGGCCGGGCGCATTCTTCAGACGTTCGTCGTCGGCCTGGACGAAGCCCGACAGGCCCATCAGGCGCAGGCCCTGGACGTGATAGAGGGTGCGGGCCGCGAAGCCCAATTCGCCGAAGCGGGTCTCGACCGCGGCGGGGGTGCCGACCGCGTCGGTGACGAAATAGGTCTCGTCGAACCCGGACGGCTCGACCTCGACCTGGGCCACGGCGAAGGCGCTGACCGGGCCGGTCGCGTGCAGACAGGGCAGCGCCGCGAACACCCGCAGGTCCGGCCGGGCGAGGAGCGAGCCCCACCATCGGTCGCCGGGCTCGAGCGCCAGGACGGCGACGCCGCCCGGCTCACGGGCCACGGCGAGGGCCTCTTCAGGCGTGCGGAAACGGCGCATCGCCGGGGCGGCGCCGAAACGGAAACGGGCCATCTCAACGGTCTTGGCCAGGTCCTGGCCGCCCCAGACGCCGAGGTGGAAGTCGCCCTGGATGCGCAGGGATTCGCCGATCAGTTCGCGCCACAACCGGACCACCAGCTGGGTCGAGGCCGTCTTGCGCTCGCTGGCCAGGAGGCGTCGCAGCAGCTGAGCCTCGCGCGCCGCGCGGATGCCGAGCTTGCCGTCGCCGCCCTCGGCCCGCTTGGCTTCGGCGACCTGATGGGCGAGCGAGGTCCGCTCGTCGACAAGCTTCAACAGCTCGGCGTCGATGCCGTCGATCCGCGCGCGGATCGCGTCCAGCGAGGTCTTCTTGGCCGCCATTGCCCCTACCCGTTCAGAGGGGGCGGACCATAGACAGGTCGGGCAGGCGCGCCAACACCCTGAAAAGACTTCAAACCCTGCATCAATCGAGCTTGGGCGAGGGACCGACCTTCACCGGCCCCAGGGTGACGACTCCGGCCTGGAAGACCAGGGCGATATTGGCGGTGGAGCCCTGGGTCCGCGCCCGGGCGATCGCCGCCGCCGCGCTGGGGGCCGTCTCCTCGACCGAGGGGGCGCCTTCAAGCACCGACAGCGCCTTTGCCGGGTCGCGCAGCTGCAGCGGCATGGCCCCCGACAGCCGGCCGTCGCGCCCGACCGCCAGGGCCCCGCCGCCGCTGTCGACGCCGACGGTCCCGGCGGTGAAGGTCAGGTGCAGCTGATCGGCCTCACCGCTCGCCCCGCGCCAGGCGTCGACCGCCGCGCCCCAGTCCTTGCCGTGCAGAGCGGTGATGGCCTTCAGCCGCCCCTCCAGCACCCCGGCCGTCGCCTGGTCCGCCGCGACCTTGCCGAGCGTCGAACCTGGCGCGACCTTGCCGCCCTCCAGCCGCAGGAGGAACCGCCCGCCGCCGGGGCTTTCCGGATCGGGTTTCAGATAGAATTCCAGCCGGTCGGCCGAGGCCAGGGAGAAGGGCCGCGCGCCGGGCGGGGTGGTGAAGGCGAGCTTGGTGCCCTGCAGCACAAGCCGGGGCGGCGCTTTGGTCAGACCAGCCAGGCTGGCCCGCAGCCCCTCCCCCTTGATCGCGATCGCCCCGCCGCGCGGCCGTTTCACTGTCATGCCGCCCGGCGCGACCAGCACCCAGTGATCGAGCCCATGCAGATAGGCCTCGGCCTGCAGGCCCGGCGCCTCGACCGCCCAGCCCGAGGGCGCGGCCAGCCGAGCCTCCGCGTAGCTGAGCTTGATCCGGAAGGGGAAACCCGCGACCTGCCGCCCCGACAGCTCCACGGTGTAACCCGCGCCGCGCAGGGCCTCGGCCCGCGTCTCGATCCCCTGCTGCAGCCGCGCGCTGGCCACGACCCAGACGCCGCAGACGCCCAGCGCGATCAGGATCAGCAAAACGAAGGGCGCGTAGAGAAAGAGGCGATTGGCTTTCTTGCGCGGCGAGCCATCCTCGGACAGAAGCGGTGGCGATGAAGTCTGGTTTTTGCGCATGACGTCGGGCGAGGTCCGGTGGGTGTTCGGCTACGGCTCGCTGATGTGGCGGCCGGGCTTCCCCTATCTAGAGCGGATCGCCGCCACCCTCCACGGTCAGAGACGCGCCTTCTGCATCTATTCGGTCCACCATCGCGGCACGCCCAGCCGCCCTGGCCTAGTGCTCGGCCTGGCCCCCGGCGGCGCCGTGCGCGGCGCCGCCTATCGCGTCTCCGACCAGGACTGGCCCACCGTCTACACCTATCTGCTGGAACGCGAGCAGCCGACCGAGACCTATGTGGAGGCCCGGCGCAGCATCCGGCTGGCGGACGGCCGCCGCGTCGAGGCCCTGGTCTTCCTGTCCGACAAAGGTCACCGGCAATGGGCCGGGGCGCTCGACCTTGACCAGCAGGCGCGGCTGATCGCCGGGGCGCGAGGGCTGTCGGGCGACAACCCCGCCTATCTGCGCGACCTCGTGGAGCATCTGCGCGAAGCGGGCGCCCCCGACGCCGGCATGGAGCGGCTGCTCGGCAAGGTGGAGGCCCTGGAGCTGGCGGCCAGGTAGACTGACGCCCTGCTCTGCCGCTCCGCGGGGGAGGAGCAAGAAATCCTAGTTCTCGACCAGCAGCCTCTCGCTCGCCGCCTCGATCCGGCTCTCGATCTCGGCCATGAACACCGCCCGCTTCAGCCCCGGCGCGATCGGCGGCAGGAATTCGAACACCGCCAAGCCCGGCCGGACCTTGAACCCCTTGCCGCCCCAGACCTGTCCGGAGTTGGTGGCCATCGGCACGCAGGGAAGCTCAAGCTCGCGGTAAAGGCCCGCCACGCCGGGCTTGTAGGCGGGCGGCGCCCCGACGGGCTGGCGAGTCCCCTCGGGGAAGATCACCAGCTGGGCGGGATCGACCATCCGGACCTTGGCTTGGCGGACCAGGGCTCGCAGCGCCGTCGAATGGCCGCCTCGGTCGATCGGGATCATGCCGGCGCGGGCCGCGAACCATCCGTAGAAGGGCAACCTCAGAAGTTCGGCCTTTAGGGCGAAACAGGGGTCGGGCAATGCGGCGAAGGGCAGGATGGTGTCCAGCGTCGACTGGTGCTTGGCCGCGACCAGGATCGAGCCCGGCGGGACACGCTCGATTCCCCTCACCTCGCAGCGCACGCCGCAGATCAACCTCAGGCCGAACAGGATGCTCCGCGACCAGAGCCGCACGGCGACCCGGGCGACCCTATGGGGAAACAGCAGCAGGGGCAGGCAGAGCAGGCCCAGAGCCACCAGGGCGCCGACGAACCAGGCCGCGAAGAGGAAGGCGCGCAGGCGAAGCATCAGGCCGGGACCTTGCCCGTCGTGTTCTCGGCGCTGTTTTCGGGAGCGGGGGAGCCGCCAAGACTGCGCAGGCCTTCGCGGCCCAGGATCACGAGGTATTTGGAATATTCCAGGATCAGCCGCCGCGCCTCCGGCCCACGCTTCCACCAGCTGTGAGCGTCGAGCGTCTCGGTGGCGATCGGATAGGGCTCGAACTGCATCGTCGGCAAGGCGGCGCGAAGCTCCAGGATCGAGCGCGGCATGTGGTAGTCGGCGGTCACCACGATCAGCGACTTGAACCCGTGTTTCTTGGCCCAGGCCGCCGTCTCGCGGGCGTTGCCCAGGGTGTTGGCCGCCTCAAACCCGAGGTCGACACAGCAGTCATAGGCGTGGCCGGCGCCCCGCGCCACGTCGCGCAGCTCCCGCGGCCGGACCTCGCGGTTGACGCCCGAGATCAGCAGCCGCTTGCCCTTGCCGGTCTCCAGGAGCTGGATCGCCGCGTCGATGCGGGCCGAAGAGGCGCCGGTGAGCACCACAATGCCGTCGGCCACCTCCGGCTCCGGCGCCGGGGTCGCCCTGGCGGCGCGGTCGCCGAAGGCCAGCAGCCCCACGAGCCACAGCACCGCGATCAGCAAGAGGATGGCCAGACTTCTCAAACCTCGGCCTCCCTCATACTTCGGCCCCAAGGATCGACATGGCCGTGCGCCGGGCCGAGACGGCGGCGGTCAGGGCGGCGAGCAGGGGACAGGGCAGGACGGCGGCCAGATCGATCCAGGCGAACGGCAGGGCCGGGGTGATCCCCTCCTCCCCGCCCAGCAGCCGCGCGGCCGCGGCCAGGAGGGCGGCGGCGAGCGCACCGTAGAGGCCGCTGCGGAAGGCCAGCCCCGCGAACCGTCGCTGGAACAGGCTGGCGACAAAACTGTCCTCGGCGCCGGTGAGATGCAGCACCTCGACCACCTCCCGGCGGGCGGCGAGGCCCTGGCGGGTGGCGAAGGCGATGACGGCGGCGCAGCAGGCCGCCGTCAGGGCGCAGGCGAGAATGGCCACGGTGCGCGCCACCACACCGGCGCGCTCGACCTCCTTCAGCCAGCGCGAATGGTCGTCGAGGCTGGCGTCGACCCCGGCGGAGGCGAGCGCCTGGGTGAGGGCCTCGGAGGTGGCGGGCGCGGCGGGGTCGAGCTCGACCGCCACCAGCCGCGGCAGGGGCAGATCGTCGGGCAGCGCGCCCTCGCCCAGCCATGGCTCGACCAGCTTCTCGGCCTCGGCCTTGTCCAGCCCCCTCGCCTCGCGCACCCCCGGCACGGCGGCCAGGGCCTCGGCGGCGCGGGCGGCCGATTCGGCGGGCGTCTCGCCGTGCGAGGGCCGGACCTGGACGGTCGCTGAAGCCTTCAGCTCACGGCCCCATCCGCCCGCCGCGCGGTCGGCTGCGACCCCGACGAAGACGGTCAGGCAGGCCAAGAAGGACAGGACCGCGACCACGAGCACCAGCGACTTCTCGCGCCCGTCGCGGGCCGGAAGCAGCGGAGCCGGCCGCCAGTCGGCGGCGTCGAAGGTTTCGGCGTCGACCATCTGGTGTGGTGTGGCGGGATTGGTGCGCGGTTGCAACTCCACCCGCCCGATTTCCCCGGACTTGGCTAGACGCCCTCTCGCAGCCTCCCGCCTTCAAGATGCAGCACCGGCTGACCCGATCGGGCGATCAGATTCTGGTCGTGGCTGGCGATCAGGACTGTCGTCCCCAGCCGATTGAGCTCGATGAACAGCCGCATCAGCCGCGCGCCCATCTCGGGATCCACGTTGCCGGTCGGCTCGTCGGCCAGGATGATCTCCGGGCGGGCGACCACGGCGCGGGCGATGGCCAGCCGCTGCTTCTCACCGCCCGACAGCGTAGGCGGCATGGCGTGCATCCGCCCGCCGAGCCCGACCCAGCCCAGAAGCTCCGCCACATCGGCGCGATAAGCCTCGGGCGCCTCCTTGGCGATCCGCAGCGGCAGGGCGGCGTTGTCGAAGGCCGAGAGGTGGTCGAGCAGCCGGAATTCCTGAAACACCACGCCGATTCGCCGGCGCAGGGCGTGCAGCCCCCTGCGCGGCGTGGTCGCGATGTCCTGGCCGAACAGGCTGACGAGGCCCCGCGAAGGCCGCTGGGCCAGGTAAATCATCTTCAAAAGCGAGCTTTTACCCGCTCCGGACGCCCCGGTAAGGAAATGGAAGGAGCCAGGCGCCAGACTCATATCAATATCGCGGAGAACCTCGGCGGCCCGGCCATAGCGCAAGCCGACGCCCTCGAGCCGCACCACCGGATTTGCCGCTTCGGCGGATTCGGGGGGCAAAGGGGCGTGAAGGTTCATGGACGGCGAATGATACTGACCTGCCCTTCCTGCGCCACCCAATATTCCGTGGACGCCGCGCGGATGGAAAAACCGCGCCAGGTCCGCTGCGCAGCCTGCAAGACCAGCTGGACCGCCAGCGCCGCCGACAATGTCGAAGACCTGACCGCCGCCCTCCCCATGCTGGGCGAGGATACACCCGCCTATAAGCCCGAGCCGACCACGCCCATCGCCGCCGAAACGGGCGAGCCGGCGGCCGACCCGGCCAAGCCCGTCGCCAAACTGATCCGCGAAAAATCCAAGGCCAAGGCCCAGACCCGCCAGGCCGTCGCCGCGGGCGTCGTCTGGGGTGGGCTCGCCGCCGCCATGGTCGCCCTGCTCGCCTGCGCGGCGCTCTTCAGAGTCGAAGTCGTTCGCCTCGTGCCCTCCACGGCGGGCGCCTACGCCAAGGTCGGGCTGACGGTGAACCCCGTCGGCCTGGCGCCCGAGGCCGTCGAGGCCGGCCCCGGCCTGTCGAACGGCCACGCGGCGGTGATCGTCACCGGCAAGCTGCGCAACGTCCAGACCCACGCCCAGCCGCCCCAGCCGTTGCGGATCGTGCTGATGGACAAGGGCGGCCATCGCCTCGCCGACAAGATTCTGGCCGCCGGCGACCATCCATTGCAACCGGGCGAGGCCCGCCCCTTCCAGCTCGCCTTCCTCGATCCGCCCTCGGGCGTCTCCCAGGTCCAGGTCGAGTTCGCCTTCGACGCCATGAAGCCCCACGGCGCCAAGCCGCACGGCAAGGCCCACGCCGAGCCGGCCCATGGCGCCCACGCGGCGCCCACCCACGGCGAGCCCGCCCGCCCGGCTCCCGAACATGGAGACGCCCAGCACGGGGAAGCCCAGCAAGGGGAAACCCACGCGGCGCCGGCTCACGCCGAACAGCCCGCCGCCCACGCCGAGACCCACGCCGCCCCGGCCCATCCCGAGGCGCCGGCCCACCACGAACCCAAGCTCGGGCTGCGCGGACCCGCCGCCCCCTCGCATGTCGCTCCGACTCCCGCCAAGGTCGTCCAACCGCTGTCGGAGGATTCGCCTTACGCCTTGCCCGCAGCGGCGAGGACGCGCGCGGGACATGGCTGACCCTGAAATTCTTCTAGACGCCCGGGCGGTCGCCCACCGAGTCGAGGACGCCGCCCGGCGCCTCGCCCCCCTGATCACCGACGAGAGCGTGCTGGTCTGCCTGCTCACCGGCGGCCTGTGGTTCGCCGCCGACCTGACCCGGGCCCTCTATCGGCTCGGCAGCAACCCCTCCTTCGACGCCCTGTGGCTGGCCTCCTACGGCGACGCCAAGGTCAGCTCCGGCCGCGTCCAGGTGGTCGCCGGCCTGCAGCGGCCGGTCGAGGGCCGTCAGGTGGTCTTGCTCGATGACGTGCTCGACAGCGGCCAGTCGCTGGAGGCCGCGCGCCAGCTGGTGCTCGACGCCGGGGCGACCTCGGCCATCACCTGCGTCTTCGCCCGCAAGCCCTGGCCGCACCCGCGCGTCATCGACCCCGAGGTCGTCGCCTGGGAGGCGCCGGGCCGGTTCCTGCTCGGTTACGGCATGGACGTGGCCGGACGCGGGCGCGGCTGCCCCGACGTCCTGGCGATGGACTGAGACCCGCCGGAGATCTGACCTTGCATAGGCGCACTTTCGCGATGGCGGTGGCGGCGGCGCCTTGGCTCGGCCAAACCGCCCGAGCCGCCGCGCCTGTGCTGACGCGTCTCGATGGTCCGCGAAGGGCGCCGACCACGCCACCAGCCAGGTTCCTGATCGTTCTGCTTCACGGCTTCGGCTCCGACGGCGCCGACCTGATCGGCCTTGCGCCCGAGCTTCAGCCCTATCTTCCGAGCGCGGCCTTCGCCTCGCCCAACGCGCCTTTCCGCATCGACGGGGGCTATAGCTGGGCGAGTGCTGAAGACCGGGCGCCCAGCCGAGGCCTTTCGGCGGAGGCCGCCTCGGGCGGAGCGGTCCTGGCCGCCTTCATCGACGCCGAACTGGCGCGCTACAGCCTGGCGCCGGATCGATTGATCCTGATCGGGTTCAGCCAGGGCGCCAGCCTCGCCCTCAACGCCGGCCTGCGACGCCCGACGCCCCCTGCGGCGGTGATCGCCTTTGCGGGATCGAACATCGTGGCGGACGGGTTGCCGCCCGGCGCCAAGCGCCCCCCCGTGCTGCTCGCCCAGGGCAAGGAGGACCCTCGCGTCCGGCCGGAAGGGCAGTCTGAGGCGCTGAAGATCCTGGAGATGATCGGCGCCCCGGCGCAGGGACACATCCTGCCCGGACTCGAACATGGCATCGACGGCAGAGAGATTCGGCTGGCCGGCGAACTGATCCGTTCAGTCACCCAGGCCATGCCTTAGACGGGGCGCTTTTCTACAGCCAGTCCGCCATCGGCTCGCGGGCCAGCATCTCCTCATAGCTCGGGCGCTTGCGGACCACGGCCCAGCGGTCGCCGTCGACCAGAACCTCTGGCACGAGCGGGCGCGAGTTGTACTCGCTCGACATGGCCGCGCCGTAAGCGCCCGCCGACATGAAGGCCACTAGGTCGTCGCGCTGCAGCGGGGCCAGCGGCCGGGCGCGGGCGAAGGTGTCTCCCGTCTCGCAGACCGGGCCGACCACGTCATAGTCCAGCGGCTCGCCCGCCCGCGGCTTGACCGGGCGGATGTCGTGATAGGCCTCGTACATCGCCGGCCGGATCAGGTCGTTCATCGCCGCGTCGACCACCAGGAAGCGCGGGCCCTCGGGCCGCTCGTGCACATGGATCACCCGCGACAGCAGCACCCCGGCGTTGGCGGCGATCAGCCGGCCGGGCTCGAAGGCCAGGTCGATGTCGAGCCCCTGCAGCGTCTCCTCGACCATCTTGCCGAAGTCGGCGGGGGTCGGGGGTTCGGGCTGGTGGAAATAGGGCACGCCCAGCCCGCCGCCGAGGTCCAGTCGCTCGACCGGCAGCCCCTCGGCGCGCAGGCGCAGCACCAGATCGCGCATCTTGCCGAAGGCTTCGCGCATGGGGGTCAGGTCGGTGATCTGGCTGCCGATGTGGCAGGCGACCGCCACGGGCCGCACGCCGGGCAGGTTCATCGCCTTGGCGTAGAGCCGCTGGCTCTCCGACATGGAGACGCCGAACTTATTCTCCGACTTCCCGGTGGCGATCTTGGCGTGGCCGCCGGCGCCGACGTCGGGGTTGACCCGGATGGCGATGGCCGCCCGCTTGCCCATGCCAGCGGCGACCTGCGACAGCCGGTCTAGCTCGGGCTCGGACTCGACATTGATCTCCTGCACCCCGACCTCGAGCGCATACTCCAGCTCGGCGTCGGTCTTGCCCACGCCGGAGAAGACGATCCGCTCGGGCGGCACGCCTGCCGCCAGGGCGCGGCGGATCTCGCCCTCCGACACCGTGTCGGCCCCGGCCCCGAGCCTGGCCAGAGTGCGCAGCACAGACAGGTTGGAGTTGGCTTTGACCGCATAGGCGACCAGGACATTTCGTCCCTTAAAAGCCTCGCTGAACGCCTTGTAATGGCGCGTCAATGTCGCCGTGGAATAAACATAGACGGGCGTGCCGACCTGGGCGGCGATCTCGGTCAGGGAGACGCCTTCGCAGCGAAGCTCGCCGCCTTCCAGTTCGAAGTGGTTCATCAGTTGGGCGGCGTCAGCGAGGGCGGCGGGCCGCCGGGTCCGCTCGGCGCGCCGACGACCGGCGCCGACCGCGCGGGGGTCAGCACCTGGGCCGGATCGCGGACCTCGCGGGTGGTTTTCACATTGTCGGAATTGTCGACCGGCTGGCCGTCGCGGCGCGCGGCGGAGGCGGCCGACGCCTTGGCTTCGGCCGCCTTCTCGGCCTCGTACTGGGCGCGGGCGTCCTTGCCGAACAGCGGCGCGGGGCGTTCCAGGTCTCCCTGCTTGCCGCAGCCGGCGAGAGCGACGAGGGCGACGAAAGCGGCGGCGCGGATCAACGGCTTCATGCGAGGCGTTCCTTCCAGAGTTGGATCTGGGCCCGCACCTGCGAGGGGGCCGTCCCGCCGTAACTGGTCCGGCTGGCGACCGAGGCCGCCGGGGCCAGGACATCGTAGACCTTGTCGGTGATTCCCGCCTGGATCGCCTGCAGCTCGGCGAGCGGCAGGGCGGCGAGCTCCAGGCTCAGCTCCTCGGCCCGCTTCACCGCGTTGCCGGTGGCGTGGTGCGCCTCGCGGAAGGGCAGGTTCAACTCCCTCACCAGCCAGTCGGCGAGATCGGTGGCCGTCGAGAAGCCGGCGCCGGCGGCGGCGGCCATCCTGTCCTTGTTGGGCTCAAGGTCGGCGACCATGCCGGTCATGGCCATCAGGCTGAGCTCCAGGGCGTCGAAGGCCTCGAAGGTCGGGACCTTGTCTTCCTGCATGTCCTTCGAATAGGCGAGCGGCAGCCCCTTCATCACCACCATCAAGGCGGTGAGCGAGCCGAGGATCCGCCCGACCTTGGCGCGCACCAGCTCGGCGGCGTCGGGGTTGCGCTTCTGCGGCATGATCGAGGAGCCGGT
>CANJKM010000039.1 GCA_947474805.1 Caulobacterales bacterium | reverse complement strand
TCGGTTTCCCGCGCGGGGCGGGTCCCATGGTAGAGGCCTATGCCGACGCCGTCCCGGTACAGGCGACGGCGCTCGACACCGCCGCACCGGCCGCGCTCGGCCAAAAGCTGCAGGCCAAGGGCGTGCCGATCCAGGGCGCGCTCGATCCTCTGCTGCTGCGGGCCGGCGGACCGGCGCTCGATGTCCGGGTCGATCAATTGCTCGAGCAGTGGGGAGGCGGTCCCTATATCTTCAACCTCGGCCACGGGATCCTGCCCGACACGCCGATGATCCATGTGGCGCGGGTGCTCGAACGGATCACCGGCAAGCCCGCGACGGAGATTGTCACGTGAGCGCCGTCGAGCCCCTGGAGGTCGAGCCGCGTCCTGGTGTGCGCCGCGTCGCCGTCGTCCTGTTCAATCTTGGCGGTCCCGACAGCCTGAAGGCGGTCCGGCCCTTCCTGTTCAACCTGTTCAACGACCCGGCGATCATCGGTTTGCCCGGTCCGGCCCGGATGGCGCTGGCGGCGACCATCTCGACCCTGCGCGCCAAGGGGGCGAAGAAGAATTACGCTCTGATGGGCGGCGCCTCACCGCTGCTGCGCGAGACCCGGGCCCAGGCGCGCGAGCTTGGCGCCCGCTTCTCTGAAGCCCAGGTCGACGTCAGGGTCTTTATCGCCATGCGCTACTGGCGGCCGACCACGGCCGCGGCGGCCAAGGCGGTCGCCGGCTTTGAGCCGGACGAAGTGATTCTCCTGCCCCTCTATCCGCACTTCTCGGCCTCAACCACCGCTTCCTCGATGAAGGCCTGGGCGGAGGCCTACCGGGGGCCGGGCGATGTCCGCACGGTCTGCTGCTACCCCGACGACAAGGGCTTGGTCGCCGCCCACGCCGGGCTGATCGAGAAGACCTGGGAAGAGGCGGGCCGTCCCGCCAACGTCAAGATCCTCTTCTCCGCTCACGGCTTGCCGGAAAAGGCGATCGCCGGCGGCGACCCCTATCAGTGGCAGATCGAACGCACCGCCGCGGCCGTGGCCGACAGGCTGCAAGAGGGCCCCTGCCGCGAGTTGAACTGGCAGGTCTGCTACCAGAGCCGGGTCGGGCCGCTGAAATGGATCGGCCCGCCGACGCCGGAGGCCATCGAGGCCGCCGCGCACGAGGGCCTGGGCGTCCTGATCTCGCCGATCGCCTTTGTCTCCGAACACGTCGAGACCTTGGTCGAGCTCGACCGGGATTACGCTGAGCTCGCCGAACACGCCGGCGTCCCGCACTATCTGCGGGTTCCGGCGCTTGGGGTCGAACCGGCCTTCATGGACGGGCTCGCCGGCCTGATCGCCCACGCTCTGGCGCGGCCCGAAGGAATCGAGAGCGGTTGCGGCGGCCGCATCTGTCCGCAAAACTTCGGCCAATGCCCGGCCAAGGCGGTCGCGGCGCCCGCCCGGCTCCAGGACGCGACGCCATGACCTTCGACCTGCTCCGCGCCCTGCACATCCTGTCGGTGATCGCCTGGATGGCCGGCCTGCTCTATCTGCCGCGGCTGTTCGTCTATCACACCGAGGCCATCCCCGGCGGGGAGCTCGACACCACCCTGCAGGTCATGGAGCGGCGGCTGTTTCGGGGAATCATGAACCCGGCGATGATCGCCGTCGTCTGTTTCGGCGGCGCGCTGATATGGTTCGACGGGACCCAGCGCCTAGGCTGGGACTTCCTCAAGACCCCTTGGATGATCACTAAGCTCTGCGGCGTGGTCTTCGTGATCTGGTGGCACCACGTGCTCGGCCGGGCGCGCAAGCGGTTCGCCGCCGGGACCAACACCCACCCGGAGAAGTATTGGCGGATGACCAATGAGCTGCCCTTCGTGGCCGCCATCATCATCGTCATCGCGGCGACGACCAAGTTCGGGTAGTGAGCTGCGTCCTCTAGACGGGCCTCGGGGTCCTCCTCAGGATGACGAGCGTGGGTTGAAGGCGATAGATATTCGTCATGCTGAGGAGCGATCACTCAGGATTGCGTCTCGAAGCACGCACACCGCAAATCTTGACCCCGGCCCGCGCATGTGGTGCTGCTACTCCCGGTTCGACGCACGGCGCGCCGGGCTCCCCGCCCCAATCAGGGTACTGATGCGCATCCAGCGCCGGTCCCTGCCGCAAACATCCGGGCTCAAAAGCCCCAGCGCCGCCGGCTCTCCGGGGGCGCCGCACGATACAGAGTGACGACCCATGTCTGACGAGACCCTTCCCGACGTTCCGGCCGAAGCCGCTCCGCCCGAAAACCAGGACGCGATCGAGGCCGCCATCAAGGCCGGCCCCGCGCCCGATGGCGCTGAGCTGAACCTCGGCATCACCCGCATGTCCCTTGGGGAACTGAAGGCCAAGGCCTCGGCCGACCTGGTGGCCTTCGCCGAGAGCCTCGACATCGAGAACGCCTCGGGGATGCGCAAGCAGGACATGATGTTCGCCATCCTCAAGGTCCTGGCGGACGAGGGCGTCGACATCTCGGGCGGCGGTACGCTGGAAGTGGTGCAGGACGGCTTCGGCTTCCTGCGCAGCCCCGAGGCCAACTACCTGCCCGGCCCCGACGATATCTATGTCTCGCCGAGCCAGATCCGCCGCTTTGGCCTGCGCACCGGCGACAGCGTCGAGGGCGGCGTCCGCGCCCCTCGCGAGGGCGAGCGCTATTTCGCCCTGATGACTGTCGATCTCGTCAATTTCGAGAGCCCGGAAAACATCAAGCACAAGGTCGCCTTCGACAACCTGACGCCCCTCTATCCCGACGAGCGGCTGACCATGGAGCTGCCCGATCCGACGGTGAAGGACCGCTCCGGGCGGGTGATCGACATCGTCTCCCCGCTCGGCAAGGGCCAGCGCTGCCTGATCGTCGCCCCGCCGCGGGTCGGCAAGACGGTGATGCTGCAGAACATCGCCAAGTCGATCGAGACCAACCACCCCGAGTGCTATCTCATCGTCCTGCTGATCGATGAGCGCCCCGAAGAAGTCACCGACATGCAGCGCACGGTGAAGGGCGAGGTTATCTCCTCGACCTTCGACGAGCCTGCGACCCGCCACGTCCAGGTCGCCGAGATGGTGATCGAAAAGGCCAAGCGCCTGGTCGAGGCCAAGCGCGACGTGGTCATCCTGCTGGACTCCGTCACCCGGCTCGGCCGCGCCTACAACACCACCGTCCCCTCCTCGGGCAAGGTGCTGACCGGCGGCGTCGACGCCAACGCTCTGCAGCGCCCCAAGCGCTTCTTCGGCGCGGCGCGGAATATCGAGGAAGGCGGCTCGCTGACCATCATCGCCACAGCCCTGATCGACACCGGCAGCCGGATGGACGAGGTCATCTTCGAAGAGTTCAAGGGCACCGGTAACTCGGAAATCATCCTGGACCGCAAGGTCGCCGACAAGCGGATCTTCCCGGCCATCGACGTGCTGAAGTCCGGCACCCGCAAGGAAGAGCTCATCACCCCCAAGGACGTGCTGCAGAAGACCTATGTCCTGCGCCGAATCCTCAACCCGATGGGCGCCCAGGACGCGATCGAATTCCTGCTCGACAAGATGCGCCAGACCAAGACCAACGGCGACTTCTTCCAGTCGATGAACACCTAGGAAGAGGTTTAGGGTTTTCCGTCACCCTCGGGCTTGTCCCGAGGGTGCGGCTCTCAACCTGGATACGGCTTGCCGGCGGAGCCGTGGATTCTCGGGAAGCGGGTCGCCTAAGGAATCAGGATATTGGCGCCGACTGTACTGCGCGCCTCCATGTCCTCGTGCGCCTGACAGACCTGCGCCAGCGGACGTTCCGAACCGATCTCGACCTTGATCTTGCCGGCCGCGATAAGGCCGAACAGGGCGTCGGCGCTGTCGTCCAGCTCCTCGGTGCTGGCGACATAGTCGTTCAGCGTCGGACGGGTGACATAGAGCGACCCCATCCGCGACAGCCGCCCGATCTGCAGCGGCTCGGCGGCGCCCGAGGCGTTGCCGAAGGAGATCAGGCAGCCGCGCCGCGATAGGCTGGCCAGCGAGCCTTCGAAGGTGGTCTTGCCGACGCCGTCATAGACGACCGGCACACCCAGGCCGCCGGTGATCTCGCGCACCCGGGCGGCGACATCCTCCTGCTCGTAGAGGATGACCTCGTCGGCGCCGAAGTCGCCCGCGACCTTGGCCTTGGCCTCGGATCCCACGGTGGCGATCACCTTCAGCCCAAGGGTCTTGGCCCACTGGGTCAGGATGATGCCCAGCCCGCCGGCGGCGGCGTGGATCAGCACCGTGTCGCCGGATTTCACCGGCCAGGCGCGGCGGATCAGATATTCGGCCGTCATCCCCCTCAGCATGGAGGCGGCGGCGACCTTGGAGGAGATGGCGTCGGGGATGTGGACCGCACGGTCGGCCTTGACCACGCTGGCCTCGGCATAGGCGCCCGCCGGGCCGGTGCAGTAGCCCGCCCGGTCGCCGACGGAAAAGCGGGTCACGCCCTCGCCGACCGCCTCGACGACGCCCGCCGCCTCCTGGCCAAGGCCGGTGGGCAGGGGCATCGGGTAGAGGCCGCTTCGTTGATAGGTCTCGATGAAGTTCAGCCCGATGGCCTCGTGGCGGATCCGAATCTCGCCCGGCCCGGGGGTCGGGGTCGGGACCTCGACCAGAACCAGGACCTCAGGCCCTCCGGTCTTCTCGATGCGGACCGCCTTCATCTCAGGCCTCCGCCGGCTCGGTCAGCGTCTTGGTCAGGAAGATGGCCGTGCGCGCATCCGCCAGTTTGGCGTGGAAGCGGTTGTAATGGGCGCCGCCCTCGCGGGCGAAGGCGTGGTTGGTGTCTTGGTAGGTCTCGATCTCGACGCCCGGCTTGTCCTTCAGGGCGGCGATGATCTTGTCGCGCGCTTCGGGTGAGGAATATTCGTCCTCCGTGGCGATGTGCAGAAGCAGGGGCGTTTTGATCCTGTCGGCCTCGTCCAGACGCTTGTCGATCGCCACGCCGTAATAGCCGACCGAGGCGTCGACGTCGGTGCGGGTGGATGCCAGATAGGCCAGCTGTCCGCCCAGGCAATAGCCCACCGTCGCGACCTTGCCGGTGCAGCGGGCGTCGCCGCGCACGGCGGTGATGGAGGCCTGGATGTCCTCCATTCCCTTGTCGAAATCGAAGCCCTGCATCAGTTTGAAGCCGTGAGCCCATTCGGCCTCGGACTTGTCGGTCAGTTGCACACCGGGCTCCTGGCGCCAGAACAGGTCCGGAGCCACCGCCAGATAGCCGAGCTTGGCGAGGCGGTCGGCGGCGGTGCGGACGATCTGATTGACCCCGAAGATCTCTTGGATAACGACCACGCCCGGCCAGGGGCCGGAACCCTCGGGGACCGCGACATAGGCCTCGAAAGCGCCGTCGGGGGTGGAGATGCTCATCGTCTCAGACATGGATCGTCCTCATCAGTTCGTCTTGGCTACTAGCCTATCGCCTTGGCTTGCGCCCATAACAAGATAGTACGCCGCTGCAAATACTGGAGCCGCCCCGTGAAAATGACGATCGAAGTCGACTGCACCCCGGCCGAGGCCCGCGCCTTTCTCGGCCTGCCCGACGTCAGCCCGATCAATGATCAGCTCGTGGCAGAGATGCAGAAGCGGATGGGCTCCAACATGTCCATGCTTCAACCCGAGGAATTGATGAAGAGCTGGATGGCCTTCGGGGGTCAGGCGACCGAGGGTTTCCGCCAGATGATGACCGCCGCCGTCGGCAAGGCCGCAACCAAGCCCTGATGACCTCAACCATCTTCGCCCTCGCGACCGCGCCCGGTCGGGCGGCGGTGGCCGTGGTGCGGATCTCCGGCCCCGGTACGGCGCAGGCTCTGATCGCGCTCGCCGGCCCCCTTCCCTCCCCGCGCCGCGCCAGCCTCCGCAATCTGCGCGACCCTGTTTCACGTGAAACCTTCGACCAGGCCCTGGTGCTCTGGCTCCCCGGCCCGGCCAGCTTCACCGGCGAGGATCAGGCCGAGCTGCAGATACACGGCGGCTCCGCCGTGGCCGCCGCGGCGGTCGAGGCCCTGGCGTCGCTCGGCCTCCGTCCCGCTCAGCCCGGCGAGTTCACCCGCCGCGCCTTCGAGCACGGCCGGCTTGAGCTGAGCCAGGCCGAGGCCATCGCCGACCTGGTCGACGCCGAGACCGCCGCCCAGCGCCGCCAGGCCCTGGCCCAACTCGACGGCGCCCTGGCGCAACGCTATGCGGCCTGGCGGGAGGCCCTGCTCGAATCCCTCGCCTTCCTGGAGGCCGAGATCGACTTCCCCGACGAGGAGCTGCCCGACGCCCTGGCTGCCCGGGCCCGCCCCCCATTGGAGCGCCTCGCCGCCGAGCTCGACGCCGCCCTGGCCGATACGCGGGGTGAGAAGGTGCGTGAAGGCTTGCGGATCGCCCTGATCGGGGCGCCCAACGCCGGCAAGTCCAGCCTGCTGAACGCCCTGCTCGGCCGCGAGGCGGTCATCGTCACCGAAGCCCCGGGAACCACCCGCGACGTGATCGAGCAGCCGCTTCTGGTGGCGGGCTATCGGGTCCTCGTGGCCGACATGGCCGGTCTGCGCGAGGACGCGGAGGCGATCGAGGCCGAGGGGGTCCGCCGCGCCCGCGCCTGGGCCGAGGCGGCCGATCTGCGGCTGTGGTTGGTGGACGCCAGCGCCCGGGAGGGGGATTGGGCGGCGGCCGCCGATCTGGCGCGGCCCGGCGATATCCTGGTCCTGACCAAGTCCGATCTGCCGGAGGACGTGGACGCGGCGGCGGCGCGGGCCGCTCATCCCGGCCCGGTCGCCGAGATCAGCGTCAGGACGGGGGCGATCGCGTCCCTCACCTGCGCCCTTGAGGGCGCGGTCGCCGGCGCCTTGAGCGGGGCCGACTTCCCGGCGGCGACGCGGGTCCGGCACCGTGTCGTGTTGACTGATGCGTGCGAGCACCTGGCGCGGGCCTTGGCCGATTTTGGCGGCGGCCCGGAACGTGCGGCGGAGGATCTTCGGCTGGCGGCCCGGGCCCTGGAGCGGCTGTCGGGCCGGATCGATCCGGAGGACGTGCTCGGTCGGATCTTTTCAACCTTCTGCATCGGCAAGTGATGTTTCACGTGAAACATCGCCCGCTCGCGGAGCGATGATTCGACGATCGGGCCTCGGCGCCTTAGAAACCCGCCCTCATGAAGTCCTGGCCAAAATCTTGGGATGTCATCGTGATCGGGGGCGGGCACGCCGGCTGTGAAGCCGCGGCGGCGTCCGCGCGCCTGGGCGCCCGCACCCTTCTCCTGACTCACAGGATCGAGACCCTGGGCGAGATGTCCTGCAACCCGGCCATCGGCGGTCTGGGCAAGGGCCACCTCGTCCGCGAGGTCGATGCGCTCGACGGGCTGATGGGCCGGCTGGCCGATGTCGCCGGGATTCAGTTCCGGATGCTCAACCGCTCCAAGGGCCCGGCCGTGCGCGGCCCACGCGCCCAGATCGACCGGGGCGCCTATCGCGACGCCATGCAGGCGACCCTGCTCGACTATCCCAATCTGACGATCCAGGCGGGCGCGGCCGAGGACCTGATCCTGGAGAACGACCAACTCGCGGGCGTCCTCGACGGCGAGTGCCGGGAATGGCGCGCGCCCAAGGTGGTGCTGACCACCGGCACCTTCCTGAAGGGCGTCATCCACCGCGGCAAGGAGCGGACACCAGCGGGCCGACATGGCGAGGCGCCGTCCATCGGCCTGTCGGACCGACTCTATGGCCTGGGGCTGAAGATGGGCCGGCTGAAAACGGGCACCCCCGCGCGGCTAGAGTCCCAGAGCATAGCCTGGGATCGGCTGGAGATGCAGGCGGGCGACGAGCGCCCCCTCCCCTTCTCCTTCCTGACCGCCTCGGTGGACCGCGAGCAGGTCGCCTGCGGCGTCACCTACACCAACGAAGAGACCCACCGCATCATCGCCGAGCGCCTGGGCGAATCCGCCGTCTATGGCGGCCGGGCGACCGGCGTCGGCCCCCGCTACTGCCCTTCGATCGAGGATAAGGTGGTGCGGTTCGCCGACCGGTCCAGCCACCAGGTCTTCCTGGAGCCGGAGGGCGCGCCGGGCACGCCAGACGGCGAGGTGGTCTATCCCAACGGCGTCTCGACCTCGGTCTCGGCCCAGACCCAGGACCTGTTCCTGCGGACCATGGCCGGTCTCGAAACCGTGGTCGTGCGCCGCTTCGGCTATGCGATCGAATACGACTATGTCGACCCGCGTGAGCTCTCGCCCATGCTGGAGGTCAAGCGCCTGCCCGGCCTCTATCTCGCCGGCCAGATCAACGGCACCACCGGCTATGAGGAGGCGGCGGCCCAGGGGCTGATCGCGGGGCTGAACGCCGCTCGAGCCGCCGGCGGCCAGGACGGGGCCAGTTTCGCCCGCGACCAGGCCTATATCGGGGTGATGATCGACGACCTGGTGACCCGGGGCGTCTCGGAGCCCTATCGGATGTTCACCAGCCGGGCGGAGTTCCGCCTGACCCTGCGCGCCGATAACGCCGACCAGCGGCTCACCGGGCTTGGTATGGGCCTTGGACTGATCGGCTCGGAGCGCACCCAGGCCTATAGCGCCAAGGCCGCCCGACTGGCCGCCGCGCGCGCGCGCGCGCAGGCCCTGACCCTAACCCCGACCGAGGCGGAGCGGGCGGGGTTTCACGTGAAACAGGACGGCCAGCGCCGCGACGTCTTCCAGATGCTCGCCTATCCCGAAATCGGGTTTGAGGACCTCGTTCGGCATTGGCCCGAACTCGCCGCGCTCGACCCGGACGTGCGCGAGCAGATCGAGGTCGAGGCGACCTACGCCGGCTATCTGGATCGTCAGGCCGCCGATGTCGCCGCCTTCCGCCGCGACGAGGACCTGCGCCTGCCGGCCGCCCTCGACTATGGATCGGTCGGCGGGCTCTCCAACGAGGTGCGCCAGAAGTTGGACCAGGTACGGCCGCTGACCCTCGGCCAGGCCGCGCGCATCGAGGGCGTGACCCCCGGCGCCCTCACCGCTCTTCTGGCCCATGTCCGCCGCGTCGCCTGAGGCCCTGGGCCTGGACCCGGCCGCCGCCTTCGGCCCCGAGGACTACGCCGCCGCCACCGGAGCGGGGCCCGAAGAGATGGCCGATCTCAAGGCCTTCCGTGATCTGCTTGAGGAGTGGTCGGGGCGGATGAATTTGGTCGGCCCCTCGGCCCTGGCCGATTTCTGGCGCCGCCACGCCTTCGATTCCGCCCAGCTTCTCGACCTCTCCCGGCCGGAAGAAAGGGTCTGGGCCGATATCGGCGCGGGGGCCGGCTTCCCCGGCGTGGTGCTGGCCATACGCCTGAAGCACCAAAGTCATGCCGGCGGTAGGGCCATGGTTCACCTGATCGAGAGCCTGGCCAAGCGCTGCCGTTTCCTCTCCGAGGCGGTCACAATGCTCGATCTGCCGGCCGTGGTGCACAACGCCCGGGCCGAGGACCTGAGACTCACAGGAATCGACATCGTCACCGCACGAGCCTGCGCGCCTTTGCCCAAACTTTTGGGCTATGCTGCCCCTCTGTTGAAAAAGCGTGGCGCAAGGGGGCTATTTCCCAAGGGCCGGGAGGCCGAGGCCGAGCTGGCCGAGGCCCGCAAGACCTGGACCTTCGAGGCGAGCATGACCGAGAGCCGCAGCGACCCTTCGGGCCGCATTCTGAGCATCGAAAGGCTGACCCATGTCCGATAGCGCGGCCCCAGGCCCTCGCATTCTCGCCATCGCCAATCAGAAGGGCGGCGTCGGCAAGACCACCACGGCCATCAACCTCGCCACCGCCCTGGCTGCGGTGGGCGAAAAGGTGTTGATCCTCGACGCCGATCCGCAGGGCAACGCCTCGACGGGCCTTGGCGTGCCGCGCGCGAAACGGGTGGTGACTCTTTATGACGTGCTGGTGGGCGAGCAGCCGATCGCCAAGGCTATCGTCCCGACCTCGGTGCCGGGCCTGGACATCGTGCCGTCCGACCCGGATCTCTCCGGGGTGGAGATCGAGCTCAGCGCGGCCCCGGGCCGTTCCTACCGGCTCCGCAACGCCATCCAGGGACTGCGCGCCATAGAAGGCCGGCCCTATAGCTACGTCCTGATCGACTGCCCGCCGTCGCTGAACCTCTTGACCGTCAACGCCATGACCGCCGCCGACGCGGTGCTGGCCCCGCTGCAGTGCGAGTTCTTCGCCCTGGAGGGACTGAGCCAGCTGATGCGGACGATCGAGCTGGTCAAGTCGAGCCTGAACCCCCGGCTTGAGCTGCAGGGCCTGGTCCTGACCATGTACGACCGGCGCAATTCCCTGTCGGATCAGGTGGAGGCCGATGTGCGCGGCCACTTCGGCGACAAGGTCTATGACACCGTCATCCCCCGCAATGTGCGGGTCTCCGAGGCGCCCTCCTTCGGCAAGCCGGCCCTGATCTACGACATCAAATGCGCGGGCAGTCAGGCCTATATGAAGCTGGCCAGGGAAGTGGTGACGCGCGAGCGTGCTCGCCTCGCCGCCCAACCGGCGGCATAAAGCAAGAATGAGCGATCTGCCCCCCCGCACCCGCGGCCTCGGACGAGGCCTTTCCGCCCTGATCGGCGATAGCGAGCCCCTGGCCGTCGACCGCACCGAGCGCCCCGGCGTCTCGGAGGCCGGCCCGACCACAACGGTTCCGATCGAGCTCGTCCGCCGCAACGCCGACCAGCCGCGCCGGCATTTCAATGAGGCGGACCTTGAGGAGCTGACGGCCTCGGTGCGCGAACGCGGGGTCCTGGTCCCGATCCTGGTCCGGCCGATGCCGGGCGTGGCGGGCGAATATCAGATCGTCGCCGGCGAGCGCCGCTGGCGCGCGGCCCAGCGCGCCGGCCTGCACCAGATCCCCGTCGTGGTTCGCGCCGACCTCGACGACCTGATGGTGCTGGAAATCGCCATCGTCGAGAATGTGCAGCGGGCCGACCTGACCCCGCTGGAAGAGGCGATGGGCTACAAGGCCCTGATCGAACGGTTCGGCCGGAGCCAGGACGATGTCGCCAAGACCGTCGGCAAGAGCCGCAGTCACGTCGCCAACATGATCCGACTGCTCGCCCTGCCCGAGGCGGTGCGCGAGCATCTGGCCGAGGGGCGGCTGACGCCGGGTCACGCCCGCGCGCTTTTGACCTCGCCCGATCCGGAAGGCTTCGCGCGGGAAGTGATCAAGGGGGATCTCTCGGTCCGCCAGACCGAGGCCCTGGTCCGCAAGGCGGCGGAGTATTGGTCGGAGGAGCCGACGGTCGTCCGCACCATCGTCCGGCCCAAGGACGCCGACACCCGGGCGCTGGAGCAGGACATCACCGAGGCGCTTGGCCTGACGGTCACGGTCGACGATACCGGCGGCAAGGGCGAGGTCCGCATCACCTATAAGACGCTGGAGCAACTCGACGAGATCTGCCGGCGGCTGTCGCGGGCTTAGCCGTCTCTTAGCCGGCTGCTTCAACGGCTTCAAAACGGCCTCTCACGCGCACAGAGCAGCACACGACCGCACCTGGACACGCTCCTTGCGCGACAGAGCGAGCCCAGGGTCTGGGGCATTGTTTTATATGAGAGAAGTTAGAGCCCGAGCCGCCGCGCGCGGCCCGCGATCTGCATCGCCAGCCGTTCGGCGATGAGGCCGTCGGGATAGCCGGTGGTCTTACAAGCCTTGTCGGCGTCGAGCACCTCGGGCTGCAGCGCGTCGAGGTCTGAAAGTTTCCAGGCCCTGAGCTGGCGCAGAAACTCGCGTTCCTGCTTCCAGAAAACGCCGGCGGCCTTGGCGGCCTCCTGGGCGCCGGCGCCGTTCTTGGTCAGGACGAGGGCGCGGCGCAGGCGGAAGAGATACATGCCGAGCGCCCGGACGGCGGCGGGACCGCCCTCCCCTTCGGCGCGGGCGCGGCGGAGGCCGGCCTGGGCTGGCGCGGCCCGTCCGCCGAAGGCGTCGGCGGCGGCTTCGGAGAGGGAGGCGTCGGGCTCGACCCCGAGGAAGTCGACCAGGTCCTCGGCGGTGGCGGTGTGGCCCGAGCCCGGCCCGAGATAGAGGGCCAGCCGCTCGATCTCCTGGCGGGCGACCCCGCGCTCGCGCGGAAGCCGGGCGACAAACAGGTCGAGCGCCTCGGGGTTCAGTCCCAGCCTTTCGGCCCCCAGGGCCTCGCGCACCATCCGGGCGACGTCGCCGGTGTCGTCCTCATAGACGGGGATGCAGACAGCGGCGGTCTTGGCGGCCTCGGCGGCCTTGCGCAGGGGTGAGCTCTTATCCAGCGCCCCGGCCTCGATCAGGAAGAAGCAGCCGGGGTTCAGCTTGCCTTCGATATGGGCGGCCAGAGCCTCGCCCGCGGTGCGCTCGGCGGCGGCGCGGCCCTCGCCGATCTTCAGCCTCACCAGGCGACGGCCGCCGGTCATGGAAAGGGCCGTGAGTTCGCCCTCCAGTCGGCCCTCGTCGAGGTCGCCGTCGGTCATCAGGGCGACGTTGAAGGGGTCGTCGGGTTTGTCGGTCACCTTCAGCGTCAGGGCGTCGGCCCGCTCGCGCACCCCGCCCCGGTCGCGGCCATAGATCAGGGCGGCGCGGACACCCTCGGTCGGGCGGGCCAGGAAGCGATCGACTTCCGGGCGCTTGTTCAGGATCACCGCGCGGCGGCCTTGGTCGCTTCGCCCGCGAAATAGCGAGACAAATCAAGGCGCACCAGGGTGGCGGCCTGGATCACGGCGCGCTCCTGGGCGTCGGTCTGGGCCGAGAGGCCGGCGTAGGGGGCATCCGAGGATTCATAGGTGACGGTCACCGGCGCGATCCCGGTCTTCAGCGTCTTGCCCGACAGGTTCTCGATCAGGCTGTAGGTGACGGTCAGGTTCAGTTCGTATTCGGTCGCGGTGTTGTCGACCCGCAGGCCGCGCGGGGTGCGGACCTCGTTGGAGGTCATGGTCAGGCGATAGCGGGCCGGCTCGCCGCGCTGGCGGGCCAGGGCGTCGTCGAGCTGTTCCTGCATCAGATAGCCGACCCGGCCCTTGGGCGGGATCACCTCGACCGAGGACAGGGCCGGGCCGACACCGCGCTCGGCGTAGAGGGGGGTGAAACCGCAGCTCGTCAGCACGGGCAGAATCAGAAGGAGGGCCAGGCGCTTGATCATTGGGCCACGATATTCACGATCCGGTCGGGCACAACGATGACTTTCGAAATCGACAGGCCGTTGGCGGCCAGGAAGGCTTGGATCACGGCGCTGGAGCGGGCCAGGGCCTCGACCGCGGCCTTGTCCTCGCCTTTGCCGACGCGGATCTCGTCGCGCCGCTTGCCGTTGACCTGGATGGGCAGCACGAGTTCGTTCTCCGCCGCGAGCTCCGGATCGTAGACTGGCCAGGCGGCGTCCACCACCATGCCCTCTTGCCCGAGCCGCGCCCAGCATTCCTCGGCGAGATGCGGGGCGAAGGGGGCGATAAGCCGGGCCAGGGCCAGCAGGGCCTCGCGACGTGCGCCGACGACGGCTGGGCCGGCGGTCTCGACAGGCCAGGCCTTGAGCGCATTGAGGAATTCATAGAGCCGGGCGATGCCGCCGTTGAATTTGAAGCCCTCCAGGGCCTCGCCGATCGCCTTGACGGTGCGATGGGTCAGGCGGTGCAGCTCGGCGGCCCGGTCGGCGTCGGCGGCCTCGATCCCGTCCCAGGTCCCGTGCGGCTCGGCCGGGTGGGCGTCGAACTCGGCCCAGATGCGGTGCACCAGGCGCCAGCTGCCCTCCAGGCCCGAGGCCGTCCATTGCACGTCGCGCTCGGGCGGGCTGTCGGCCAGGACGAACAGGCGGGCGGCGTCGGCGCCGTGGCTGTCGAAGATGTCCTCGGGCGCGACGACATTCTTCTTGGACTTGGACATCTTCTCGATGCCGCCGACCTCGACCGGCAGGCCGGTGGCGGTCTCGACGAAGCCCGAAGCGCCCGGCTCGATCTCGGCCGGGGAGACCCAGCGACCGTCGGGCGCGCGGTAGGTCTCGTGGGTCACCATGCCCTGGGTGAAGAGGCCGGCGAAGGGCTCCTCGACCGAAAGCATCCCTTCCCTGGCCAGGGCGCGGGTGATGAAGCGGGCATAAAGCAGATGCAAAACAGCGTGTTCGACGCCGCCGATATACTGATCGACCGGCAGCCAGGCGTCGGCGGCGGCCGTGTTTATGGGCTCTTTCGCAGTCGGATCGGTGAAGCGGGCGAAGTACCAGCTGGAGTCGACGAAGGTGTCGAGGGTGTCGGTCTCCCGCTCGGCGGGGGCGCCGCAGGCCGGGCAGGCGACGTGCCGCCAGGTCGGGTGGCGCAGCAGCGGGTTGCCGGGCCGGTCGAAGGCGACGTCCTCGGGCAGTTCGACCGGCAGCTGGCCGGCGGGCACGGGCACGGGGCCGCAGGCCTTGCAGTGGACGATGGGGATCGGGCAGCCCCAGTAGCGCTGGCGGGACACCCCCCAGTCGCGCAGGCGATAGACGGTGGCGCCCTGGCCGAGCCCCGCGGCCTCGATGCGCGAAATCGCCTCGGCCTTGGCCGCTTCCACGCTCATGCCGTCGAGGAAGCCGGAATTGAAGATGCGGCCGGGACCCGTGTAGGCCTCGGTCCCGACAGCGAAGGTCTTGGGATCGGCGTCGGAGGGCAGCACGACCGGAGTGACCGGCAGGTCGTACTTGCGGGCGAAGTCGAGATCGCGCTGGTCGTGGGCGGGGCAGCCGAAGATGGCGCCCGTGCCGTATTCCATCAGCACGAAGTTGGCGATGACGACCGGCAGGGTCTTGCCGGGCAGGAAGGGGTGGGCGACATCGACGCCGGTGAAGACTCCCTTCTTCTCGGCGACCTCGATTTCAGCCTCGGTGGCGCCGCCCTGGCGGCACTCGGCGATGAAGGCGGCGACGGCGGCGTCCTTGACCGCCAGCCGCTCGGCCAGGGGGTGATCGGCCGACAGCGCCACGAAGGACGCGCCGAACAGAGTGTCGGGGCGGGTGGTGTACACCTCAATCTCTTCAACACCTTCCGGCTGGGCCTTGGCGTAGGCGAAGCGGAAGCGCAGGCCCTGGCTCTTGCCGATCCAGTTCTCCTGCATCAGCCGGACCTTGTCGGGCCAGCGGCCCTCCAGCGTCTTGAGGCCCTCCAGCAGATCCTCGGCGTAGTCGGTGATCCGCAGGAACCACTGGGTGAGTTTCTTCTTCTCGACCTGGGCGCCCGAGCGCCAGCCCTTGCCGTCGATCACCTGTTCATTGGCCAGGACGGTCATATCGACCGGGTCCCAGTTGACCACGGCCTCCTTGCGATAAACGAGGCCCCGCTTCACCAACTCCAGGAACCAAGCCTGCTGCTTACCGTAGTAGTCGGGGTCGCAGGTGGCGAACTCGCGCGACCAGTCGATCGACAGGCCCATGGCCTTCAGCTGCTCGCGCATGGCGCCGATATTGGCGTAGGTCCAGGTCTTGGGGTGGGCCCCAAGCTCCATGGCCGCGTTCTCGGCCGGCATGCCGAAGGCGTCCCAGCCCATCGGGTGCAGGACGGAGTAGCCCTTGGCGCGGCGGTAGCGGGCCACCACGTCGCCCATGGTGTAGTTGCGGACGTGGCCCATATGGATGCGCCCCGAGGGATAGGGGAACATCTCCAGAACATAGTATTTCGGCTGATCGGCGCGCGGCTCCGGTGTCAGGAACGCGCCGGACTCGTCCCACGCTTTACGCCAGCGGGGCTCGGATTCCTTGGGATTGTAACGCGCCATCGGGCGCCCCCTTTAACGCTAGAGGGTGGAGAGGCGCAGCTGCCGGGCCCGGGTGAGGATGGCGTTCTCGATGTCGGTCTCGGTCTGGCCCGCGACCGGATTGTCGACCCACTGGCCGCCGGCGTTGCGGATCTGCTTGAAGACGCTGACGTTCAGGCCGTCGGCGCGCAGCCGGGTGTCGAGAATATAGATCGTGGCCTTGAACCGCTCGTCCGGCTTTTCAGGGTTGGTGTACCAGTCGGTGATCACCACCCCGCCGTAAGGGTCGGCGGAGGCGAGCGGCATGAAGCTCAGGGTGTCGAGGGTCGCGCGCCACAGGAAGCTGTTGACGCCCAGCGCCCCGGCCTGGACCTGCGCCCTGGCCTGCTTCCTTCCGCCGCTGGCGCAGCCGCCAAGCGCCAGACCGGTCAAGGCCAGAGCCAGCACCATCGCCGAGGAAAGCTTCGTGATCGACATAAACAAGCTCCGTTCGAACCGTGTGGCCATTGGGCCAAGAAATCACGGTCCCGATAAGGCGAAGCCGGTCCTATATCACGGCAAGGGAAGGCTC
>CANJKM010000038.1 GCA_947474805.1 Caulobacterales bacterium | reverse complement strand
GGCGCCGAGCTTGGTGCGCAGCTCCGGATAGGGGGCCAGATCCAGGGCGGGCTTCCTGGGCGTATCGCCGCCGAAGCCGTGTAGCCGGTCCATCATATAGGTCGAGTAGGAGACCTTGGACGCCTCGCCGTCCGAGACGATGTCTACCCCGGCCTCGACCTGGCGCTTCACCACCGCGTCGACGGCGTCGGCGATGATCTTGTCGTACTCGGCCGTGCTGATCTCCAGCCGGTCGTGGTCCTTGGCGATCAGAACATCGACCAGGGCCTGGGGCCGTGGCATGGAGCCGACGTGGGTGGTCAGGATACGGTCGGTGGACTGGCGCATGGAGTCTCTCGGAAGGAGCGTTCTTGTTTGGCAGGGACCCTAAGAAGTCGGGGCGGTTATCGCCAGTCAGAAATGAGCAGAGGCTCGGCGCAATCTCGTCTGGGATATGCGCGCAAGGGGTTGTGATGGGGCCGCATCGTTGCGATCTGATGGACAGTAGGTTTTCCCGGTGACCGCATGAACGCCCTTTCCCCCGCTCCCTCGGTCCTCGACGCGTCCGGCGTCGAGACGGATGTCGCCCTCCAGCATCTGCGCGAGGCGCTGCAGGGCGCCGACGACGGCGAGCTGTTCCTCGAGCGGTCCGAGAGCGAGGCGCTGTTCTTCGACGACGGGCGGCTGAAGTCGGCCAGCTATGACGCCAATGAAGGCTTCGGCCTGCGCGTCGTCGCGGGCGAGGGCGCCGGCTACGCCCACGCCGCCGAGATTTCCGGGGCCGCGATCGCCCGCGCCGGCGAGGCCGCCTCCCTGGCCAAGCGCGGCTACTCCGGCGTCGCCGCCGAGCCGCCCCGCGCCACCAACGCCAAATTCTACGGCGAGGACGATGTGCTCGCTTCACCAGGCTTCGGCGACAAGGTCGAGCTTTTGCAGCGGATCGACGCCTTCGCCCGCGCCCGCGACCCGCGCGTGGTCCAGGCCTCGGTCTCGATTGTCGGCGAGCGCCGGGCGGTCGAGATCCTCCGCGCCGACGGCCGGCTGCTGCGCGACGTGCGCCCGCTGGTCCGGCTGAATGTCTCGGTCACGGTCGAGGAGAACGGCAAGCGCGAGTCGGGCGGCACCGGCGCCGGCGGCCGCACCGCTTTCGAGGCCTGGATCTCCGAGGAGCAGTGGCAGGCCCAGGTCGAGGAGGCCCTGCGCCAGGCCCTGGTCAATCTCGACGCCCAGCCCTGTCCGGCCGGCGAGATGGATGTGGTGATCGGGCCGGGCTGGAACGGCGTGCTGCTGCACGAAGCCATCGGCCACGGGCTTGAAGGCGACTTCAACCGCAAGGGCGTGTCGGCCTTCGCCGGCAAGATGGGCGAGCGGGTGGCCGCGCCGGGCGTGACCATCCTGGACGACGGCACCATCCCCAACCGCCGCGGTTCGCTGACCATCGACGACGAGGGCACGCCGTCCGAGCGGACGGTGCTGATCGAGGACGGGATTCTGGTCGGCTATATGCACGACCGCCAGTCGGCCCGGCTGATGGGGCTCAAGCCCACCGGCAACGCCCGGCGCCAGTCCTACGCCCACATGCCGATGCCGCGGATGAGCAACACCATCATGCTGGGCGGCGACCGCTCTCAGGCCGAGATGATCGCCTCGACCCAGCGCGGCCTCTATTGCGCCCACCTCGGCGGCGGCCAGGTCGACATCACCAACGGCAAGTTCGTCTTCCAGTGCACCGAGGCCTACCTGATCGAGGACGGCAAGATCACCACCCCGGTCAAGGGCGCGACCCTGATCGGCGACGGCCCGACGGTGCTGACCAAGATCACCATGATCGGCGACGACTTCTCCATGGACCCCGGCATAGGCGTCTGCGGCAAGTCGGGCCAGGGCGTGCCGGTCGGCGTCGGCCAGCCCTCGGTCAAGATCGGCGGCCTGACCGTGGGCGGCACGAACGTCTAGGCGCCACAACTGCCGTCCTTGCCGGACTTGATCGGGCCACCCAAGCGAGGGCGGCGGAAGCTGGAACTGCAGCTTGGGTCCCCCGGTCAAGCCGGGGGATGATGGAAAGGGTCAGGCCAGCGGCTTGGTGTCGCTCGCCCCATGCGCCCAGCGGCTGAGCCAGGGGCTCACTGCCAGCATCACCACCCCGATCCCGACCGCCCAGGCGCCGATGGCCTGGAACACGCCGACATAGGTGGCGAGCGCCGCCGCCGGGTCCAGCACCTGACCGCCGACCGTTTCGCTGGCGGTCAGCTGGGCCACCATCCCGCCGAGCCACTGGGCCCAGGACAGGGCCAGGAACCACACCGCCATCATGGTCGAGACCACCGCCACGGGAGACAGCTTGGTCATCTGCGACAGGCCCACGGGCGACAGGCAGAGCTCCCCCGTCGTGTGCAGCAGATAGGCGACCGCCAGGAAGACCAGCGGCACCTGATAGGCTCTGTCGTGCATCGAGGCGCCCCAGACCAGGACGAAGAAGCCGAGGCCCACCTGGACCAGCGCCAGGCCGAACTTGACCACCGGATTGAGGTCCTTGCCCCGCGTCCCCAGCCACGCCCACAGCGCCGCGAAGATGGGCGCGCCGATCAGGATGACGCCGGGGTTGAACGACTGGGCCTGGGCCGCCGTCATGCTCTGGCCGAAGCCGACCGACAGGTCGGTGTTGCGCTCGGCGAACTGGTTGAGCGAGGAGCCGGCCTGTTCGAACAGGGTCCAGAACACCACCGAGGAGACGATCAGGACGAGGGCGAGGCCGAGCCTCTGCGCCTCGATCGGCGTGCAGCGCTTCCACATGAACCAGCCGATATAGGCGAGCACGCCGATCGAGCCGGCGCCCAACATCCAGCCCACCAGCGGCGGGCGGCCGATCAGCAGCCAGACCAAACCGACGCTCGGCAGGGCCAGTAGGTAGATCAGCTTTTCGGTGTCGATCGGCCCGAACAGCAGTTTGGTCAGGGCGACCGGATCGGGCGGCTCGCCCTTGCCCTCCAGGGTCTTGCGACCCAGCACAAAGGCGAGGAAGCCGGCGGTCATGCCCACGCCCGCGAGGCCGAAGCCCGCCCACCAGCCGACGCTCTGCCCCAGCCAGGCGCAGCCGATGGCCGACCAGAAGCTGCCGAGGTTGATGCCGTAGTAGAAGAGGGTGAAGCCGCCGTCGCGGCGGGGATCGCCCTGCGGATAGAGGGCGCCGACGATCGAGGAGATGTTGGACTTCAGGAAGCCGACGCCCACCACGATCAGCGACAGGGCCAGATACATGACGTTGAGCGCGGTCTCGTCGCGGTCGCGAACCCCGAAACTGTAGCTGCCCGCCGGCAGAAGCGAGGGCAGGGGCGCCGCCGCCGGGAGGCCCTTGATCTCGATCCCGCCGCCGGGCGCCGGGGCGTAGTCGTGCAGGCCGTCGGGGAGCTTCAGACGCACGCTGCGCGCGCTCTGCCGGCCCTCGGCGACGAAGTCGTAGGTCGCGCCCTGATAGGTCAGGGTCTGGGTGGCGGGGTGGCCCTCATAGGCCATGGTCAGGTGGCCGGCGACCAGGAGGATCGCCCCGAAGCCGATCGCTTTTCGCGCGCCCAGGAACCGGTCGGCCAGATAGCCGCCGATCAGGGGCAGGAGATAGACCAGCGAGGTATAGGCGCCGTAACGGCCCTGCGCGGCGGCGTCGTCCAGCAGGAAGTGCTGGGTCAGGTAGAAGATCAGCAGGCCCCGCATGCCGTAGTAGGAGAACCGCTCCCACATCTCGGCGAAGAACAGGATCACCAGCCCGCGCGGGTGACGGCGCAACTGCATCGCCACCGGTATCGCGGTGAGGATGGTGATCAGCAGGCCGGCGGCGACGACGATGTTCATGGCCGGACGGCCGCCTCGCCTAGTGCGGCGCCGCCGCGGGGGGCTCGTCGATGGCTGCGGCGTCGCCCTTCTTGTCGGCCATGCCGCGCGACCAGCGATAGAGGCCGACGGTGAGGGCGGCGAAGACGGCCAGACCGATCCAGGTGGCGGGGCCCTCGAACGCCTGGATCAGGGCCAGGGGCTCGCCTTTGTTGCTGGCGACGATCAGGCCGGCCAGCGCCACGCTGAACAGACTTTCGCCCACGATCAGCCCCGAGGCCAGCAGCACGCCCATCCGCTTGGCGGCCTCGGGCTTGCTGCTCTTCTCGCACCAGCGGTCATAGACCCAGCCCACCACCGAGCCGAGCACCACCGGCGTGGTCACGGCCGAGGGCAGATAGATGGCCAGGCCCACCGCCAGCGGCGGCAGGGCGAAGCGGCTGGTCTTGCGCAGGGTCTCGTCGACCGCCACCAGCACCGCGCCCACCAGGGCGCCGACGCCCAGCAGGCCCCAGTCGAGGTCGCCGGTGACGACCCCCTTGGCCAGGGTGGAGATGAGGGTGGCTTGCGGCGCGGGCAGGGGTTCGGCCGCCACGGCCACAATATTGGGCGAGCCGGCGAAGCCATAGGCGTGATTGAGCAGGTCCAGCACGGGCGGGATGGCGGCCGATCCGGCGATACAGCCGATGGCCAGGGCGACCTGCTGCATCCAGGGGGTGGCGTCGACCAGCTGGCCGGTCTTCAGGTCCTGCAGGTTGTCGTTGGCCGAGACGGCTACGGCGATGATGATCGAGGTGACGAACAGGGCGAAGGCGACCAGGGCCTTGCCGTCCTGGTTCCAGCCCGAGGCCTGGGCCATGGCCACGAGGCCCGCGGCCGAGGCCAGTACGGCCAGGATCGCCACGCCCGAAACCGGGCTGTTGGACGAGCCGATCAGCCCGGCCATGTAGCCGCAGACCGCGGCGACGAAGAAGCCGATGACGATCACGAAGACGATGCACATGGCGATCAGGGCGGGGGTCTGCGCCTCAAGCGTCGTGCCCTTCAGGAAGGCGGCGGTCAGGAAACCGATCGGCACCAGGGTGGCGAGGCAGACGATGGTCATGATCGAGACCGGGATATCGCGCTCGGTGCGCGGCAGAGTCTCGTCGCCGGACTTGATCCGGGCCTGGGCGGCGAGCGCCTGCATCAGCCCCTTCCAGATCGGCAGCACGAGCTTGCCCAGGGTCCAAATGGCCGAGACGCCTATGGCGCCGGCGCCCAGCAGACGCACCTTAGTCCGCCAAAGGGTGGTGGCGACCTCCGCCGCCGGGCCGGTCATGTCGGAGATGGAGGTGAAATAGGGGGTGGCGACGCCCCAGGCGATGAAGAGCCCCAGCGCCATGGCGACGCCGACGGTCAGGCCGCACAGGTGGCCCACGCCCATCAGGGCGAGCGACATCGAGCCGCCGAGCCCGGTCGAGGCCGAGCCGACCTTGAAATAGCCCGAGACCTCGGCCGCCGCGAACTTAGTCGCCGCCAGCACGGCGTAGAAGGTGGCCGAGACGGCGCCGACGATCAGCACCCACAGACCGGCCTTCTCCTCGCGCGCGCCGTCGCGGCTGGCGGTGCCGACCTTCAGCACCTCGGCGGCTGCGACGCCCTCGGGGTAGGGGAGGTCGGAATTGACCACCAGGGCGCGGCGCAGCGGGATGGTGAACATCACCCCCAACACGCCGCCCGCGGCGCAGAGGCCGAAGGTCAGCCAGAAGGGGAAGCTCATCCACCAGCCGACCATGATCAGGCCGGGCAGGACGAAGATCACCGACGACATCGCCCCCGCCGAGGAGGCGACGGTCTGGACGATGTTGTTCTCCTGGATCGTGACGCCGCCGAACCGCTGCAGCAGCGCCATGGAGATGACCGCGG
The DNA here is from genome assembly GCA_947474805.1 of Caulobacterales bacterium. Lineage (GTDB taxonomy): Bacteria > Pseudomonadota > Alphaproteobacteria > Caulobacterales > Caulobacteraceae > CANJKM01. The sequence continues at coordinate 10,616 of CANJKM010000038.1, read as the reverse complement.
CCGGGATGGCGGTCGAGAAGGTCAGGCCGACCTTCAGCCCCAGATAGACGTTGGCGGCGGTGAAGATCACCGTGATGGCGATGCCGAGGAGAATCCCTCGGATGGTCAGTTCTTTGGTCACGGGCGCTCCGGGCGGCGGCTAGCCCTGCAGTAGGCATGGGCTTTCCCGCGGGAGCAAGCCTAGCCGCAAGCCCGCCGCCCATGTTAGCCCAGCTTCTCTTCGATCAGGGCGATCGAACGCTCGATCCCGAACAAGGCGACGAAGCTGCCGAAGCGGGGTCCCTGGCTCTGGCCCAGCAAGACCTCATAGAGGGCTGAGAACCAGGCGCGCAGGGGCTCGAACCCGGCCGTCTTGCCGGCCTCATAGACTTCGCTCTGGATGGCCTCGGCGTCGGCGCCCGCGGGCAGGGCCTTCAGCCGCGAGACGAGATCCTGCATCGCCGCCCGCTCCTGATCGGTCGGGGCGCGGAAGGTCTTGGAGGGCTTAACGAAGTCCTCGTAATAGTTCATCGCGAACTCGGCCATCCGGTCGAGCACGGGCTGGGTTTCCGGCGTCGCGCCGGGAATGTAGCGGGCGAGGAAGCCCCAGAGGATCGCCTTTTCCGAGGCGTCGGCGGCCGAAACCAGGTTCAGGAGCAGGCTGAACGAGACCGGCGAGCCAGCGGCCGGCGGGCCGGCCCGGTGCACCGACCAGACCGGGTTGTCGAGCTTCTGGGCGGGCGTGGTCTCGGGCCGGTTATAGGCGTCGAGCTGCTGCAGATATTCGTCCGCCGCCTTGGGAACGACGTCGAAATAGAGCCGCTTTGCCGACTTGGGCGACTGGAACATGTAGTAGGCGAGGCTCTCGGGCGTGCCGTAGCGCAGCCAGTCCTCCATCGACAGGCCGTTGCCGCGTGACTTGGAAATCTTCTCGCCGTTCTCGTCGAGAAACAGCTCGTAGTTGAAGCCCTCGGGCGGCTGGCCGCCCAGCGCCCGGCAGACCTTGGAGCTCTGTTTGACGCTGTCGATCAGGTCCTTGCCGGCCATCTCGTAATCGACGCCGAGCGCGGTCCAGCGCATGGCCCAGTCGGGCTTCCACTGCAGCTTAACCGCCCCGCCGGTGACGGCGACCTCGGTCCGGCTCCCGTCCTCGTCCTCGAAGACGATGGTCCCGCGCCGCGCGTCGCGCTCCAGGGTCGGGACCTGCAGCACCCGCCCGGTCTTGGGGCTGATCGGCAGGAAGGGCGAATAGGTCGCGCGCCGTTCCGGGCCGAGGGTGGGCAGCATCACCGCCTGGATGGCGTCGTATTGTTCGAGCGCCTTCAGCAGCGTCTGGTCGAACCGGCCCGAGCGATAGTTCTCGGTCGAGGACTGGAAGTCGTAATCAAATCCGAAGGCGTCGAGGAAGGCGCGCAGCCGGGCGTTGTTGTGCGCGCCGAAACTGTCGTGGGTGCCGAAGGGGTCGCGGACCACCGTCAGGGGCTTGCCGAGATCCTCGGTGAGCATCTCCTTGTTGGGCACGTTCTCCGGGACCTTCCGCAGGCCGTCCATGTCGTCGGAGAAGGCGATCAGCTTGGTCGGGATCTTGTCGTCGGTCAGGGCGCGGAAGGCGGTGCGCACCATGGTGGTGCGGGCGACCTCGCCGAAGGTGCCCAGGTGCGGCAGGCCCGAGGGGCCGTAGCCGGTCTCGAAAAGCACCGGCCGGTCAAGCAGCTGCGGGAATTGGGCTGCGGCTTCGCCTGCCTTGCCCCGGTGAATCAAGGTCGCGGCGAGATCACGGTCGCCGTGATTGTCGAAACGCTGGTTCAGCACTCGAGTGAGAAGCGCGCGGGCCTGTTCGAACGGCCAACTGCGGGCGTCCAGGGCGAGGTGGGAGAGACCGGTCAACATGGGCTGAGCCGGTATAGGGGGCGGGCGGCTGGGTCAACCGGCGCGCCCCCCTCCTTGGACTTAGCGCACGGCCACCTTCCCGGCCGACTGCCCCGCGGCGAGGGCGGTGCGGCTGGCCTCGGGCATGCGGGCCAGGGCTTCTTCCTTCACCAGGGTGTCGCAGCGGACGAACTGGCGCTGGCCGTTCAGGATCATCTTGGCCTCGTTACGGCAGGCCTTCTCGGCGGCCGCGTCCAGTCGGGCGTTGAAAGTGGCGACATCGGCCGGCTTGGAGAAGTCGAGGTCGTTGAAGGCCACCTTGGCGCGCGGCGTGGCGGCGGCGGGCAGGGCGACGATCAGGGCTGCGGCCCCGGCGAGGAGCAGAGAGAGTTTCATCTTCGGTATCCCACTTTTGTTGTTGAGCCCCACGGCCGAGCTTCCTGCCGTTTGGCGGCGCTATGAGGACGGCTTGGCGGCAGGCTTGGCCTCAATCGGCCCCCGCAATTCCTGGTGAAGGCGGCGCGAATACTTGGGCGCGCCGCAATTGGGTCATCTTCAGCGGGCGGCCCGCTGGGTCGGCGCCGGCTTGGCGCCGCTCAGAGCCATCCGCTGGGCCTCGGGCAGGCTGGCGATGACCCGGTCGCGCACCGTCTGCCTGCAGGTCACGCGGCGGTTCCCGTCGAGCTGGACGGTGTTGTTCCCGGCGCAGGCCTTCTTGGCGGCGGCGTCGACCCGGGCGTTGAAGGCGGCGACGTCGTTCGGACCGGAGAAGTCGAGATCGCCATAGGGCACCGACGCCGGCGCGGCGGCGGCGAAGCCTGGAAGGGCGAGGGCCAGGGCGAAGCCGCCGGCGAACGAGATCGAGTTCATGAGGGTGTCCCCCTGTGTCTTTCGCCCCGTGATTGGAGCGTCTGACTTCAAGGAGGCGCCGACCCCCGCGGCTGGATGCGCGCGGGGTGAAATTTTTCTCAGTCGTCCTTGGGGGCGATCAGGAAGTGGCCATGCAAGGCGGCGATGGGCGCGGCGCGGGTGTCCTGCCAGGCCTCGACTTGGACGTTGGCGATCCGGCGACCGAGACGCTTGATTGTTGCTCGGGCGTAGGTGGTGCGCGGCTTGCCCGAGCGCAGATACTCCACCGTCACGTCGATGGGCTTGGGCTGGCGGACGAGCCCCTGGCTGACCGACAGCTGGGCCAGCGCCGTCATCTCCATGAAGGCCCCAAGCACTCCGCCGTGAATGGCCGGCAGCACCGGGTTGCCGATCAGAAGCTCGGAGAAGGGCAGGATGGCGGTCATCTCGTCGCCGTGCAGCTCCGCCCTCATCCCGAGGAAGTAGGCGTAGGGGATGCGGCCGAGGACGGCGTTCAGGCAGTCGTTCTCGGCGCTCATGCCGGTTCTCCCTCGCCGAAGCGCGGCTTGGGGTCGCCGCCGGCCCGCCCGGCGTGGGCGTCCAACATGAAGGCGGCCTGGGCGGTGGCGATCGGGTCCTCGCGGTCGACGTCATAGGCCTGGGCCCGGACGAAGGCGACCGAGCGCGTCAGCTTGTAGCAGTGGGCGTGGGCGAAGATGTCGGCCCCGGGCTTGGCCGGCCGCATATAGTCGATGCGCAGGTCCAGGGTCGCGATCGAGGTGTACTCCGGCAGGGCGGCCCAGATCGCCTGGCCGCAAGTCTGGTCCAGCAGAGTGGTGATCACTCCGCCGGCCACCACCCCGGTGTCGGGATCGCCGACCAGTTCGGGCTTGTAGGCGATCTTCAGGATCGCCTGGGCCTGTTCGACCGAGACCAGGCTCATGCCCAGCGCCTTGGCCTGGGGGGAGGCGTGGATGAGCTGGTCGCCCATCTCGCGGATCACGTCGAGCGGAGAAGTCATGGAAGACCTATAACCGTTCATTTGAGACGGCGCACCACATCCGCTGCGGCCGAGGCGGTCTTGGGTCCCAAGACCGCCATGGCTTTGCCGCCGCCGAGGGCGCGCTCGCCGATCCGGGCGACGTCGGCGATGCTGACGGCCTCCACCGCGTCCGCCAGTTCCTTGGCTGGGAACAGCCGGTCGAACAGGATCAGCTGACCGGCTGCCTGTTCGGCGCGGGCCAGCGGGCTTTCGCGGGCCATGAAGAGCCCGGCGCGGGCCTGGGCCTTGGCCCGGGCCAGCTCGACCTGCGTCGGGCCGGACGCCAGCGCCTCGATGATCTCCAGGGCCAGGGTCGCGGTCGGGGCGGCGTCCTTGGCGGCGGTTCCGGCATAGACCCCGATCAGGCCGACGTCCTCATAGCTCTCGGCGTAGGCGTCGATGGCGTAGGCGAGGCCGCGCGCCTCGCGGGCCTCCTGGAACAGCCGCGAGGCCATGCCGCCGCCGAGAATCTCGGAGAACAGCCGCTGGGCGAAATAGTCGTCGTGCCGCGCCCCGACCCCAGGGAACAGCATGACCAGATGCGACTGCTCCAGCTTGCGCGTCTCGGCCACTGCGCCGCCCTTGAAGGCTGCGTCGGCGGGTTCGGGCAGGGAGTCCGAGGCGCGCGCGTCGCCGAACCAGCGTTCGGTCAGGGCCAGGGCTTCGGTCTCGCCGACGGCGCCGGAAACGCTGACCACCAGCCGGTCGGGGCAATAGAGGCCCTGATGAAAGCGCGACAGGGAGGGCGCGTCGCAGGGCGCCAGGCTGGCCTCCTCGCCCAGGATGGGGCGGCCGAGCGGCTGGCCGGCGAAGGCCTGGCTCTGGGCCAGGTCGAACACCCGGTCGTCGGGCGTGTCGGCGGCCTCGGCGATCTCCTGGCCGACCACGGCCTTTTCTCGCTCAAGTTCCGTGGGGTCGAGAACTGGGCGGCGGATAAGGTCGGAGACGACCTCGAAGGCCAGCGGCAGGCCGCCCTTCAGGCAGCGGACCTGGAAGCCGGTGCGCTCATAGCCGGTGGCGGCGTTGATCTGGCCGCCCTCGGCCTCGATGGCCTCGACGATGTCGCGGGCCGAGCGGGGGCCGGCGCCCTTGAAGACCATATGCTCCAGAAGATGCGCCCAGCCGGCGGTCTCCGGCGTCTCCCAGCGCGAGCCGCCGCGCATGGTCACCGAAAGGGCGGCGCTTTCCAGGCCGGGCATCGGGTCCACGACCACCCGAACCCCGTTGGCGAGGCGATGCAGGCGCGGGCCAGTCACTTGCCGACGAAGGCGCGAACGTAGGCTTTCACCGCCGCGGCGTCGGCCGGCAGCCGGTCGATGGCCTCGGGAAGCGCGAACAGGCCCTGCGCGCGCGGGTGCATCGCGGGCGCGCGGCCGGTGGCGGCCTCGACCTCGTCCGGGAACTTGGCCGGATGGGCGGTGGAGAGGACCACGAGTGGGGTCGCGCGCCGTTCCAGCCTCTGGGCGGCGGCGACGCCGACGGCGGTGTGGGGATCGATCAGTTCGCCGGTGGCCTCAAAGGAGGCCTTCATCGAGGCGGTGGTCTGCGGCTCGTCGACCGTCTCGCCGCCGAACAGGCCGCGCATGGCGGCAAGGGCCGCCTCGGGAATGTCCATGCCCCCGGTCGCGGCGAAACCCTTGAAGGCGGCGGCGGTGACGCCAGCGTCGCGCTTCACGGATTCGAAGAACAGCCGCTCGAAATTGGAAGCGATCTGGATGTCCATCGCCGGGCTCTGGGTCGGGGTGACCTGACCGGAGGCGTAACGGCCTTCCTTGATCGTGCGGGCCAGGATGTCGTTGGAGTTGACCGCCAGGGTGATCCGCTCGACCGGCAAGCCGAGCTTGGTCGCCACATAGCCGGCGAAGGCGTCGCCGAAATTGCCGGTCGGCACAGCGAACGACACCTTGCGGGCCGGCGCGCCCAGCGAGACGGCGGCGGTGAAGTAATAGACGGCCTGGGCCGCGACCCTCGCCCAGTTGATCGAGTTGACGCCGGACAGATCGACGGCGGTGCGGAAGTCGTCGTCGGCGAACAGGGATTTGACGATGGTCTGGCAGTCGTCGAAGGCGCCCTGCACCGCCACGCAGCGCACGTTGGGCGCACCCGTCGTGGTCATGAACCGGCGCTGGACCTCGGAGATCCGGCCTTCGGGGAACAGCACCACGATGTCGACATTGGCCAGGCCCCGGAAGGCCTCCACCGCCGCGCCGCCGGTGTCGCCGGAGGTGGCGACCACGATGGTCAGCTTGCGGCCCGAGCCAGCCAGCACGTGCTGGTATAGGCGCGCCAGAAGCTGCATCGCCACGTCCTTGAAGGCGAGCGTCGGGCCGTGGAACAGCTCCAGCAGCCACAGACCGCTATCGAGTTCGCGCAGGGGCGTGGCTGAGGGGTGGGCGAAGGTGGCGTAGGCCTCCCGGCAGATCGGCAGCAGCACCTCGGGCGGGAAGCTTTCGCCGGCGAACTTGCCGATCACGGCGGCGGCGACCTCGGCGTAGGGCTTGCCCGCGAAGGCGGCGATCTCATCGGGGGTGAAGGCGGGCCAGGTCTCGGGAATATAGAGGCCGCCGTCGGGTGCCAGCCCGGCCAGGAGGGTGTCGGCGAAGCCTACGGGGGCCGCGCCCCCTCGGGTCGAGACATAGCGCAGGGCGTTGGACATAGCGTCGGGCATGGGGATCAGGCCTTACGGTCGCGGAGAAGTTTGGCGATGTAGACCGCCAGCAGCGCCAGGGCGAGCCCGAACCAGGTCAGGGCGTACTCCAGGTGGCGGTTGGGGATCTCGCCGGGCAGGGGCGAAGGGAAGGGGGGCCCAGCGGGGGCCGGGCTTTCCAGCATCAGGAAGATAGGCGCGGGCGCGGCGGCGCCCAGGGCGGCCGCCATGGCCGGCACGTCGCGGCCGTACCAGCGGCCGGTCTTTGTGTCGCGCACCGGGGTGAAATAGCCGGGCTTGTCGCCGACGCGCAGCACGCCGAGCAGAGGGGTCGTCAGCGGACTGGCCGGGGCGGGCGTCTTGCCTTCGGGCAGATACCCGCGATCGATCAGCAGCGAACGGTAGGGCGAGGCGTCGACCGCGCAGGCGGCGATCACCCGGTCGCCGATCTGGCCTTCCTTCAGCGCATAGAGCCGAAGGGTCGGGGTGGATTCAAGGTTGGGGCAGTCGAGCTCGACCCGAAGATAGTCCGCCGAGAGCCCCTCGGGCAGGCGGCGCAGGACCACCTCGGCCGGTTCGGGCGGTGCGTCCTTGAGGGCGGCGATGCGGGCGAGGATGTCTTCCTTCCAAACCCGCCGCTGCAGCTGCCAGACGCCGAGCCCGCACAGGATCGCCAAGGCGACCGCGACGGAGAGCGCCAGGGCCAGGCTGAACCGGCCCGGCCCAACACGCTTCATAGAAAGTGTCCTAGCCCGCCGCGCCTTTGAAGATCACGTAGATGAAGGCGAACAGGAACAGCCACACCACGTCGACGAAGTGCCAGTACCAAGCCGCCGCCTCGAAGCCGAAGTGCTGCTTGGGGGTGAAGCCGCCGCCCATCAGACGGATCAGGCAGACGATCAGGAAGATGGTGCCGATAAGCACGTGGAAACCGTGGAAGCCGGTCGCCATGAAGAAGGACGAACCATAGAGGCCCGAGTTGGCGGCCACGTCGTTGAAGAACAGCTTCTCGGTGATGATCTCGCGGTACTCGTAGGCCTGGATGCCGGTGAAGGCCATGCCGAGGAGAATGGTCAGGACCAGGGCGAGCTTGGCGCCCTTGCGGTCGCCCTGCTGCAGGGCGTGGTGGGCCCAGGTGACGGTGGTGCCGGAGGTGAGCAGGGTCAGGGTGTTGATCAGCGGGAAGTGCCAGGGGTCGAGCGTCTCGACGCCCTTGGGCGGCCAGGCCCCCCAGGCTTGGCGGACTTCCTCAATGCCGGAAATGGTGCGGACCTCGTGGAAGAGGGCCATCTCGAAGAACATCCAGAACCAGGCGACGAAGAACATCACCTCCGAAACGATGAACAGGATCATGCCGTAGCGCAGGCCGATCGAGACCACCGGGGTGTGATCGCCCTTGTTGGCCTCGCGGACCACGTCCGACCACCAGCCGATCATGGTGTAGAGGATGCCGGCGAGACCGAGGCCGGCCAGCCAGAGGGTGCCCTTGGGCAGGCCGAACACGCCCTTCATGGCCGCGACCATGCCGACGGCCCAGACCACGGCGGCGATCGAGCCGACCAGGGGCCAGGGGCTCGGGTTTACGAGGTGGTAGTCGTGCTTGACGGAGTCGGCCATGTCGCTCTCGGAACGGATCTATTAGGGGTTGCTATAGCCTTGGCGTTGCGGGAACGCCAAGGGGCCTGGACGCTTTGGCCGCAGTAAGTGCCTTGGCCGCCGCCTGATCGGGCGTCTTGAAGAAGGTGTAGGACAGCGTGACCTCCTGGAAAGCAAAGGTTTCCCGGTCACGCGCGAACTGCGGCTGGACGAAATAGATCACCGGGAAACGCATCTGCGTATGGGCCGGGATGGTCTGGTCGTCGAAGCAGAAGCACTGGGTCTTGACGAAATAGGCGCCAGCCGATTCGGGCACGACATTGTAGGTGGCCCGGCCGGTGACCGGATGATCGGCCTCGTTCTTCACCGTGAAAAAGGCCATGCCCGGCGTGCCGATGGCCACGTCCTGGGTCTTCTGCTCGGCTTTGAAGGTCCAGGGTAGGTCGCCGCGCACATTAGTGTCGAAGCGGATCGTCAGCTTGCGGGACACGGGCGCGCCTTCCAGCGCTTCCTGCTTCTTGGTCGTGCCGTCGAAACCGGTCGCGGCGCAAAAGGCTTTGTAAAGCGGCACGGACGCATAGGCGGCGCCGACCATGAGGACGGCGACCAGCCCGCTGGCGAGGGCGATAACCCTGCCTTTAGAACGCGCGGTGAGCGACATTGCCGCCGAGCCTCACGAGGGTGACCACGAAGATCAGGATGACGAAACCGGCCAAGCCGAGCGCCATGGCGATATTGCGCCGGCTGCGGGCCTTGGCGGCCTCGGGGGATTCGTTGAAGCCGGTCACAGCAGCGCTCCCAGACCATGCTCGATCAGGAGGGCCGCGAACAGGGCCGTCAGATAGAGCAGGGAAAAGGCGAACAGATCGCGGGCGGGACGGCCCTCGGCCTTGGAGTCGTAGAGGCCCGTCGGGCGCTCCTCGTGATCGCCCGCGTTGGAGCGATAGAGTCGCCAGGCCAGGATGACGAAGGCCGCGCCGCCGCCCGCCGCGCAGGCGGCGTAGAGCGCGCCGCCCAGATGGGTCAGCACCGGCAGGAAGCCCAGCGGCGCCAGGATAAGGCTGTAGATCAGGATCTGCAGGCGGGTCGACTTGGCGCCCTTGGCCACCGGCATCATCGGCACGCCGGCCGCCTCATAGTCGCCCTTGATGTAGAGTGACAGGGCCCAGAAGTGGGGCGGGGTCCACATAAAGATGATGGCGCAGAGCAGCCAGGCGTTCAGAGGAACCGCATGGGCGGCGGCGGCCCAGCCGATCACCGGCGGCAGGGCGCCCGCGAGGCCGCCGATGACGATGTTCTGCGGCGTCGAGCGCTTCAGCCAGACGGTGTAGACGCCGGCGTAGAAGGCGATGGTGAAGGCCAGGAGGGCGGCGGCGAGGTCGCCTCCCGCCATCCACATCAGGGTGACCGAGAAGAGCGACAGGGTCCCGCCGAAGAAGGCGGCGTCGCCGCGCGCGATCCGGCCCTGCGGCACGGGCCGGTTCTTGGTCCGGCGCATCAGGGCGTCGATGTCGCTGTCGAAGGCCATGTTGAGCGCGCCCGCGGCGCCGGCGCCGACCGCGATGCAGAGGATGGCGATGGCGGCGAGGATGGGGCTGATCGGGCGGTCCGCGGCCACGAGGCCCGTCGCGCCGGTGAAGACCACGAGCGACATCACCCGCGGCTTGAGCAGGGCGATGTAGTCGTTCCAGCGCGCGGGTTGGGCGGCCTTGGTCTCGCTGGCGGTGTGCGGCAGGGCGGCGGCGGTCATGGGATCAGGGCCTTTGGGCCGAAACGAAAGCCCCCCGCCGAAGCGGGGGGCGGTACGCGGTCTAGTGGGCTTCCGGATGAATGTGGGGAAGCTCGTTGAACTGGTGGAAAGGCGGCGGCGAGGACAGGGTCCACTCGAGCGTGGTGGCGCCTTCGCCCCAGGGATTGGCCTCGGCCTTGCGGCGGCGGACGGCCGCCTCGATCAGCACGACCAGGAAGACCAGGACGCCGACGCCGGTGATCTCATAGCCATAGGTCGACACCTTGTTCCAGAGCGTGAAAGCGTCCGGATAGTCGATGTAGCGGCGCGGCATGCCTTGCAGCCCGAGGAAGTGCATCGGGAAGAACACCAGGTTCACGCCGACGAACATGATCCAGAAGTGCATTGCGCCGAGGAACTCATTGTACTTCACCCCCCACATCTTCTCGAACCAGTAGTAGAAGCCCGCGAAGATCGCGAACACGGCGCCGAGGCTGAGGACGTAGTGGAAGTGGGCCACGACGTAATAGGTGTCGTGGAAGCTGTAATCGACGCCGGCGTTGGCCAGGACGACCCCGGTGACGCCGCCGACCGTAAACAGGAAGATGAAGCCGATCGCCCACAGCATGGGCGTCTTAAAGTCGATCGAACCGCCCCACATGGTCGCGATCCAGCTGAAGATCTTGATGCCCGTGGGTACGGCGATGACCATGGTCGCGGCGACGAAATAGGCCTGCAGGTTCACGTCCATGCCGACGGTGAACATGTGGTGGGCCCACACCACGAAGCCGACGAAGCCGATGGCGACCATGGCGTAGGCCATGGCGAGATAGCCGAACACGGGCTTCCTCGAGAAAGTCGAGACGATGTGGCTGATGATGCCGAAGCCCGGCAGGATCAGGATG
>CANJKM010000037.1 GCA_947474805.1 Caulobacterales bacterium | reverse complement strand
CTGTTCGGATACATCGAGGGCTTCTACAATCCCCGCCGCCTGCACTCAGCCCTGGGCTACATCAGCCCAGCCGAGGCCGAGCGCAGAGCGGCTTAACCCCGTCCACTTATTCGGGGGAAGATCACCCTGTTCGCGATGAGCGACGATGAGCGCTGGCGCAACCTCGGCTTCGAAGAGACGCAAGCCGCCTATAAGAGCGGCTCGCAGAACGCGCGGGTATGGACTGAAGGATGGGTCGCCAACCACCTCTACTGCCCCAACTGCAGTTCGCCGCGCCTTAGCCAGCATCCGAACAACAGCCCCGTGGCCGACTTTGGATGTCAGAGCTGTGGCGAGGACTACGAGCTGAAAAGCCAGAAGGGCCGGTTCGGGCCGCGTGTCGCCGATGGCGCCTATCGGACGATGCTGGATCGGTTGAAGGCGAGCGACAATCCGAACCTGATCTTGATGAATTACGATCTGACGGCGCTTAGCGTCACCAATCTGATCGTCGTGCCCAAGCAGTTCTTCACAGCAAACATAGTCGAAGCTCGCAGGCCGCTCGCACTCACAGCCCGTCGCGCCGGCTGGCAGGGGTGCAACATTCTCCTCAGAGACGTGCCAGATAGCGGGAAGATTTGGTTGGTGCGCGACCGCCAATGGACGCCGCAAGATGAAGTTCTGGCGAGCTGGCGGCGGACCTTGTTTCTCAGAACCGAAAGCCTTGCGGCGCGAGGCTGGCTGCTTGAGGTGATGAAGTGCGTCGAAGGTCTAGGCCGATCCGAGTTCACGCTCGAAGACGTCTATGCCTGTGAGCAACATTTGTCGGGATTGTTCCCGGCGAACAAAAATGTGCGGCCCAAAATTCGGCGACAACTTCAGGTTCTCCGCGACCGGGGATTTTTGGAGTTCGCCGGTCGCGGCGCCTATCGCCTGACCCCTAATCCGTGATCGCTGAGGTCTCGCCCGTCTTCGAATTGTAGTGAATCTCGACCTCGGAGATCGTGCACAGGTCCAGGTTGTCCCAGACGGCCTCTTCCTTGTCGTCATAGACGACCTTCAGGTCGTAGCGGCAGGCGCTGGCCCGCTTGGGGAAGCTGATGTCGACAGACTCGCCGTCCTCCAGCACGTCGCGGCCCATCACGTCGTCTTCCCAGTCGGTGGTCTTGGTGGCCGAGACATAGACGCTGGCGATCGTGTAGCCGGTCTTGTTCTTCAGCGTGAAATCCTGGTCCGCGGCGAGCGCGGGAGCGGCGGCGAGCAGCAGGGCGGCGGCGCCGGCGGCGATAAGCTTGAACATGACTGGAATCCCCTCGGTAAAGCTTGGCCGTAGCATCGATGCCGAGTCCCTCCAAGGCGGTCCTTCCGCGCGCAACCGGGCGACTATCCACGAGAATCGCCGCTCGCGCGGGGCGGGTGATATTGACTTCGCTGCACCTAAGACCAACCTCTAGACTCAAGCATCGCTCCCGAGTCGGGACGCGAACGAGAGACGGGAAGGCGGCGCGGAATGAGCGGCCCCAAAATTCTCCCCGACGACGCCGGCGTCTATCAGCTCGGCCGTAAGCCCGAGACCACGTCCCAGCGCGTCCGCCGGCTGCAGGTCGAGGCCCAGATGCTGGCCCGCGAGCAGATCGAGGCGCTGGAGACGGCCCTGCGCGCCGCCGCCGATCTGGCGCGCGAGATCGCCGCCGGCGGCGACGCCTACCCGGCCGGGGTGCGCGAGCTGGCCGACCGGATCGCCGACGACCTCCCGGCCAAGGCTCAGACCCTGGAGCTGCTGATCGACCGGGTTCCGGAACCCAAACTGTAAATTCGTCGTCATCCTCCGGCCGCCGAAGGCGGACCGGGGGATCCAAGCGCGCTCTCAGCTTCCGCCGCCGTTGCTTGAATCGCCCGATCAAGTCGGGCGATGACGGCTAAAAGGTTGCGCGCCCCAGGCGGCGCAAGCTACGCCCGCAAGGTGAGCCGCGCGCCCCGCAAGCCCCCGACGTCCGGACAGGCCGACCCCGAGGTCGACGACCTGAATATCGACGCGCCGGCGGCCGACAGCCCTCTGACCGAGGCGCTCGCTACAACCCAGGCCGCCCAGCTCGGCCGCCAGGTCGGAAACGGCGGCGCCAAGCCCTCGATGATGCGCTCGTCGATGATCTATTCGGGCTTCACCCTGCTCAGCCGCTTCGCCGGCTTCTTCCGCGATCTGGCGGTCAGCTACACCCGGGGCGCCTCGGCCGGGATGGCGGCCGACGCCTGGAACACGGCGCTCGCCTTCCCTAATCTGTTCCGCCGCCTGTTCGCCGAGGGCGCCTTCGCCGCCGCCTTCGTCCCGGCCTACGCCAAAACCCTGGCCGCCGAGGGCGAAGAGGTGGCCGACAAGCTGGCCGCCGACGCCCTGGCCACCCTGCTCGCCGCCACCGTGGTCATCATGCTGGTCTGCCAGCTGGCCATGCCCTGGCTGATGTATCTGATCGCCCCGGGCTTCGCGGCCAACCCCGCCAAATTCAAGCTGGCGGTGCTGCTGACCCAGATCACCATGCCCTACCTGCCCTGCATGGCCGTGGTCGCCCACCTGTCGGGCGTGCTGAACGCCAAGAGCCGCTTCGTCGCCTCGGCCGCCGCGCCCATCTTCCTGAACCTCGTCACCCTCGCCGCCGTCCTGCCGCAGACGACGGCTGTCGGCGCCGCCGTCGCCGCCTCCTGGGGGGTGCTGGTCGCGGGCATTCTGCAGGGCGCCCTCCTCTGGTGGGCGGTGCGACGCTCGGGCGCCGACATCACCCTGCGCTGGCCGCGCCTGACCCCCGAGATCAAGGCCCTGATCGGCCTGGCCATTCCCGGCGCCATTGCCGCCAGCGCCACCCAGATCAACATCTACATCTCCGGCGTCCTGGCCTCGGGCGTGAACGGGGCCCGCTCCTGGCTGGCGGTCGCCGACCGGCTCTATCAGCTGCCGCTCGGTCTGGTCGGGGTCGCCATCGGCGTCGCCCTCCTGCCCCGCCTCTCCACCGCCGTCGGCGCTGGCGACAAGAAAGACGCCCAGGCCGCCATGGACGAGGCGATCGCCTTCTCCCTGGCTCTGTCGCTTCCGGCGGCGGCGGCCCTGTTCGCCATGCCCTATTTCCTGATCGACGCCCTATTCACCCGCGGCGAGTTCCTGCCGGTGGACGCGCACCAGACCGCCGCCGCCCTGTTCCACTACGGCTGGGGCACGCCCGCCTTTGTCCTGGCCCGGATCCTGGCGCCGGCCTTCTTCGCCCGGCGCGACACCAAGGGGCCGATGCGGTTCGCCCTGATCTCGGTGGCGGTGAACATCGTCCTGGGGATCGTCCTCTACCGGCTCGTCGGCTTCCAGGGCATCGCCGCCGCCACCTCGATCGCCGCCTGGATCAATGTCGTCCAGATGGTCGCGGCCCTGGCCAGGCGCGGCGACTATGCGCCCAGCCCCGCCGCCGTCTCGCGGCTGCTGAAGATCCTGACCGCCAGCGCCGCCATGGCCGCCCTGCTGGGCGCCGCGTCCCTGACCCGCCCCTATTACGAGCCCTTCCTATTCCGAAAGGAGGTCGCCCTGGCCGTGGTGGTCGCCATCTCCACCCCCTTCTATTTCGGCATGCTGATCGCCCTGCGCGCGGTCACGGTCGCCGAGCTGAAGTCGGTGCTGCGCCGCCGTCCCAAGGCCTGACCGGCTTGCGGAAAGCCGCCGGTCGGCCTATCGACCGGACATCATGACCGACGCTCCGATCTCCTACGCCGGCCCCGAGCGGGTGCTCTCCGGCGTCCAGTGCTCCGGCGCCCTGCACCTCGGCAACTACCTCGGCGCCCTGGTGAAGTTCGCCAGGCTTCAGCACGAGAAACAGACCTTCATCTTCGTCGCCGACCTGCACGCCATCACCGTCTGGCAGGAGCCCGAGAAGCTGGCCTCCCAGACCCGCGAGATCGTCGCCGCCTATCTGGCCGCCGGGCTCGACCCGATGAAGGCGGCCATCTTCGCCCAGTCCTCGGTGCGCGAGCACGCCGAGCTCGCCTGGATCTTCAACTGCGTCGCCCGCCTCGGCTGGCTCGACCGCATGACCCAGTTCAAGGAGAAGAGCGGCCAGCACAAGGAGCGCTCCTCGGTCGGCCTCTACACCTACCCGGTGCTCCAGGCCGCCGACATCCTGGTCTACAAGGCCACCCACGTGCCGGTCGGCGAGGACCAGAAACAGCATCTGGAGCTGACCCGCGATATCGCGGCCAAGTTCAACAACGACTTCAAGGCGCCTGGCTTCTTCCCCCTGCCCGAGCCCCTGACCCAGGGCCCCGGCGCGCGGGTGATGAGCCTGCGCGACGGCTCGGCCAAGATGTCCAAGTCCGACCCGTCGGATAATTCCCGCATAAACCTGCTGGACGACGCCGACGCCATCGCCTCCAAGATCCGCAAGGCCAAGACCGACCCCGAGCCGCTGTCCGAAACCCTCGAGGACCTGAAGACCCGGCCCGAGGCCGACAACCTGGTGGGCATCTACGCCGCCCTGTCCGGCCTCTCCAAGGAGCAGGTCCTGGCCGAATTCGGCGGCAAGGGGTTCGGGACCTTCAAGCCGGCCCTGGCCGACCTCGCGGTCTCGGTCATGGGCCCGATCGGTGACCGCATGCGCGGCTTCCTCGACGACCCCGGCGAGATCGACGCCGTCCTGGCCAAGGGCGCCGCCGACGCCCGCAACGTCGCCGCCCCGGTGCTGGACGAAACCAAGAAGCTGGTCGGGTTTTGGAGGGCTTAGGCTAACCCAAGAGCCGAGTGTCCTCGCGGAGGCGGGGACCCAGGCTTAGGCCGCGGCGCGGCGCTCCAGAATAACCCTGGACCCCCGCCTTCGCGGGGGCCTTTGGAGAAGGCGTTATTTCTCCGCCAGGGTCTTCATCTGCTCGATCGCGCCCTGAAACCGGGTCCCGAAGGTGTTGCGCGTCGTCTCCCGCTCGGCGTCGGTCGCCAGCGCGCCCTGGTCGTAGACCAGGGTGTAGACGATCTTCGAGCTCGCCCCGCTCACCGGCAGCACCGAGATATTGCCGTGGTAGCGCAGCGGCGTCGACGCCCCGAGCGTCTGCATATAGCCGTAGCTGTATTGCCCCTCGGCGACCTTCACCTCCTCGGTCGTGGGGTTGAGCTTGCGGATGGTCCCGAGCTCGCCCGTTCCCTTGGTGAAGTCGCAGGGCGCGCCGCGCGCCTTGTTGGCGGCGCAATAGCCGCCGAGCAGACCCCAGACCTTGGCGGCGGGCGCCTTGACCTCGATGCTCCGCTCGACCGCGACCCAGTCCTCGGCGGCGAAAGCGGCGGTGGCGATCAGCGCGAAGGCCGCGCCGGCGATGATGGTTTTCAGCATGGTCACTTCGCCGCTTCCGCCATCGCCTTGATCGTATCGACCGCGTCCTGGAAGCCGGTCTCCATCGCCGCCTTCTGGCTCGCGCGCTCGGCGTCGGTGGCGAAGCCCGCCTGGTCGTAGATCAGGGTGTAGACCATCTTGGTGGTCTTGCCGTCGGCCGAGGGGATGGCCGACATATTGCCGTGGTAGCGGGCCTGGGTCCGGGCGCCGACGGTCTGGAAATAGCCGTAGCTGTATTGCCCCTCGCCGACCTTCACCTCTTCGGTGACGCCGTTCAGCACTCGGATGGTCCCGAGCCCCCCGGTCCCCTTCTTATAGGTGCAGGAGACCTTGCGGACCTTGCCGAACTCGCAATAACCGCCGACCAGGGCCCAGACCGCCGAGGCGGGCCGCGCGATCTCGGCGCTGCGCACCACCGTGACCCAGTCTTCCGCGGCCGAGGCGCCGGACGCCAGGGACCCGGCGGCCAGGGCGATCGCGCCGCCGGCGAGGATGGATTTCAGCAAGAGAGCCTCCCGTTTGATTTTGCGCCTAGCTGCGGGGGCGGCCGATACGGTGTCAATACGGAGGGGCCTTCTATCCGCTCGGATGGAAGGCTAAAGCAGCGCCCCATGCGACGCCTCCTCCCCTTCCTCCTGCTGCTCGCCGCCGCGGCTCCCGCCTCCAGCCTCATCGTCGAACAGCCTCAGCTGCGCACGACCCAGGGCGGCCTGAAGACCACCGCCGCCTATTTCACCATCCGAAACACCGGCAAGGCCGCCGACGTCCTGACCGGCGCCGCCTGCGCCTGCGCGGCGGCCGCCAGCCTGCACGAGAGCAAGGTGGTCAACGGGATTTCGCGCATGGGGCGGGCCGGACCCCTGACCATCGCGCCGGGCGGCCAGGTCGCCCTGAGGCCCGGCGGCCTGCACCTGATGCTCACCGGGCTGAAGCGCCCGATCAAGGCCGGCGAGACAGTCCGCATCACCCTCAAGTTCGCCAAGGCGGGCGAACGCGAGACCGCCTTCACCGCCAACGACACGGCCGGGGCCCAGGGCATGGATACCATGCCGGGCATGCATCACTGAGATTTAGTCATATAAAGCTATCTTTATATCTTCGGCCTGACGCGCTATAGACGCCGCCTGAAATCAAGAAAGGCGCCGACGATGGCCGACTATGTGATCCGCGATATCTCCCTGGCCGATTGGGGCCGCAAGGAAATCGCCATCGCCGAAACCGAGATGCCCGGCCTGATGGCCGTGCGCGAGGAATTCGGCAAGGACCAGCCGCTGAAGGGCGCCCGCATCTGCGGCTCGCTGCATATGACCATCCAGACGGCGGTGCTGATCGAGACCCTGCAGGCGCTCGGCGCCGACGTCCGCTGGGCCTCCTGCAACATCTTCTCGACCCAGGACCACGCCGCCGCGGCCATCGCCGCCGCCGGCACCCCGGTCTTCGCGATCAAGGGCGAGAACCTGGTCGAGTACTGGGAATACGCCCACCGCATCTTCGAATGGTCGGACGGCGGCTATCCCAACCTGATCCTGGACGACGGCGGCGACGCCACCCTGCTCTGCGTCCTGGGTCCCAAGGCCGAGAAGGACCCGAGCGTCCTGAACAACCCGACCAATGAGGAAGAAGAAGCCCTCTTCCTGGTCATGAAGCGCTACCTCGCCGAGAAGCCTGGCTTCTATTCGGCCATTCGCGACTCGATCAAGGGCGTGTCGGAAGAGACCACCACGGGCGTCCACCGCCTCTATCAGATGAGCCAGCGCGGCGAGCTGCCGTTCGCCGCCATCAACGTCAACGACAGCGTCACCAGGTCCAAGTTCGACAACCTCTACGGCTGCCGCGAGAGCCTCGTCGACGCCATCCGCCGCGCCACCGACGTCATGCTGGCCGGCAAGGTCGCCGTGGTCTGCGGCTATGGCGACGTGGGCAAGGGCTCGGCCGCCTCGCTGCGCCAGGGCGGCGCGCGCGTCATCGTCACCGAAGTCGATCCGATCTGCGCCCTGCAGGCGGCGATGGAAGGCTATGAGGTCCGCATCCTCGAGGAAGTGGCGGGCGCCGCCGACATCTTCGTCACCGCCACGGGCAACAAGGACGTCATCACCGTCGAGCACATGCGGGCGATGAAGAACAACTCCATCGTTTGCAACATCGGCCACTTCGACTCCGAGATTCAGGTCGCCGGGCTGAAGAACTTCAAGTGGGACGAGATCAAGCCCCAGGTGCACCACATCGAATTCCCTGACGGCAAGAAGATCATCCTTCTGTCGGAAGGCCGTCTGGTGAACCTCGGCAACGCCACGGGCCACCCGAGCTTCGTGATGTCGGCCAGCTTTACCAATCAGACCCTGGCTCAGCTCGAGTTGTGGACCAACGCCTCCAAGTACGAGGCCAAGGTCTACACCCTGCCCAAGCACCTCGACGAGAAGGTGGCCATGCTTCACCTGGCCAAGCTGGGCGCCCAGCTGACCACGCTGTCGCCGATGCAGGCCGACTATATCGGCGTGCCCAATGCGGGCCCGTTCAAGCCGGACCACTACCGCTACTAGGAAGCTGCAGGTTTCTGAAGACAGGGGCGCCGGCCGCGAGGTCGGCGCCCTTTTCTGTTCGGCGGGGGCCGACACAGAGCGAAACACAACTGAGGCTGCGGACCCTGTATGCTGTCGTCGCCAGTGAACCTTTCCCCGCGATGCAGGCGTTTGAAGCTGGGCCGTCCCTGCGAACGGCCTTCAACCAATAGGATTTCCAATGCGCGCCCTGCAACGTCTCTCGGTCGCCGC
The DNA here is from genome assembly GCA_947474805.1 of Caulobacterales bacterium. GTDB lineage: Bacteria > Pseudomonadota > Alphaproteobacteria > Caulobacterales > Caulobacteraceae > CANJKM01. Next base: position 8,848 of record CANJKM010000037.1, on the reverse strand, counting down.
GGTCATCCTGGCCGCCAGCGCCACCCTGGCGGCGGCCCAGAGCATGGGCCCCACAAGTGTTCCCAACGCGACCGGCGCCCCGGCCCCCGCACCCGGCGGCGCGGTCGGCCCCGGCATGACCGGCCCTCTGACGCCCGGCGAGAGCGTGACCCCCGGTCAGGGGGCGGAGATCCGCACGGTGTTCAAGAATCCGGATCCGGCCCCCGACGTCGACCTGACGGCCCTGTCGCGCGAGGATGCGGAAACCATGCACGCCTGCACCGCCATGCCCAACGCGGTGATGATGACCAATCCGGGCTGTGTCGCTTTCATGCGCGAGCACCCCGACATCCGGCCGAAAAGCTGAGCGCCGTTCAGGGCTTGGCGATGATCGCCGTCGCCTTGCCGCCTTCGTCGTAACGGGTCTGGCCGGCGAAGACGGTCACCTCAACCAGGATGTCGCCGCCTTCCTGAGTGGCCCACAGATAGCGGCGCTCGAACTCGACCTCGCGCCCATCCTTGGCCACCCCGACATAGGTGTCGCCCCAATGCACACTCTTGGCGAGCGCCGCCCAGCTGATATCGAGCGCGTGGGCCAGTTCTTCCTCGGCGCTCTCCTGCAGCAAGGGATTCATGCCGGGCGATAGCCTTCGGGCGCGATCTCGCGGTCGAATTCGGCGACCTCCTGGAACAGGCCCTTGACGGCCAGGCCGACGATCTCGCCGCCCTTCTCGGGCGTGGCGAGGCCGGGATCGGAGCCCATCCGCCCGTCGGGATAGCGGGCACGGAAGTCAGCTGCCTCGCGGATTGGCCCGGTGGGCGCGATCCGCGGCGCGTAGTTGGCGTTCTTGATCGCATGCGGATAGGCGAACTGGGTCACCGCGATTTCGGACGGAGTGGCGTGAGTGCCGTGGCCCTCGGGGAAGAGGCGGACGCAGAGCTTGGTCACGCCCGGCAGCTCCCACCAGTTGCGCAGCTTGCAGGCGAAGCCGCGCTGCAGTCCGGCGTAGGAGACCTCCGAATAGACCTCGGAGAAGGCCGCCTCGATGGTGGCGCAGTTCCCACCATGGCCGTTGAGGAAATAGAGCTTCTCGAAGCCGGCGTTGGAGAGTGAGCGGCTCCAGTCGACGATGGCCGAGATCATGGTCGAGGGCCGCAGGGCGATGGTGCCGGGAAAGCCCAGGTGGTGCTGCGCCATGCCGATGTTGAAGGTGGGCGCGATCAGGATGTCGCCTTGGTCGGACGCCGTGTGGGCGATGATCTCCGGGCAGAGCCAGTCGGTGCCGAGAAGACCCGTCGGCCCGTGCTGCTCGTTGGAGCCGATGGGGATGACCACGGTTTTCGACCGCGCCAGTTGCGCTTCGATCTCGGGCCAGGTGGAGAGGGCAAGCAGCATCTGAAGCTTCGTTTCGTGTGGGGCGCGGTTGCGTCAACGCCTTAGAGTGCGCGAGTTTTCGGTTCAAGGACACGCCCGAGGCCTGACAAACCAGGCTTGTCCGCTCTAGGGTGTTTCAGCATGACGGAGATGGCCCGGTGAGCGACGACATCTTTCCCGTTCCCCCCGAGTGGGCGGCGCGCGGCCCGGATGCGGCCGCCTACGCTGAGATGCGCGCGCGCGCCGACGCCGACCCCGAAGACTTCTTCGGCGAGGCGGCCAGGCGGCTCGAGTGGATGCGGCCCTTCACCGAGGTCAAGGACGTCTCCTTCGACGCAAAAGACCTTCATATCCGCTGGTTCGCCGACGGGGTGCTGAACGCCTCGGTCAACTGCATCGACCGCCATCTGGCCACGCGGGGCAATGAGACCGCCATCATCTGGGAGGGCGACGACCCCGCCCAATCCAAGACCATCAGCTATCGCCAGCTGCACGACGCCGTCTGCCGCATGGCCAATGTCATGCGCACCCACGGTGTAGCGAAGGGCGACCGCGTCACCCTCTACCTGCCGATGATCCCCGAGGCCGCCTACGCCATGCTGGCCTGCGCCCGCATCGGGGCCGTCCATTCGGTGGTCTTCGCCGGCTTCTCGCCCGACAGCCTGGCCGGGCGGATTCAGGACTGCGACTCCAAGCTGGTCATCACAGCGGACGAGGGTCTGCGCGGCGGCAAGGCCATTCCGCTCAAGGCCAATGTCGACGCGGCCCTGGCCCAATGCCCGGGGGTCGAGACGGTGCTGGTGGTCACCCGCACGGGCGCGACCGTCGGGATGAAATCCGGCCGCGATTTCGTCTATGAGCGCGAGGCCGCCGCTGTGTTCGGCGAGTGCGAGCCCGAGCCGATGGGAGCCGAGGACCCGCTCTTCATCCTCTACACCTCCGGCTCGACCGGAAAGCCCAAAGGCGTGCTGCACACCACAGGCGGCTACCTGTTCTGGGCCGCCTACACCCACGAGCTCGTCTTTGGCTATCGCCCGGGCGAGACCTATTGGTGCACTGCCGATGTCGGCTGGGTCACTGGCCACACCTATATCGTCTACGGCCCGCTCGCGAACGGAGCGACCACCCTGATGTTCGAGGGCGTCCCCACCTGGCCCAGCGTAAGCCGCTTCTGGGAGGTGATCGACAAGCACCGGGTCGAGATCTTCTACACCGCCCCTACCGCCATCCGCGCCCTCATGCGCGAGGGCGAGGCGCCCGTGACCAGGACCAGCCGCGCCTCCCTGCGACTGCTCGGCACTGTCGGCGAGCCCATCAATCCCGAAGCCTGGACCTGGTATCACCGCGTCGTCGGCGACGGCCGCTGCCCCATCGTCGACACCTGGTGGCAGACCGAGACCGGCGGGACCCTGATGGCTCCCATCCCCTCCGCCGTGCCGGCCAAGCCGGGCTCGGCCACCCTGCCCCTGCCCGGCGTCATCCCCCAACTGGTCGACGCCGAGGGCGTGGTGCTCGAAGGTGCCGCGAGCGGCAACCTCTGCCTCACCGACAGCTGGCCCGGCCAGATGCGCACCGTCTGGGGCGACCACGAGCGGTTCATCTCGACCTACTTCTCGACCTATCCCGGCAAGTATTTCACGGGCGACGGCTGCCGCCGCGACAAGGACGGCTATTACTGGATCACCGGACGGGTGGACGATGTGCTGAACGTCTCCGGCCACCGGCTGGGGACCGCCGAAATCGAGAGCGCCCTGGTCTCCCACTACGATGTCGCCGAGGCGGCGGTGGTCGGCTATCCGCACGCCATCAAGGGCCAGGGCGTGTATTGCTATGTGACCCTCAAGCTCGGGGTCGAGCCGACCGAAGAGTTGCGCAAGACGCTCGTTACCTGGGTGCGCAAGGAGATCGGCCCCATCGCCTCGCCGGACGTGATCCAGTGGGCGCCCGGCCTGCCCAAGACCCGCTCGGGCAAGATCATGCGCCGCATTTTGAGGAAGATCGCCGAGAACGAGCTTGGATCGCTGGGCGACACCTCGACCCTGGCCGACCCCGGCGTGGTCGACGACCTGGTGAAGAACCGGGCGGGCTGATCTAGGCCTAATACGGCTCGAAGGTGTCCGGTAGGAATCGCTCCTAGATTTCGGCGACCGATCCTGCCGCCTCTAGGTCGGCGAAGTCCGTGGCTTTAAAATCGAGGTTGTCATCATGCGACCTATCCCAAGGGTACGTCTCCATCGATACACGAATGCGGTCTTTCACGTCGTCGAGCGAGAGAGGCTGCAGAACTTAGAGTTCGTGCTCAATTCGGAAGAGCGGTTGAGGGAACCAATAGGTGAAAGGCCTGATAAACCACGGCCGCGCGTTTCCGAGCTTCCACACCGCCCGCACCGCCCAACGCCGAAAATTGGCGTCGACGAGCTCGGTCCCGATCGATCATTCAGGTTCTGAAAGCCATTGGCGGCATAGCTAGGCAGGCCGACGGCGGGGGTTGAAACGGACGGCGATGTGGGAACTACACGCGCGGCGGGACCGCATCCCGCCATCTCAAATTAATAAGGTTGGCTCTAGAGCAAACCAAGAACATATGCCGGTCCCAGCTTAGGGGAGATACTGCACCAGCTACCCAAAGCATGCCTTGCGGGCGTCGAAGTTGAAGATGATGTCCTTCCAGGCGTTGTAGCGCTCTCGCCTGAGTTCGGTATAGGGCGCGCCCCGCGCCACCGCCGTGATCGCGCGGGTGGCCGCCGCCTGCCAGACGGCGCCGCTGCCGCTGGAGGCCAGCTCGGGCGGGGCCAGGAGCGCGCCCGCCGGCGACAGCCGCATATGCACCTTTACGATGACATTGGCCGCGCCCTCCGACCCGCAGTTGGGGTTCCAGAGCTTGATCAGCTTCTCATAGAGCAGGCTCGACTCGTCCGCCGTCAGTCCTTGGGCGGCGCCCAGCGCCTGGCGGGCCTGGGTGTCGGTTTCGGGCCGCGCGGCGCCGCGGGCGGCGTTGCGGGGACGACCGCCCGCCGCCAGAGATTCGAGGTCGAGGGTCTGTTTGGGCTTCTGCTGGGCCAGGGCCTTGAGGTCGAGCTGGCGCTGGGTCGGCTTGGCGCTCTTTGCCAGGGCGTTGAGGTCGAGCGAGGGCGCGGGCTTGGGCGGCGCGGGCGCGGCGGCCTTGGGCGTCGGGGGCGGCGGCGCGGGCGGGGCCGGAGCCACCTCAGGCGCGGGGGGCAGGGGAACGTCCGGCGCCGGCTCGGGAGCCTGGGCGATCTGGGCCTCTGGCGCCTCGATGGCCGGGCGCACGTCCGCGACCGGTGCGTGGCTAACCAAGGTCACCGGCACCGAGGCCTGCATGGTCATCGGCTTGTTGAAGCTCGGCCAGGCGATCAGGGTCGCGGCCACCAGCCCCACATGCAGCAGGGCGGAAGCGAAGAGCGCCGGCGCGCGCTGTTCGGCGACCTCGGCCATTCTAGGGCGTCGCTTCGGCCGAGGGCCGCAGATTGGCGGCGGCGGCCGGCGGCGGCTCGGGCGTCCCGGTGTCGGTGATCAGGTTGATCGAGGTGAAGCCGGCCGACTGGAGCCGCGCCATCACCTGGGCGACCACCGCATAGGCGGCGGCCCCGTCGGCGCGCACATAGATGGGCTTGTCGAGCCCGTTGCCGGCCATGGCCTTTAGCTGCACCCCAAGGTTGGCGAAGGCGGTCGGGCTCTCCTGGATGAAGATGGCCCCGTCGCGACGGATGGAAATGCTGAGCGGTTCGATCTGATCGTTGACCGCCGCGGCCTCGGTCTTGGGCAGTTCGATCGGCACGCCCACGGTCAGCAGCGGGGCCGAGATCATGAAGATGATCAGCAGCACCAACATGACGTCGACGAGCGGCGTGACGTTGATCTCGGAGAGCGCTCCCTTGCGGGCGCGCCCGCGCCGGCGGCCGCGCCGCCCTGAGGCGATGGAATCGGGAATCCCGCCGGCCAAGGGGTCAACCTTCCTTGGGGGTGGAGCGTTCGCCGAGCCGGCGCAGCACGGCGGCAGAGAGGTCGTCGGCGAAGGCTTCCAGACGGCCGGAGAATTTGGCGGCGTCGGCGGTAAAGCGGTTGTAGGCGATATAGGCCGGGATGGCGGCGATCAGTCCAATGGCGGTGGCGAACAGGGCCTGGGCGATGGCGGGCGCCACCACGGTCAGGTTGGTGTTCTTCTGCAGGGCGATGGCCTGGAAGGCGTTCATGATGCCCCAAACGGTGCCGAACAGGCCGATGAAGGGCGACGACGTCGCGACGATGGCCAGGGTCGAGAGCCCGTCCTCCACCTTGCGCATCTCCTTGCCGATCATGCTGTCGAGGGCCCGGTCGATGCGCTGGATCAGAAGCGCCAGTTGAGTGTCGCTCAGCGCCCCTTTGGAGCCGCGCCATTCGCGCAGGGCGGCCTGCAGCATGCGCGGAAGCGGCGCCTTGGGCTTGTCGCCGGCGGCGGCGGCCACGTCCTCCAGGCTCTTGCCCGAGCCGACCTGGTCCTCGAACCGGTTGGCGTCCCGGTTGAGCGCGGCGAAGCGGAAGACCTTGTCGAGGATGATGGTCCAGGACCAAAGCGAGGCCAGGGCCAGGAAGACCATGACCAGCTTGCCGACCCAGTCGGCGTTCAGGAACAGGGCGACGAGGTTGAAGCTGTCGGCGGTGAGGGCGGCTTCGGGCATCGGCGGGGAGGTCTCCAGAATCGGTCCGAACGTAACGGCAGGCTGGGCGAAACTATGACGCGGTTGCGAGATGAGGGCCAAGCGCTCTCGCCAATGAGGCGGGCGGGCGGCGCGGGCGCCCGTCCATGCTTATCACGGCGCAGTCGACCTCTGCACTGACAAGCAGCTCGCCGGCCCGCTCGATCCGTTGGCGGATCGCCACGCGCGGGCCGGAAAAGCGCTCGTAGCTGGTGATCACCACCAGGGCGTCGTCGATCCTGGCGGGCTTCTTATAGTCGATGCAGAGGCGGGTCACGACCACGGCGGCGTCCTCGGCCATCAGGGCTGTGTGCTCGACCCCGGCGCATCGGAGGAACTCCGAACGGCCCCGCTCGAACCAGCGCGCATAGCCTGCGTGATAGACGAGGCCGGTGAAGTCAGTGTCCTCGTAATAGACCCGGATCGGCAGCCGGTGCTCACGCCCGGCGAGAACCCCGGCGGTGGGCGTCTCGCTCATCACCCCTCCTCGAAGAGGCCGCCCTGTGTGACCGGCTTGGTCGCGGGCGGAGCGAGGCCGAGATGGCCGTAGGCGTTGGGGCCGGCGACCCGGCCGCGCGGGGTGCGCATGACGAAACCCTGCTGCATCAGATAGGGCTCGATCACGTCCTCGATGGCGTCGCGGGCCTCGGCCAGGGCGGCCGCCAGGGTCTCGGCCCCTACCGGTCCGCCTCCATAGGTTTCGATCAGCGCCGACAGATAGCGGCGGTCAAGCGCGTCCAGCCCCTTCTCGTCTACCTCCAGCCGCGCTAGGCCGCGCGCGGCGACGGCCCGGTCGATCGAGGTTGCGCCCTCGGCCTCGGCGAAGTCGCGCACCCGGCGCAGGAGGCGTCCCGCCACGCGCGGCGTGCCGCGGGCCCGGCCGGCGATCTCGTTGGCGCCGTCGGGAGCCAGGGCACAGCCCATCCGCCGGGCGGCGTGGGCCAGGACCGATTCCAGCTCCTTGGGGGTGTAGAACTCCAGCCGCAGCGGGATGCCGAACCGGTCGCGCAGGGGCGTGGCCAGGAGGCCAGCCCGCGTGGTGGCGGCGACCAGGGTGAAGGGCGCAAGATCGATCCGCACCGACCGGGCCGAGGGGCCCTCGCCGATGATCAGGTCGAGCACATGGTCCTCCATGGCCGGATAGAGAATCTCCTCCACCGCGGGGGGCAGCCGGTGCACCTCGTCGATGAACAGGACGTCGTTGGGCTCTAAGTTGGTCAGGATGGCCGCCAGATCCCCGGCCTTGGCCAGGATGGGGCCGGAGGTGGCGCGGAAATTGACCCCCAGCTCGCGGGCGACGATCTGGGCCAGGGTGGTCTTGCCCAGCCCTGGCGGGCCGAACAAGAGGACATGGTCGAGCGCCTGGCCGCGCGCCTTGGCGGCGTCGATGAAGACCTTGAGGTTGCCCTTGGCCTGCTCCTGGCCGGTGAACTCGGCCAGGGTCTGGGGCCGCATGGCGCGGTCGGCGCCCTCCAGCGGCCCGGCGTCCGCGGAAACGAGACGGGTCACTTGCCCAGCTCCCGCAGCGCGGCCTTTATCAGGGCCGGCAGGGCGGCGTCGGGGCCCAGCGCCTGCGAAGCCGTATCCACCGCGCGGCGGGCCAGGGGTTCGGCGATGCCCAGGCCCATCAGGGCGGCGGTCGCCTCCCCGTTCAGCGAGGGAGCCGCAGGGGCGGCGTTGTGGAAGCCAGGCGTGGCGGCGATGGTCAGGCCTTCGCCGAGCGGCTTGCCCTTCAGCTCGACGGTGATGCGCAGGGCGAGCTTGGGGCCGACCCCCTGGGCCCGGCCGATGGCGGCCTTGTCTTCGCGGGCCACGGCGGCGGCCAGCTCGTTGGGCGGCAAGACGTCCAGCACCGACAGCGCCGCCTTGGGACCGACGCCCTGGACGGTGTGCAGGGTGGCGAAGGCCGAGCGTTCGTCGCGGGTCAGGAAACCGTAGAGGCGGGTGCCGTCCTCGCGGGTCTGGCTGTCGATGTGCAGCACCACGTCCTCACCCACGGCGGGCAGACGCCCGAGGGTGCGCGAGCCGCAGCGGACGAGATAGCCGACCCCCATTACGTCGATCAGGGTCTCCTCCTCGCCGATCTCGGCCACCGTTCCGCGCAGCCGGCCGATCATGCGGCGCCCCGGATGGCGTGCGACCGGCGCAGGTGGGCGTGGGTGATGGCGACCGCCAGCGCGTCGGCGGCGTCGGCGGTGGTCTCGCCGGCGGTGGGCAGGAGGCGCCGGACCATGAAGCCGATCTGGTCCTTGTCGGCGGCGCCTGTGCCGACGATGGACTTCTTGACGAGGCGCGCCGCATATTCGGCCACCGGCAGGCCGGCGCGGGCGGGGGCGATCAGGGCGCAGGCGCGGGCGTGTCCGAGCTTTAGTGTAGAGGACGGGTTCATGTTGACGAACACCTCCTCCACCGCCGCCTCGTCGGGCGCGTGGGCGGCGATCACCTCGCACAGCCCCTCGAACAGCATCAGTAGCCGCTCGGAGAAGGCGGCCTTCTCGGGCGGGGCGATCACCCCGTGGGCGATGTGAACGAGCCGCGCGCCCTCGCACGCCACCACGCCCCATCCGGTGCGGCGGAGGCCTGGGTCGAGCCCGATGATGCGAATCGCGTTCGTCATGTGTTCCCGGGAGCATCGCATTTGAGCGCGATAGCCTTAAGTGGAAACCGGTTAAGGAGGCCATCGCGCTCAAGCTTACAAAACCAGCCAGCCTTCAGGCATGCCTCAAGGCTGCAGGAGCGCCCTTCGGGAAGGCCGTCAATCAGGTTAGCGAACGGTAAAGAAAAGCCCCCGCCTTTG
>CANJKM010000036.1 GCA_947474805.1 Caulobacterales bacterium | reverse complement strand
GTCAACGCGGTGCGGCGCAACGGCCTCAGCGTCTCGACAATCACAACCAACATCTCGGATGCAGACTCGCCCAACGCCGAGCGCATTTTGGACGCGGCGGCCACGGCGGGGATCCATCACTATTGGTGGGGCACCTACCGCTACGACCGAACCAAGCCGGTCATGGCGCAACTCGAGGCGCTGAGGCCGCGCGTCGCCAAACTGGCCGCTCTCAACGCCAAATACGGCATGAAGGCGATGTACCATACCTACTCGGGCAGCGGCACGGTCGGTTCGGCCTTGTGGGATCTGCTTGAAATCCTGCGTGGCTTCGATCCCGCGCACGTCAGCTTTCACTACGATATCGGCCATCAGACCAACGCCGGAGGCAACGGCACCTGGGCCCTCAGCCTTCGTGCGGCCGGTCCTTATATCGGCGGGATATCGGTCAAGGACTCGCTCATGGAACTCGACCTCCAGACCCCTGAGGGCGGCCCCTTCACCGGCGCGCCGGGCACGCTCAGCGGTTTTGTCGGCCCCCCGCCGCCTCCGCCGGCAGGCGCACCGCCCACCGGGCTTCCGTCCAGCCCCTCCCCTCCCTCCGCCGGACAGGGCCCGCGCCCGCAACCGGCGGTCCGTTCCCGCGGCGGCGGCGGCCAGCCCAACCCCTGGCGCGTGCGTCAGGTCCCGCTTGGAACCGGAATGGTGGACCTGGTGCAGTTCGCACAGATCTTGAAGGAGATCGGCTTTTCCGGGCCGATCGAGATCCAGTCCGAATACCCAAACGGCGGCGCTGAAAACGCGGGCGACAAGCTGACCCTTCCGCGCGCCATCGTTCTGGGCTCCATGAAGCGCGATCTGCTGACCCTAAAGGCGGCCTTCGGCCCCGCCGGCCTGATCTGACGGAGACGCCATCATGACCTTCCGACTGACCGCGGCCTGCGTCGCCGCCATGAGCGCGATCGCCGTCGCCACCTCCGCCGCGCCGGTCGATTGGCCGAGCCTCGGCGCCGACTGGGCCGCGACCAAATACTCGGCCGCAAACCAGATCACCCCGGCCAATGTGGCGGGCCTGAAGCCGGCATGGACCTACAACAGCGGCGACCCTTCCGTTGGGTTCCGCGGCTGGGAGGTCACCCCCATCGTCGTCGACAACGTCATGTACTTCTTCACCACGGGGAAGAAGATCGTGGCCCTGAACGCCGAGACCGGGGCCGAAATCTGGAAGGTCGACCTCACCGCCCTGGGGGTGAAGGAGATGGCCGCCAAATACGGTGTGTCCTATTGGCCCGGCGACGGCAGGGCCCGCCCCCGCATCGTGGTGGCGACCAACGACGGATATCTGCTTCAGTTCGACGCCAAGACCGGCGCCCTCTTCACCAAGGTCGGCGCCAAGGGCCTGATCGACCTGAAGGCCGGGGTGATGGAGAAATTTGGCGGCAGCTACACGCCCGGCGCCACCCCCGCGATCTACAAGAACCTCGCCATCCTCTCGCCGACCAGCGGTGAGCAGGGGCGGTATGGCGTGCCGGGCGATCCGCGCGCCTTCGACCTGACCACCGGCAAGGAGGTCTGGCGCTTCCATACCGTACCGCAACCGGGCGAAGCCAATTTCGGAACCTGGGGCCTGAACGGCTGGCAGGACCGCCGCGGGCCCGGCAGCTGGGTTCCACTCTCGGTCGATGCGGTTAACGGCCTGGTGTTCGTCGCGCTAGGCAATGCGACCGACCAGAACTACGGCGGCAGCCGCCCCGGCTCGAACCTCTACGCCACCAGCATCATCGCTCTGTCGGCCGACACGGGCAAGCTGAAGTGGCACTTCCAGATCACCCACCACGACATCTTCGACTGGGACGTGAACGCCCAGCCCACCATGGTCGAGGTGAACAAGGACGGCCGCAAGATTCCCGCGATCGCCCAATCAACCAAGGTTGGTTACCTGTGGATCCTCGACCGGATCACCGGCGAGCCGATCTTCGGCGCCGAGGAGCGTCCGGCCCTATCGAGCGACGCGCCGGGCGAGACCACCTCACCCACCCAGCCCGTACCGTTGAAACCGGAGCCGATTTCCCGGGTCAGCATGACCCGAGACGAGGTCAGCCGGATCTCGGCCGAAGGGGTCAAGAGCTGCCAGGCCCAGTACGACAAGGCCGTCCAGGCGGGACCAAACACACCCTACCTGATGGTGCCGAGCCTCGTTTTCCCGAGCTCGGAAGGCGGCGGCAGCTGGGGCGGCGTCTCTTACGACCCCAAGCTCGACTACATCATCGTCAACACGCGCAGCCTCGGCACAATGGCCGTGTTGCAGCCGTCCCGCTCCTCGGGCCTGCTCGACTCTTACGCCAAGCGGAAGATCCCATTCGACGATCCGGAAGGCTATCCCTGCTCAGGCACGCCCTGGGGCGAGCTCATGGCGATCAAGGCCAGCACGGGCGAGACCGCCTGGCGGGTTCCGCTCGGAGAATACAAGGAGCTGACCGCTCGCGGCATCGCCAAGACAGGTACGCCCAACGCCGGCGGGCCTATCGTAACGGCCGGCGGACTGGTATTTGTCGGATCAACTTCGGATCGCATGTTCCGCGCCTTCGACGCCAAGACGGGCAAGGAACTATGGTCGGTCGGCCTGCCGCAGAACGCCATCAACACGCCAATGACCTATCAGGGCAGGAGCGGTCGCCAGTATGTCGCGATCGCGACGTCCAACGGGCTCAATGAATTCACGAAACCCCGGATCCCGGCGGGTCAGACGAACCAGCTCCATGTCTTCGCCCTGCCTTAAATCGGCCTCCCGCCTTCGGTCGTGTGGCTCTGAGGCTGCAGCCAGCCCGCCCCTCAACGGCCACGTCAGGAAAGGCCCATAGATGCGTTCTTCTGGTCTGGGCCACCGCGTTCGGGCGGCTTTTGCGGGAGCGGCTCTGCTTGCGCTCGCCGGCGCGGGCGTCTGCGGGGAAACGCGCCCGGCCCCCGCCCAGGCCGCGCCGCTTTCGGAGGAAGCCCTTCCGCGGGTCAAGGCCCAGTTCGAGGACGTCTGCGGCAATTGCCATGACCTTTACGTCACGACTGACCAGCGGAAGACCCGGGCCGGCTGGGCGACGACCGTCGGCAAGATGATTGGATACGGGGTGCCCCTCAGCGCCGTCGAGGCCAATGAAATCTTGGACTACCTGTCGACGCAGTACGCCGCGGCCAACTGAACCCCACGGCTTTTGACGGAAGCGGATGACTCGCCTCAATCCGTTGCGACCCCTTACACTGTACGGACCGGTGCGTTATGATAGCGTGCCGTAAAATGTATGGTGGGCGGCCAAGCATCGCTCGCATCTCGAACCTAGGGAAACGCGCGTGTCGAACCAAGCCACGACAGAGGGAGCGGCTGCGGAGCGCCCCCCCACCAGCTACATGCGCTTCTTCATCCTGGGGCTGATCACCGTCGGCACCATGATCAACTATCTGGACCGCACGGTGCTAAGCGTCGCGGCGCCCTTCCTGTCCAAGGACCTCGGCCTCGACGCCGCGGTGATGGGCCTGGTCTTCTCCGCCTTCTCATGGACCTACGCCACCGCCCAGATTCCCGGCGGCATCTTCCTCGACCGCTTCGGCGCCCGCCTGACCTATGGACTGTCGGTGACGGTCTGGTCGGTCTTCACCCTGCTTCAGGGCTTCGCCTTCAACCTCGGCTCCTTGCTGGCCTTCCGCTTCGGGCTCGGCGTCGCCGAGGCTCCCTGCTATCCGACCAACAGCCGCATCCTCTCGATCTGGTTCCCGCAAGCCGAGCGCGCCCGAGCCACCGGCGTCTATTCAGTGGGCCAGTATTTCGGCCTCGCCTTTCTCAGCCCCGCCCTGTTTTGGGTGGTGTCGAGCTTCGGCTGGCGCTCGCTGCTGATCGGAGTCGGCATCTTCGGCATGATCTTCGGCCTGGCTTGGTTCGGCCTCTATCGCGACCCGCACAAGACGATGCGCGTAAGCCAAGCCGAACTCGACCATATCGAGCGCGGCGGCGGCCTCGCCCACGCCGGCGAACGGACACCGTTCAGCTGGTCGTCGATCGGCAAGCTGATCCGCCAACGTCAGATCCTCGGCGCCTCGATCGGCCAGTTCGCCAGCAACTCAACCCTAGTCTTCTTCCTGACCTGGTTCCCGACCTATTTGGCCACCGAGCGGCACATGGCCTGGCTCAAGGTCGGCTTCTTCACGGTCATGCCTTTCATCGCCGCCTCGGTCGGGGTGATGGCCGGGGGCTTCATCTCCGACATCCTGCTCAAACGGACCGGATCGGCCAGCATCGCGCGCAAGCTGCCGGTGGTGGGCGGTCTGCTGCTCGCCTCCACCATCGTCGCGGCCAATTTCGTCGACAGTGATCCTCTGGTGGTTGCGATCATGTCGGTGGCCTTCTTCGGCCAGGGCATGTGCAATCTCGGCTGGACCCTGATCGCCGACGTCGCGCCGAAGAAGCTGATCGGTCTGACTGGCGGCGTCTTCAACCTCTGCGCCAATCTGGCGGGGATCGTGACCCCCCTGATCATCGGGCTGATCGTCGCGCGGACCGGTTCCTTCTTCTACGCCCTCGCCTATATCGCCTTCGTCGCCCTGATCGGAGTCGCCTCCTATGTCCTGATCCTGGGCGAGGTGAAGCGAGTCGAGATAGATTGACCCCGAAGCCATAAAGGGTCGGACTTTGGGCGCGACGAGCGGCCTTAGCCTCCGATGGCTTCCGGCGCCTGAACGAACAGGTTAGACACGGGCGACCGTCAGGTCTGCAGGACGGCAACGGCAGGAATGAATATGGCCCCGACTAAGGCTAAAGCTGGCAACAAGCCCGCCGCCAAGACGGCCCGCGTCAACGACCCGGAACGCACGCGCGCGAACATCATCCTGGTCGCAACCCATGAATTCTCCGAGCACGGCCTGAGCGGGGCGCGGATCGACGAGATCGCCGCCCGCACCCACACCAGCAAGCGGATGATCTACTACTATTTCGGCAGCAAGGAGGGCCTCTACCGGACCGTGCTGGAGGAGTGCTACCGGCGCATCCGCGCGATCGAGCACGACGTCGACCTGGACGCCATGCCGCCGCTCGAGGCTCTGGCTGCACTGGTGCGCTTCACCTTCGACTATCAGACCAACAACGAGGACTTCATCCGGCTGGTTATGGTGGAGAACATCCACCGCGGTGAGAACATGGCCGCGCTGCCCAACATCGCCGCAGTCAACTCCAAAGCCATCCAGCGGCTGAAGACCCTGTGCGCCCGAGGCGTCAAGGAAGGGGTGATGCGCAAGGACCTCGAACCGATCGACCTGCACATGTCGATCAGCGCCCTGTGCTTCTTCAACGTCTCCAACCGCCACACCTTTTCGACCATCTTCAAGGTCGACATGCGCTCGCCCAAGGCGCTGAGGCACCGCAAGGAGACGGTGACGGAGATGATCCTGCGCTACGTCACGCCCTAGACCGGCCCGCGATCAGGCCTCGACCGCCGCGCCCTCGCGCATCAGCCGCGAATGGGCGGCCATGCGGGCCGGCGCGTTGACGGCGCCATAGTCGTCATAGCCGCCCAGCCGCTCGACGAATTCGAAGAAGAACCGGCCTTGGAACGGCTCGGTGTAGACGTGCAGGAACTCGCCCTCGCCCTGCCGGTCGTAGAGGACGCCGAGCCGCCGCATCCGCTCGATCAGGGCCTCGGGCAGGTCGAAGCGAAGGGCGAGGTCCTCGTAGTAGTTGTCCGGGATATGCAGCAAGGGCGCGCCGGCCTCGCGCAGGGACTCGACCAGATCGAGCAGGCCCCGGCAGCCGAACGCCACATGGTGGACGCCAGCGCCGTGCTGGGCCGCGATCGACTGGGCGGTGGTGGTGTTCCGCCCCATGGCGATATTGAGCGGGAAGCGGACCGTCCTGTCCTTGTCGGCCATCGCTCGGCTGCGGACCAGACCATAGGGGTCGGGCAGCACCATGGTGGCCTTGGGTTCCAGCCCCAGAACGGCCCGATAGTAGAGGACCCAGGCGTTCATCTGATCCTGGGGCAGCGCCATGGCGACATGGTCTACCCGATCGAGGCCGCCCGCCCGGCCCGCCTCCTCTGCGGCTCCCTCGATGTTGAACTCGATCTCGTAGAGCCCGGCGGATTCCACCGCTTCGCTGACGAAATAGATCAGGGCGCCGTCGGGAGCCCGGATCGAGGGGATGCTGAGTTCGTTCGGGCCCGCCTGGCTGGCGAAGCGCTGGCAGTGGAAGGCCGTGGCGCGGCCGAGCGCCTGCAGATCGTCGGCGGTCCTCAGGCCGATCGCGCAGATCGAGGGGCCGTGCAGCAGATAATAGGCGCGGGCGAAGGAGTCGGGTTCGGCGTTGAGCACGATATTGACCCCGCCGCTGCGATAGAGATCGACCGCCTTGGTCTTGTGCGCGCCGGCATAGTCGAACCCGAAGGCCTTGATCCAGGCGCCGAGCGTTTCGCGCTCCGGATCGCCGCAAGCGAACTCGATGAAGGACAGGCCGTCGAGCCTGGCGGGCGGCGGGGGAGAGAAGAGCGCGACATTGGGTCCCCGAGGCGGCGGCCGGCCCTCGGCCCTGGCGTCCTGGGCGTCCGCCTCCAGCCGCAGCCGCGTCTGGTCTTCGAGCCACTGGAGCGAACGAAAGCCGTCGTGGGCGGTCGCGCGGTTCGAAGCGCCGCGGAACTCGTCGTTGAAGATCTCCAGCGACAGCGGCCCCATGTAGCCGGCGCGCAACGTCGAGGCCATGAAACCCGCGAGATCGAACTCCCCCTGGCCGGGGAAGCAGCGGTAGTGGCGGCTCCAAGTCAGGGGATCGAGCGTCATCTTCGGCGCATCGGCGATCTGGACGAAAGCGATCTTGTCGCCCGGGATGGTCTCGATGAGCGCAGGGTCGTCGCCGAGCGCCAGCATGTGAAAGCTGTCGAGGCAGACGCCGAGGTGCGGATGGTCGATCGCCTTCACGATGTCCCAGACCTGGCCCACATGGCGGACATGGGCGCCCCAGGAGAGCGCCTCATAGGCGATGGTCAGGCCCCTGCGGCCGGCGCGCTCGGCCAACTCGGCCAGCTGGTCGACGATCATCGCGCGATCGGACATGGCCGCCGCAGAGACATTGGAGCAGACAAGCAGCGCGGGCGCGCCCAGTTCGTGCATGATGTCAAACTTGCGCTCCGCCCGTTCCAGATTGCGCTTGAACAGCTCGGACGGCACGCCCTCAAAATCGCGGAAGGGTTGGTACAGGTTGACCTTGAGCCCGAGGCTGTCGGCTAGGGCGCGGACCTCGCGGGGCGAGCCATCGAAATAGAGCAGGTCGTTCTCGAACACTTCGACCGCCTCGAAGTGGGCGGAGGCGGCGGCCTGGAGCTTCTCGGCCAGATTTCCGCTGAGGCAGACGGTGGCGATCGATCTTTGCATGGGCGAACTCCAGCTCCACGCACTATGTACCATCTAGTTCGTTTTCGCTAGCGGGAACGCCGGGCGAGCGTGCTCGATTGACATGTACCATCTGGTTCGTGCACTGAATGCGAACGGCAAAGAATGAGCAGGCCTCAAGGCCCGCAAGGAACTTATGGGGACCGAAGCGATCCAAACCGATCCTCTGGCGAACACTGTTCGGCTCGGTTTGATCGGGAGCAGCATCCAGCGCTCCCGCAGCCCGGCCATGCATCGGGCGGCCGCTGAAGCGGCCGGCGTGCCGCTGTCCTACGAGCTATTGGATCTCGAGCAGATCTCCGGCGGCGCAGCGACCCTGCCCGCCCTTCTCGCCCGCGCCCAGGCCGACGGGTTCGCCGGACTCAACATCACCCACCCCTGCAAGCAGGCGGCGATCCCACTGCTGGACGAAGTCTCGCCCGAGGTCGAGGCTATCGGCGCGGTCAACACCGTGGTGTTCCGCGGCGGGCGCAGCATCGGCCACAACACCGATTGGTCGGGCTTCGCGGAGGCCTTCAGGCGCGGCCTGCCGGACGTGAAGCTGGCGAGCGCCGTCATGCTCGGCGCGGGCGGCGCCGGCTCCGCCGTGGCCTATGCGGCGCTGCGGCTCGGGGTGGAGCGGCTGTCGATCTACGACATAGACGCCAAGCGTACGGGCCAGCTGGTCGAGCGGCTCGCCGCCAGCTTCGGCGCCGATCCGATCGAACCCGCCACCGATCTCTTCAAGGCCCTGGACGGCGCCGACGGCCTAATCAACGCCAGCCCGATCGGCATGTACAAATATCCCGGCCTGCCGCTGCCCAAGGATCTTCTGCGGCCCGAACTCTGGGTCTCCGAAGTCGTTTATGTGCCGCTCGAGACCGAGCTGGTGAAGCTCGCGACCGAGCGAGGCTGCAGAGTGCTCGACGGCGGCGGCATGGCCCTGTTCCAGGCCGTCGACGCCTTTCGCCTGTTCACCGGCCTCGAACCCGACGTCGAGGTGATGCGCGCCCGTCTGTTCGGTTAGGAGCGGACGCCCATGCCGATCGAGGGGCTCGACCATATCAATATCGTGACCCCTCGGCTCGAGACGACGCGGGCCTTCCTCGTCGAGATTCTGGGCCTGCGTGAAGGGGGGCGACCCCATTTCGAGGCGACGGGCTATTGGCTCTATGCCGGCGACCGTCCTCTGATCCACATCCAGGAGGCGCGCATTCCGGTGGGCTCCTCGCATGTCTGCGCCCTCAACCACGTCGCCTTCAGGGTCACGGACTTCGACGAACTCGTCGCCAGACTGCGGGCGCGAGAGGTGCCGGTCGATGTCCGCACCGTGCCGGGAACCACGGTCCGGCAGGCCTTCTTCGACGACCCTAACGGCGTCCGGCTGGAGATCGGCGAGACGCCCGAAGCTGGCCCCCCGCGACCGGTCAATAATGATTGGACCGGATAGTACATTTTAATCTAGCGTCACGGCAGAGGCGGAAACAGCCTCACGGAGGAAACGATGCGCAAGGCTTTGATGAGCGGCCTTCTGGCCGCCTCGGCGATGGCGGCGGGATTGGGCGCGGCGGTTGCGGCCCCGATGCAGCCCATCGCCGGAGACCCGATCTACACTCGAACCGGCGCCGTCGCCGGCACGCGGTTGAACTCGGGCGTGAAGGCCTACCTCGGTCTCCCCTACGCCAAACCCCCGACAGGCGCGCTACGCTGGGCGGCGCCCCAGCCCATCTCTTGGACCGGCCTCTGGAACGCCGACCGCAAGGGCCCGGAGTGCATGCAGGTGCTGCGCCCGCACGACATCAACCACTACTTCGGCGAGGAGGCGACCAGCGAGGACTGCCTCACGCTCAACATCTGGACGCCCGGCCAGGCGCATGCCGGCGACAAGCGTCCGGTCGTCGTCTTCATCTACGGCGGCGGCGGCACCATCGGCTCGGCCGGCATGGCCAACTACGACGGCGAGAACATGGCCCGCCGGGGCGCCGTCTTCGTCACCCTCAACTACCGGGTGGGACTGCTGGGCTATATGGCTCACCCCGTACTGACCAGGGAACAGGGCGGCCATTCGGGCAACTATGGCTACCTCGACCAGAACGCCGCGCTCCAGTGGGTTCACGACAATATCGCGGCCTTCGGCGGCGATCCGGACAAGGTGGTGATCAGCGGCCAGTCTTTCGGCGCCGGATCGGTCGCCGCCCAGATCACCAGCCCGCTCTCCAAGGGGCTGTTCCGGGGCGCGGTGATGATGAGCGCCTGCAATCTGAAGGGCGGCGCCTCGCCCCTGTCCGAGGGCGAGGCCGTGGGCGTGGCGCTGCAGAAGCGTCTGGGCGCGGCCGATCTCGCGACCCTGCGCAACGTGCCGGCCGACAAGATCATCAACGCCCAGGCCGAGAGCCAGGTGGGGGTGAACAATCCGGGCCTTCGGGCGCCCGCCATCATCGACGGCTACTTCTGGACCGGAACCAAGGAAGCGGCCCTCGGCTCGGGCCGCGCGAGCAATGTTCCGATCATCGCCAGTTCGAACGGCGACGATATCGACAGCAACTCCAGTCCCCTGACCAAGGCGCGCACGGTGGCCGAGTATCAGGCCGTCGCCCGCCAGATGTACGGCGCGGACGCCGAGGCCTTCCTCAAGCTCTTCCCGGTCCGCACCGACGCGGAGGTCCAGCCCATGGCCCACGCCGCGGCTATGGAGAACGGCATGCTCCAGAGCTCGCGGATCTGCGGGGACAACCAGGCGAAGCTTGGCGGTCAGGCCACCTACATCTCCGCCTTCACCCACAAACATCCCTATGCGCCCGGCCTGAAGTTGCCGGACCAGGACGTGGCCACGGTGGGCGCTTACCATACGGCGGACGTGCCCTACTGGTTCGACACCATGCAGAACTACAACCTGTTCCGCCCGACCCGGCAGCCCCTCCCCTGGGACCGGCAATTGACCGACCAGATGAGCGCCGCCCTCATTGCCTTGGCCGAGACCGGCTCTCCTTCGACCAAGGCCATGCCCTGGCCGGCCTACACCGCCGCCGCTCCTCAATATCTCGAGCTCGGAGACGCAGTGACGACGCGGAGGCTGAACCTGCAGCGGATGGATTGGCTGGCCGCCCACCCGGTCGCCGCCGAGGCCCGCCCGCCCGCCCCGACCGGCCCCCGCGATTGATCCAGAAAAGAAGAAGACCATGACCCGCATCACGCTCGCGGCCGCCCTGGCCGCCGCCGCCCTCCTCTCGCAGAGCGAAGCCCAGGCCGCGCCCGTTACGGCCAAGGTCGCCCCTGAGGTCGTCAGCAGCGACGCCTTTCCCAAGCTGAAGGCCAGCTTCCCCGGCGGGGTCTCGGGCCTGGCCGACGTGGTCTACAGCGTGCGCACGGGCTACCGGCCGATGACCCTCGACCTGTACGTCCCGACAAAGGCCGGCCCCGCCAAGCCGCTGGTGATCTACATCCACGGCGGCGGCTGGATGAACGGAACCTCGCGCAACGCCGCGGCCTACGCCGACTTCCCGGCGGTGATGGCGGGCCTGGCCGCGCGCGGCTATGTGGTCGCCTCGCTCAACTACAGGCTAGGACGCGAGGCCGCCTTCCCGGCGCAGAATGAGGATGTCGATACGGCCATACGCTGGCTGAAGAGCCACGCCGCCGACTACGGGATCGACAAGTCGCGCGTCGCCGTCTGGGGCGGCTCGGCCGGAGGGCATCTGGCGGCCCTGGCGGGCGCGGACTGCAGCCCCGGCGACGGCAAGACAGAGAGCGACTGCGTGCAAGCCGCGGCCATCTGGTACGGCCTGTTCGACTTCAACACCCTGGCCAATTTCCCCGACTTCCTCGGCTGCTCGGCGGTTCCGGACTGCACGGCGATCAAGGCCAAGGCGTCGCCGGTGACCTATGTCGACAAATCCGATCCGCCCTTCCTGCTGCTGCACGGCACGGCTGACGGCACCGCCCCGATCGCCCAGTCGCGCGAGATGAACGAGCGGCTCAAGGCCGCCGGGGTGAAGGTCGAATTGATCGAACTGCCGGGCATCGACCATAGCTGGATCGGCAAAACCCCGGCCGAGACCACCGCCGCCCACCTGAAGGCGCTTCAGGCCACCTTCGACTTCTTCGACGCGACGGTCGGCAAGCGCTAGCCGAGCTGCTGGCCGATATACTCCAGGGCCAGCACATAACCCTTCACCCCAAGCCCCGCGATCACTCCGGTCGCGGCGGCCGTCATGATGCTGTCGGCGCGCCAGTGGGCTTCTGTCACCCGCTTGTGGATGTTGGAGATGTGCACCTCGACGACCGGGCATTCGCACATCTTGAGCGCGTCCAGCACCGGGACCGCGTGATAGGTGAAGCCCGCGGGGTTGATGATCAGACCGGCCGAAAGCCGCGCTTCCTGAATCCAGTCGACCATCTCGTATTCGCGATTGGTCTGGCGAAACTCGAGCGCGAAGCCATAGCGCTCGGCGACCGGACGGCACATGGCCTCCACGTCCTTCAGGGTCTGGGAGCCGTAGATGTTGGGCTCTCGAAGACCCAGCAGGTTCAGGTTGGGCCCGTTGAGCAGATAGACGGTCTTGGACATGGACGGGGCTCCTTCCCGGCTTGGGTCTGTCCCTAATCGGT
The DNA here is from genome assembly GCA_947474805.1 of Caulobacterales bacterium. Classification (GTDB taxonomy): domain Bacteria; phylum Pseudomonadota; class Alphaproteobacteria; order Caulobacterales; family Caulobacteraceae; genus CANJKM01. The sequence goes on along the minus strand of CANJKM010000036.1, from coordinate 5,230 downwards.
GATCGATTTCGCATCGGCCTGTCAACGTAAACTCACCAATTGGTACAAAATTGACTCGCCCGACATTGACCAAAACCCACTAGTTCGTACACTGACGGCGAGCGCCCTAACGCGCGCCCAGGATAGGAAACTCCCGATGCAGGACCCTAAGCGCCCCGGCGGCTATGTCGCCGCCCTGATGGCGGGCGGACTGGCGTTGCATCTGGCCGGTTCGGCCCTGGCCGCCCCGGCGCCCGGCGACTGGCCGACCTACGGCCGCGACCCTGGCGGGATGCGTTTTTCGCCGCTGACCCAGATCAGCCCCGCCAATGTCGGGCAGCTGAAGCCGGCCTGGACCTATCAGCTCGTAAACGCCGCCGCGCCCGCCACGGCGCAGGATCAGGCTCAACGCCAGGCCGAAGGCCTCGCCCCGCCGCCGGGCGCGCCCCCCGCCGAGCGCCGCCGCGCGCCCCGTCCGCCCAGCTCAGAGGCGACGCCGCTCGTCGTCGGCGGCCTGATGTATCTGACCACCGGCGGCCGCCGTGTGGTGGCGCTGGAGCCGGAGACCGGCAAGCAGGTTTGGGCCTACGACCTTTCGTCGCCCGGCGCGGCCTCGCTGCGCGGCGTGGAATATTGGCCAGGCGACGGCAAGCTCGCGCCGCGGATTCTGTTCGGCACACGCGACGGCCTGCTGGTGGCGCTCGACGCCCGGACCGGCAAGCCGGCGGCCGGCTTCGGCGAGGACGGCGTGATCGACATGAAGACGCCGGAGGTGATGCAGGGCTATCCAGACGCCAGCCTCGGAATGACCTCTCCGCCCATCGTCTTCCGCAATCTGGTCATCACGGGCTCGGGCACCCAGGAGGCGCCGACCCGCGGCGCCGCCGGCGACGTCCGCGCCTGGGATGTCCGCACCGGCAAGCTCGTCTGGACCTTCCACAGCGTTCCCCGTCCCGGCGAGAAGGGACACGACACCTGGGAGGGCGACAGCTGGAAGGGCCGCTCGGGCGTCAATGTCTGGGGCTTCCTGACCGTCGATGCTAAGCGGGGCGTCGTCTACATGCCATTCGGGGCGCCGACCTGGGATCGCTTCGGCGGGGACCGCAAGGGCGCCAACCTCTACGGCACCTCCATCGTCGCGGCCGACGCCGCCACCGGCAAATACCTCTGGCACTTCCAGCTGGTTCACCACGACATCTGGGACTTCGACGCCGAGGGCGCCCCCGCCCTGGTGGAGGTCAAACAGAAGGGCCGAACCATCCCCGCCGTGGCGGTGGTCTCCAAGTCGGGTCTGCTGTTCCTGCTCAACCGCGTCACCGGCAAGCCGATCTACGGCGTCGAGGAGCGCCCCGTGCCCGCCAGCGACAACCCGAGCGAAGCGGCGTGGCCGACCCAGCCCTTCCCGCTCAAGCCCGAGGCCTTCGCGCGCCAGAGCTTCGCCCTCGCAGACATCGCAAGGCTGACGCCCGAGCACGAAGCCTATTGCCGCAAGCTCGTCGTCGACAACGACCTGCAGCTCGGCGGCCCCTATCTGCCCACCGGCTTCAAACGGCCGACGGTCCAGTTCCCCGGCTATCAGGGCGGCGCCAACTGGGGCGGCGGGTCGTTCAATCCCCAGCTCGGCCTCTATTTCGTCAGCGCCAACAACTTCGGCCAAGTCGCCCAGAACGCGGTGGCCGCGGACGGGACGGCCTCGACCGCCCAGAACCCCGTGCTAGGCCGGTTCCAGCAGCCCGAGACCCGCCTGCCCTGCCAGGCGCCGCCCTGGGGCACCCTCGCCGCCATCGACGTCAACACTGGCGCCATCGCCTGGCAGACGCCGCTGGGGGTCTCCGACAACCTGCCCGAGGCGATCGCCAAGACCGGACGACCCAATGTGGGCGGCTCGATCGCGACGGCCTCCGGGCTCGTCTTCATCGGAGCGACCGACGACAGCCGCCTGCGCGCCTTCGACGCTCGCAGCGGCAAAGAGGTTTGGACCTGGAAGCTGGGCGCCTCGGCCCACGCCACGCCCATCAGCTACCAGGGCCGCGACGGACGACAGTATGTGGCGGTGGTCGCGACCGGCGGCAGCTTCCTCGACAGCCCGACCACCGGCTCTGCGGTCGAGGTCTTCGCCCTGCCGAGGCCCTAGCGCCGCACCCTAGCGGACGGCCGCCCGCGGCTCGGGCCCAAACTGGGCGACCAGATAGTCGAACACTTGATCCTGCTCGGCTTCGGTGAGGGCGGCGCCGCGGGCCACCATCTTGGCGAGGAGCTCGTCCCACTCATCGGACGTGTGGCGCTTGGTCACGATCTGCGGCGCCTGATGGCAGCTGGTGCAGGCCTTGACCACAAGCGTCTTGCCGGGCGCCTCGGGCAAGACATCGTTAGGTCCGGCGGCGATGGCGACGCCGGACCACGCCAAGGCGAGCCAGGCGATGACCGGCAGACTCAGAACGCTTTTCATCCGGCTTCTCGCCTCGTGCGCGACATGTACGAACCAGACCGTAATATGGGTCCATCGCGTCTTTTTGGCAACGATGTCGAATGTCCTCGCCCCGTTGCGGCGCCACGCCGCTTGACATGTACCAACTAGTTAGTACTCATTATGCGGCGTAACTGAATTCGAGGGCGTAGGCAGAGGCGCCCCGATGGATCCCAGGGTCTATTCGCAAATCCTGTCGAGGAAACCACTGGCGCCCAGGCGTCAAAACAAAACACACGCCCGCGAGCGCCTGTCGCCGTGAGGGGTAACTAACTAGCCCATACAAAGGGGGATCCGATGCACACCGCCCACACCGCCCGCTGCCGATCGCTGGCGCTCAGCCTGCTGGGGGGAGCGTCCGTCGCCCTGATGCTCAGCAGCCAGGCGCTTGCCGCCTCCGCGCCCGCCAATGAACAGGTCTCCGAGGTCGTCGTTACCGGCTCCAGCCTGCGCGGCGCCCCGCCCGTCGGCTCCAACCTGATCTCGGTCGGCCAGGCGCAAATTCAAAAGACCGGCGCCCAGACCATCCAGCAGGTCCTGCGCAGCGTGCCGGCCATCGTCGGCATGGGCGCGGTCGGCCAGGGCTCGTTCGGCAGCGCCGACGCCGCGGGCACCAACGCCCCGACCATCCACGGCCTGGGGGCCAGCGCCTCCAACTCCACCCTGATCCTGATCGACGGCCACCGCCTGCCGCTCTCGGGCATCAACCACACCCTGGCCGACCCCAACATCCTGGCCCCCCTGGCGCTGGAGCGGGTCGAGGTCCTGGCCGAAGGCGCATCCTCGGTCTACGGCTCAGACGCCGTCGCCGGCGTCATCAACTTCATCACCCGCCGGAACTTCAACGGCGTAGAGGCTCGGGCCCAGGCCGGTTACGCCGACGGCTACAAGACCTACGGCGCGGGCGTCGTCGCCGGCAAGACCTGGGACACCGGCTCGGTGCTGGCCGCCATCGGCTGGTCGGACCGCGACGGGCTGCTCTCCTACAAGCGCAGCTACACCAAGCGCGACAAGCGCGACCTCGGCGGCAGCAACCTGGCGACCTTCTTTTGCGCGCCGGCGACCGTCCAGGTCGGCACGGGAAACATCATCCCCAGCCCCTACAATGGCGCGGGCGTGGCCAATGCCGCTCCCAACTCCTTCTGCGACACCTCTGGCCTGACCGACCTTATCCCGTCGGAACGGCGCTACACCGGCATGGTCAAGATCACCCAGGACATCACCGAGCGCCTGCGCGCCAGCGGAGACCTGGTTTATTCCGACCGCCGCAACCTGACCCGCGACAGCCGCGGCACCATCCAGACCACCATCTTCGGGCCGGGTTCGACCAACGCCGGACAGGTCAACCCCTTCTATGTCGGCCCGGCGGGCAGCACCGCGACCTCGGAGAGCATCCGTTACGACTTCAACCAGCTGCTCGGGCCCGGAGCCCAGACGCAAGCGGGTGAGGAGGCGGCCTATTTCTCGGGTTCGCTGGAGTACCGCCTGACCGACGCCTGGCGCCTGACCAGCGGCACGACGATCGGCTTCAGCAACTCCTTCACCGACGCCACCGGCGCGGTCTGCGCCAGCTGCGCCAACCTTGCGCTGAACGGCACCACCAACGGCGGGGGCAGCCTGACGGCCGTCTCCATCCCGGGCACCAGCACCATCGTGCTGAACACGCCGCTGACCGCCGCGAACGCTCTCGACGTGTTCAGGGTGGGCCCCGACAACCGCACCTCGGCGGCGGTGCTCGCGCGCCTGAGGGATAACGAGACCATCAACCGCGCCCGTCAGACCATCACCGACTTCACCCTCAAACTGGACGGAACCCTGTTCCAGACCAAGGCGGGCGACGTGAAGCTCGCCGTGGGAGGCGAATACATCAAATATGGCATGGTCCAGAACGTCACCCGGCCGAACAACACCGGGCCGGCGTCTACGGGTTCGTCCTCGCTCCATCTCGAGTACGACCGGAACGTCCGCTCGGCCTACGCCGAAATCCTGGTGCCCCTGATCAGTCCCGACATGAACGTACCGCTGGTCCGCAGCCTCGATATCAACGCGTCGGGCCGCTACGACAAATACAGCGATTTCGGATCGACCTCGAACCCGCGCATCGCGGCCAACTGGGGCGTGTTCGACGGCTTCAAGCTACGCGCCAACTACGCCAAGTCCTTTGTGGCCCCGGCCTTCACCAGCCGCGGGGCGGATGCGCTCGGCACCACCGGCGAAACCAGCGTGTCCCTCTTCGCCGGCAACCTGAACGTGCCGACCGCGGCCTACCCCGGCCTCGCGGGCGTCCTGCCGGGCTGCGCCGCCGGTTCGGCGACCTGCACGGTCGGCGGCGGCGTCGCCGGCCTGCAGCTCAACGGCGGCAACGCCGACCTTGAACCGCAGAAGGGCAAGAGCTGGGCCATGGGCGGGGACTGGGCCCCGGCGTTCGCTCCGGGCCTGCGCCTCTCGGCGACCTACTGGCACAACACCATCAAGGGCGCGATCACCGCGCCGCAGGCCGCCTTCGCGGTCAACGCTGCCGGCCTGAACAACCTGCTGACCGTCTATCCGACTGGCGCCACCCCGGCTCAAATCTCGGCCATCACCGCCGGCCGGCCGCTGACCGCGACCGTCCCCAGCCCGGTCTATTTCGTCTACAACTTCCAGCAGCGGAACGCGCTAAACCTCTGGGTCGAGGGCATCGACGCCAGCATCGCCTATGTGCTGACGACGGACGCCGGCGACTTCACCTTCGACGCCATCGCCTCCTACCTGACCAAGTTCGAGCAGCAGGTCGGCACAGGC
>CANJKM010000035.1 GCA_947474805.1 Caulobacterales bacterium | reverse complement strand
TCGAGCGCGCTCTCGACCATGGCCTCGGGGCAGGGCTCGCCGTATTTTTCCAGCAGGTGCGGCTCCAGCGAACCGGCGTTGACCCCGATCCGCATCGAGCAGCCGTGGTCGCGCGCGGCCTGGACCACGTCGCGCACCCTGTCGGCGCGGCCGATGTTGCCGGGGTTGATCCGAAGGCAGGCGGCGCCGGCGACGGCGGCCTCGATGCCGCGTTTGTAGTGAAAGTGGATGTCGGCCACGAGCGGGACCTTGGCCGCCTTGGCGATCAGCTTGAAGGCGGCGGTGGAGTCCTCATCGGGGCAGGAGACCCGCACGATGTCGGCCCCGGCCTCCTCGAGCTGGCGGATCTGACCGATGGTCGCGTTGGCGTTCGAGGTCAGGGTGTTGGTCATCGACTGGACGGTGATCGGGGCGTCGCCGCCGACCTCGACCGAGCCCACGCGGATCTTGCGGGAGGAACGGCGCTCGATCATCCGCCAGGGGCGGACGCGGCGCGGATCGTCATGGGCGGCGCTCATGAGCGGATAAATAGGGCCAAAGCGGCCGAGGCGCTATCGCTGCGGACGGATTTAGCGCGCGCCGGGGGCGGCGGCCGCGGGCTTGGGCGGCGGGGTGGTTTCGGCGACAGCGCGGTCGAGCGGGGTGACCGGAACCACCAGGGTCCCGCGCAGGGCTCCGGCGACATAGAAGCCGAAGGCGGAAGGATCGGTGGTCTCGACCGCCAAGCCCTGGCCGAGCGGGGCGCGATAGGCCTCCCCGGCGGAGAGTTGGCGGGCGAAATGGACCGCGCCGGCTGGGCCGCGCACGATCAGGGCGGCGGGGCGGCCGGCCAGGAGGAGGGCGGCGGGCGCTCCGGCCGGGGCGCCGTAGACGGCGCCTCGGGCGGCGAAGACCGGGGCCAGCTTGACCGGCGGCAGGGCCGGGATGGCGGTCGGGGCCAAGGACGCGGCGCCGACGGCTTCAGCGGCCGGGGGCATTAGGCCGGGCGTGACATAGGGGGCCGGCGTAGTTTGCTCGGACGGGGGCGGGGTGGCGACGCCGAGCGCGATGGAGCCGGCCTGGGCCGGGGCCGGCTCGGGGCCGTCGGCGAGGGTCGGGACGCTCGGCAGCGTCGGCTCCTTGGGGCCGGTCGCGCGCTGGACCACATTCCAGCCGATGACGGCGGCGACAGCCAGGAGGACGGCGGCCAGAACTAGCGGACTTTTGTGGGTCTTCTCGTGCTTGACCCCAATGGGGTTTCGCAGCGCCTCGGGCTCCGAGGACGGGGTCTCAAGCTTGTAACGGGTCGCGGCGGCCTCATCGTCGAGGCCAAGGGCCTTGGCGTAGGAGCGGACATAGCCGATGGCGAAGGGGCGCGAGGGCAGGCGCGATCCGTCGCCTTCTTCGAGCGCCTGGAGATAGGTCTTGCTGATCCGGGTGGCCTGGGCCAGTTCGGCGATGGTCAGGCCGTTGTGTTCGCGCACCGCGCGCAAGTATTCGCCTATCGCGGGATAGTCCTTCTCAGACGGTCCGGCCCGCTCGAGCGGGTCGACCAGACGCAGGATGTGCGTCACTGAGCCGGTGTCCAACGGAGACATGGTCTTGGAGGCCCCCAGAAATCGTCGCCACAGCCTCATGCTGGTCTTACGGGTCGGCTGTCACCCATGTGGATAACAGAACAAGCCCCTGATAAACAATGGACTAAAGTGCGACATTTAGTTTTCGCGCCAAGGTCTCGATCTCATTGCGAACCGTGCCGGAACCGCTCTTCAGCAACGGCGCCATGCCGCGGCGGGCGGCCTCGACATCCAGGGACAGCACCATCCGCTTGACCGGCCCGATCCCGGCCGGCGGCATGGACAGGCGGTTGAAGCCCAAGGAAATCAAAGCAAAGGCCTCAAGGGTGCGGCCCGCCATCTCGCCGCAGACCGACACCGCCGTACCCGTCTCGCCGCAGGCGTCGCAGATGGATTTCAGCGCCCGAAGGGCCGGCGGCGACAACGGATCATAGCGTTCAGACACCAGAGCATTCCCGCGATCAGCCGCGAACATGTACTGCATAAGGTCGTTGGTCCCGACCGAAATAAAGTCGGTCATGGGTAAGAGCGCGTCCAGGTGCCAGACGAGCGAGGGCGCCTCGATCATCGCCCCGACCCGGGTGCGCTTGGGCGTCGGGCGGCCGCGCCGCTCGGCCCAGGCCAGTTCGGTGTCGACGAAGGCCCGCGCCGTGCGGAACTCGTCGACCGTGGCCACCAGGGGGAACATGACCCGCAGGTCGCGCCCGCGCGCGGCCGAGATCAGGGCCCGCAGCTGCAGCCGCAGCAGGGCGGGACGGTCCAGCCCCATGCGGATGGCGCGCCAGCCGAGGGCCGGGTTGTCCTCCCGCTCGGACTGCATATAGGGCACGACCTTGTCGCCCCCGAGGTCGAGGGTGCGGAAGATCACCGGCCGGTCCCCGGCGGCGTCGAGCACCTGGGCGTAGAGGGCGGTCTGGGCGTCCAGACGCGGCATCTCCTCGGCGACCATGAACTGGAACTCGGTGCGGAACAGGCCGATGCCGTCGGCGCCCGTCTCGTCGATGGCCTCCAGGTCCACCGACAGGCCGGCGTTCATCTGCATGGTGACCCGCACGCCGTCCTTGGAGACGGCGGGCGTATCCTTCAGCTTCTCGAACTCGGCCCGGCGCTGGGCGCGAACGGCAGCGCGCGACTTGAAGGCCTCGATCACGTCGGGCCGGGGCCGCAGCAGGGCCTCGCCGGTCTCGGCGTCGACGATCACCCGGTCGCCCTCGGAGATGCGGTCGCGAAGCCCGGTCAGACGCCCGACGCAGGGGATGCCAAGCGCGCGGGCGACGATGCCGGCGTGGCTGGCGGCCGAACCCTCTTCGAGCAGCAGGCCCTTCAGCTTGGTGCGGTCGTATTCCAGGAGCTCGGCGGGCCCGAGGTTCCGAGCGATCAGGATGGCGTTGTCGGGCAGCTTGCGGCGGCCGGGCGTCTCGCCAGCCAGGACCCGCAGGAAGCGGTCGGCCAGGTCCTCAAGGTCATGCAGCCTCTCGCGCATATAGGCGTCGCGGGCCTGGGAAAGCCGGGCCCGGTGCTCGGAGCGCATCCGCTCGACCGCGGCCTCGGCGGTCAGGCCCGAGCGCACGGCCTCCTCCAGCCCCCGAGCCCAGCCCCGGTCGTGGGCGAACATACGGTAGGTTTCGAGCACCTCGAAGGAGACGCCGACGACATGGTGGCCGTCCATCATCTCGTCGATCTGAGCGCGGAGCGTATCGAGCCCGTCCTGGAGGCGGACCTCCTCGGCGGCGGCATCGTCGGAAAGCAGTTTCTCGGGGGCGACCGGGGCCTCGTGCAGCACGGCAGTGCCCAGGGCCAGGCCGTCAGCGAAGCGGGCGCCCTTGAGCCGCTCGGGGCGGTGCGGGGCGAGCTCGACGTCCTTCAGCTCGGCAGAGCCCATCAGCTCGCCCGAGGCCACCATCTCCGAGAGGACCATGGCGATGTTCTGGAGGTCCTCGGCCTCCTCCTCGGCATAGACCCGCGCGGTGCGGTTCTGGACCACCAGGACGCCGATGGTGCGGCCGCCGCGCAGCAGCGGCACGCCCAGGAAGGCATGGAAGGGGTCTTCGCCGGTTTCGGCCCGGTAGGAGAAGCTCGGGTGCAGCGGCGCTTCGGACAGGTTCAGCGGGCGGCCGAGCCGCATGATCTCGCCGACCAGACCCTCGCCGGCCCGCAGGCGAGTGACGTGGACGGCGCCTGGGGCCAAGCCCTCGGTGGCGAACAGCTCCATCTCGCCGGACGCGCGGCGCAGATAGATGGAGCAGACCTCGGCGACCATCGAGTTGGCGATGATCTTCACCACCTGATCGAGCCGGCCTTGAGCCGGGCCGCCGCCGGCCATGACCTCGCGGATCTGGCGCAGCAGGCTCCTTGGCCCGCGCATCGCCAACACCCGATCGGCCATCCATCTCCTCCTTCGCGTTTGGCGATTGTTGTCCGCGCCTTGTAGCCCGAGCGACGGGACCGCGCGAGACGTTACGCACGAAGAAGGGGCGGCCCCTCGCGGACCCGCCCCTGAAGTCGTCTTCCTAGCGCCGATCGCCTACTTGCCCGGCGTTTCGTCCAGCTTGAGCGGCAGGAAGAGCGGCCGTCCGGCGCGGTTGATCAAGAGGACCACGACCGGGCGTTTGGCCGCCCGGGCCGCCGCCACCGCCGCGGCCGCCTGGGCCGGCTGGGTCACGGTCACATCGCCGACCTTCTGCAGCACATCGCCGCGCTTCAGGCCCTTCTTGCCCGCATCGGAAGTGGCCGCGACGCTGTCGATGCCGAGGCCGACGACGCCGGCCTTGATCCCGAGCCGGGCGCGGGTCTGATCGGTCAGCGGCACCAGGCCGAGGCCGAGCACATTGGTCGAGGCCGCGGGCGGACGAGCGCCGCCGCCCGGAGCCCCTTCATCCTCGTCGCCGCCGCCGGCGCTGGCCAGTTCGGCGTTGGAGGGGCGGACGCCCGCCCGGACCTCAAGGGTACGCGGCTTGCCGTCGCGGATGACGCCGAGCTTCAGGGTGTCGCCGGCGCGGGCCAGGGCCACCTGTCGGGTCAGGTCGGTGTTGGAGGTGACGTCGCGGCCGTTGACGCTGACCACCACGTCGCCCTGCTGGACGCCGCCCTTCTGGGCCGGACCGCCGGAAACCACGTCGGACACGAGGGCGCCCTGCTTGCCGGGGACGTTCAAGCCGTCGGCGATCTCGGGGGTGACGTTCTGGATGGTGACGCCGAGATAGCCACGCGTGACCTTGCCGCCCTCGATCAGCTGCTTGGTGATGGTGTCGGCCAGGTCAGCCGGAACCGCGAAGCCGATGCCGACCGAGCCGCCCGAGGGGGAGAAGATGGCGGTGTTGACCCCGATCACCCGGCCGTAGACGTCGAAGGTCGGGCCGCCCGAGTTGCCCCGGTTGATGGGAGCGTCAATCTGGATGTAGTCGACGAACTGCTCGCCGATGTCGCGGCCATAGGCCGAGATGATGCCGGCCGTGGCGGTGCCGCCGAGGTTGAAGGGGTTGCCGACCGCGACCACCCAGTCGCCGACGCGCGGCTTGGCCTGTTTCTCGAAGTCGACGAAGGGGAAGGGCTTGGCCCCCTCGACCTTGATTACGGCCAGATCGGTGCCTTCGTCGCGGCCGATCAGCTTGGCCTTCAACTCGGTCTTGTCGGTCAGTCGCACCGTGATCGACTCGGCGCCCTCGACCACGTGGTTGTTGGTGACGATGTAGCCCGAGGAGGAGATGAAGAAGCCCGAGCCGGTGGCCTGGGCCTCGGGGCGCGCGGCCTGACCGTTCGGGCCTTCGTCGCCGCCGTCCTCCTCATCCTCGCCGCCCTGGCCCTGACCGGGGCCGCTCCGGCCCTGCGGGCCGTTGGGGCCGAAGTTGAAGGGGAAGCCCTCGAAACCGGGGATCTGGATTCCGGCGGCGCGCTGGGGCCGGGTGGTGACGTCGATCGAGACGACCGCCGGGGCGACCTTCTCGAAAATGTCGGCGAAGGAGAGCGGCGCGCCCGGGGGCGGCGCGAACACCGGGGCCGAGGCCTTGATCACCGCCGGGCGGGAATCGGCGGCCGAAGCGGCCGGCCATTTCACGCCAGCGCCGGCCAGAGCCGCCGCGGCGATACCGGCGCCCACCAGGGCGCCAGCAACAAAACCCTTTTTCTTCAGCGACTTAAGCGACATATGTCTCTTGTTCCTCGGCTTGTGTCGTCCGCTACGCCGGCCTGGTCCAGCCCGTGGGGCTAAAGCTAGGGACGACGGCGCCGGACTCCAACGCTATGGCCGCGCTTTTTGACGAGGCTTAGGCGCTTTCGTGAGGCGCAGATGCGGCGGAACCATGACCATAGCCGCCCCGCATAATGTCAAGCGAAACACCCCGGAAATGCGGAGGATCAGGCGACGGCTGCCCTGCGCCGGACGATCTCGGCCGCCTTGGGGTCGCGCACCAGTCCCAGGAAGTCGGCCGCCACCTCGATATAGGCGTGCAGCCGCTCGGCCTGATCGCCGCCGCCGTGCAGGCTGTCGATCAGGTCGTCGCCGTAGACGCTGATCTGCTTGTCGAGGTCTTCGAGAATCTTGGACCGCTTCGCGGCGAAGCCGCCATGGGCGGCGGAGCTGCGGCTCTCGGACAGGAAGGTCAGCAGGGCGTAGGCGCGTCGGACGGCGTCCTTGTCGAGGTCGGCGGTGGTGCGCGGGATCATCCGCGCACTCTTGCCGCTGGAATGCGCCGGGGCGGCCGGCAGGGCGGCGGCGACCGCGGCCGGGGTCTCCTTCAGACGGGACTCGACGCTGGCGGCCAGGGCCTTCTTGGCCTTGGCCAGCCGCAAGCCCCAGGGTCCGTCCTTGGCGATATCGAGCCATTGCTCGAACTCGGAAATGATGATGGTGGCGGTGTGGATCGAGGCGGCGAGCAAGACGGCGCCCTTCGGTCCCTCATTGGCGTCAAAGGCGCGCACGGCCGCGATCCGCTGGTCCATGTCATCGAGCAGCCGCTCGCCGAATTCGGCCATCTCCGAGGCGGCCAGATAGCGGTCGCTCGGACGATCCATCACCGCCGAGATCACCCGCAGGATCTGCCAGGGGGCGTCTTCGAGCTGGCCGTGGATCATGGCCATGAAGGTCGGGGCGCAGTTGTCGTCGATCTCGGTCGCGTCCTTGAACGCCAGTCGCACGGCGGCGGCGGAATCGCCGTCCATGCTGCGCACCCAGCTGGGCACCCGGGGCAACAAGGCGCGGGCCAAACTGGTCAGGCCGAGCCCGGCTATCAGACGGTCCAACCCGCCGGCCGAACCGGCTTCCAGCAGCGCCGCCGTCTGGTCGAAGGGCGGATTTCGGTCGCGCAACCCCTCGGCGGCGCGGCGGCAAAGCTCGTCATAGATGGGCGGGGGACCGTCGTCGCGGCGCAGCGCCTGGGTGGCGCGGCGGGCCTCGGCGACCGCGGCCGGCTGATCGGTCTTCAAGGCCGACCAGAGCAGCCGCGGCGCGGCGGGCGACAATAGCGAGGCCTTGTCGGTGTCGCGGCAGAGCGGGGTAAGGGGGCCGAAAACGCCGTCGCGCAAGCGGCGGTCGGCCATCTCGGCGCTGACCAGGCTCTGGACCTCGGCCATCGGCCCGGTCTGACGGCGGGAGTCGAGCGCCGCGCGAAGCCCCTGGACGACACGATCCGGCGCCTGCTCGATCAGCATCCTGACCGCGCCCAGCCTCTTGTCCGGAATGGCTCCCATGATGGCCCTTCGCCCGCAGGCACACGTACACTTGCGTACAGACTGCCTGGGCTTTGGTTAATCCTTCGCCAAGGCGTCTCAACCTTCGGCCTTGGGGAGCTCAAGCACGGCCTTCAGCCCGCCAAGGTCGGAATCGCCGAGTTCGACCGTGCCGCCATAGGCGCGGGCCAGTTCGTCGACGATGGAGAGCCCCAGGCCCGAGCCGGGCGCGGTCTCGTCCAGCCGCTGGCCCCGGCGCAGCACCGAGGCCCGCTGGTCGGCCGGCAGGCCCGGGCCGTCGTCCTCGATGATGAGCCGCAGAACGGCCGCGCCCGGAACCGCCTCGGCCCGCGCGCTGACCTGGCCCCGGCTCCATTTGCAGGCGTTCTCCATCAGGTTGCCGGCCATCTCCATCAGGTCCTGGCGCTCCCCGGCGAAGGCGAGGCCGGCGGGGGCGTCCCAGTCGATGTCGACCGTGCGATGGACGCGGGCCAGGGTCCTGGCGATCTCGTCCAACACCGCCTCGACAGGGGTGCGCTCGCCCGAGCCCTGACTGCGGGCGGCGGCGCGGGCGCGGCGCAGATGATGCTCGACGTGGCCGCGCATGGCCTCGGCCTGGCGGGTGACGACCTCCGAAAGCGGCCCCCTATTGGTCTCGGCCTCGGCCAGCATGACCGAGATGGGGGTCTTGAGCGCGTGGGCCAGGTTGCCGACGTGGGTCCGCTGGCGCTCGACCACGTCCTGGTTGTGATCGAGGAGGGCGTTCAGTTCCCCCGCCAGGGGGGCGAGCTCGGCGGGATAGGCGCGGGCCAGCCGCTGGGCCTTGCCCTGGCGCACTTCGGCGATCTCATGGCCCATGTCGAACAAGGGTTTGAGACCCACCCGCACCTGGATGACCACGGCGGCCACGAGGCCCGCGCCCAGGAGGGCGAGGGTGGCGGCGGTGACGATGGCGAAACGGCGGATGTCCTGATCGACCGGCCCCCGGTCCTCGGCGGCCATGAACAGCACGGGGGCGACCCGGCCGGGCAGGCGGCTCTCGACCGCCACGGCGCGCAGCTTCTCCTTGGCCGGACCGACCGCATCATAGAAGACCGGAGCGCCGGCGTTCTTCTCGATCCGGGCCAGGAGATCCGGCGGCACGGCCATCTCAGAGTCCCAGAGCGAGCGGGAGCGGACCAGGGCCTGGACCTTTGCGGTGCGGACCGGCTCGGAGATCTGCCAGTAGCGGCCCGAATAGGCCCGCAGCGCGCGGGCGTCGGTCAGGGCGGGGGCCAGGACGGTCTGTTTCTCGCCGACGCTGGAGCCGGCGTAGAGGGCGTCGGTGACGTCGACCAGCCCCTGTTCGAACCGGCTCATCGCCGCGCGGGCGAAGAAGATCGATAGGGCGACGCCGGTGCAGAGCAGCAGCGCCAGGCTCCATCCGGCCGCGAGCCAGATCAGCCGGCGGACCAGCGACCCCCCATCTCCCTTTCGAAAAAAGGGCGGCTTGAGGATCACCCCTCCACGGGCTCGCCTGGCAGGGGCGAGAGCCGGTAGCCCAGTCCGCGCGCGGTCTCGATCCGGTCGGGGCCGATCTTCTTGCGCAACCGGCCGATGAAGACCTCGATGGTGTTGCTGTCGCGGTCGAAGTCCTGGTCGTAGAGGTGCTCGACCAGTTCGGTCCGCCCGATGACCCGGCCCTGGTGCATCATCATGTAGTGGAGAAGCCGATACTCCAGCGAGGTCAGCTTGACCGGCTCGCCATTGACCGAGGCCCGCGCGGCGCGGGGATCGAGCCGAAGCCCGCCGCAGGAGAGCGACGGCGCGGCGTGGCCGGCGGCGCGGCGGACAAGCGCCCGCAGGCGGGCCAGGAGCTCTTCGGTGTGGAAGGGCTTGGTCAGATAGTCGTCGGCGCCGGCGTCGAAGCCCGCGACCTTCTCGCTCCAGGCGCCCCGCGCGGTCAGGATCAGGACCGGGGTGGTCATGCTGCCCCGCCGCCAACGCTCCAGCACCGAGACGCCGTCGACCTTGGGCAGGCCCAGGTCGAGGATCACCGCGTCATAGGGCTCGGTCTCGCCGAGGAACTGGGCCTCCTCGCCGTCGGGGGCGTGGTCGACCGCATAGGCGGCGTCCGACAGCGAGACCTTCAGCTGGCGCGACAGGTCGGGGTCGTCCTCGACGAGCAGGATTCTCATAGTTCAGCGCCCCTCGGCCTGCAGGATGGCGCCCGACTGGGCGTCCACGAGATAGTCGATCCGCCGCCCGCCGTCGGCGGCCCAGCGCACCCGGTAAACCGCCCGGCCGCCCGCCTGCTCCAGCCCGGCGTCGAGCTGACGGCCCGGCGTCTGCTGGCGGATGATGTCCAGAACGCGCGCGAGCGGGATGTAGCGGCCGGCCTGGACGCCCTGGCGCGCCTCGTCCTGCTGCTCACGCCAGCCGGCGCCCAGGGAGTCGCGACCCTGAGCGAGCGCGGGGCTCAGAGAGCCCAGCGAGGCGGCGAGCGCGATGGCGGCGATCCACTTCATGCTCATCTTAATGATCCAGGCCGACTGAACGGCCCCTGAACGCGAAATTTATGAGCCGGGGACCCTGGCCTGTCATCCCTCGCGCCATCAGCCCTTGCGACGGGGCGTGTATGGCCGGTCCTTGCGCCACGTCTCGGCGAAACGCTCCAACTCCGGATCGGTCCCATCGGGCAGGACAATCATCAACCGGGCCAGCAGGTCGCCGCGCCGTCCGGTCTGGGGGTCCGAGCCCCCCCGGCCCTTCAGCCGCAGGATGGCGCCCGAGCTTGAGCCCTTGGGCACGGTCAGGGTGACGGCGCCTTCGGGGGTCGGGGCCGCGACCTTGGCCCCGAGCACGGCGTCCGGGACGGTGATCGGCAGGTCCATATGCAGGTCGGCGCCCTCGCGCCGGTAGAGGGGGTGGGCGCGAATGGCCAGTTCGACCAGGGCGTCGCCCGCCCCGGCGCGGCCCGGCTGGCCCTGGCCCTTGAGCCGCAGGACCTGGCCCTCGAAGGCGCCCTTGGGGATGGTGACGTCGAGCGTGCGGCCGTCGGAGAAGGCGATACGCTTGGGGCCGCCCTTGATGGCTTCCTCGAGGTCGATCTCGAGTTTCGCCCGCACATCGCCGCCGCGGGTATTGAACGGCCCGCCGCCCCGCGCGCCGCCGCCGCGCCCGCCGCCGCCGAACATGCTGCCGAGGATGTCCTCGAAATCGGCGCCTTCGAAGCTGGAGGAGAAGCCGCCGCGCTGGCCCGCGCCGAACGGGTTGCCCTGGAAGCCGCCGCCGGGGCCGCCGCCGAAGCCGCGGCTGGTCTCGCGCCCGTCGGCGTCGATCTCGCCCCGGTCGAACTTGGCCTTCTTCTCGGGGTCGCCCAGGATGTCGAACGCGCCCGTCACCCGCTTGAAGCGGTCCTCGGCGGCCTTGTCGCCGGGGTTCTTGTCGGGGTGAAGCTGCTTGGCCAGCTTGCGGAAGGCCTTGCGGATGTCGTCCGCGCCGGCGCCGCGCGGTACGCCCAGCTCGGAATAGGGATCGTTGGCCATGCCACTGACTTAATCGAAGCGGGGCCGGAGACAAGCCGGGACGACGCCTAGTCTTCCGGCGGGTCTTCCAGCAGCTCATAGGCGGGGAAGTCGATGGCGTCCTCGAGATTGGTCAGGGCGGTCTCGGAGATCACCCGGCCGCGCACCGAGACTCCCGCCGCATGCACGCTCTCGGGGTCGCCCGAGACCAGGGGGTGCCAGCTCGCCAGCCCCCGGCCCTCGAACACCCGGCGGTAGCCGCAGGAGGGCGGCATCCAGGTCAGGCGCTCGATATTGCCCGGCGTCAGCTTGATGCAGTCGGGCACATAACGCTTGCGCCGGGGGTAGTTGGTGCAGCGGCAGGTGGTTGCGTCAAACAGCTTGCAGGCGACATGGGTGGGGATGATGGAGCCCGTGTCCTCATCCTCGAACCGCACGAGGCAGCAGCGGCCGCAGCCGTCGCACAGGGACTCCCACTGCTCGGCCGTCATCCGGTCGAGCGGGGTCGTCTCCCAGAAAGGGAGCGGAGGTTTCAAGGTTCGGCCGTCGTCCGCCATTGCGGCTATATAGACCGAACCGAGCAGAAAGACCCCGTGCCGACGATCAGAGCCGACATCGACCATGCAGAAGCCCGCCGGCGCCGGCGCAAGGCGGCGGTGTGGCTGGGGCTCGGGCTGTCGGTCGCCCTGGCCATGGGGCTTCTGGTCTTCTGGCTCTGGCGGCTGGTGTTCGCCGACCTGCCGCCGACGCCGGGCAAGGCGGCCCTGGTCGCCCTGAACCGACCGCCCAGCATGATCTTCCTCGATAGGGCCGGCGTGCAGATCGGGCGACGGGGGCTGGCGGGCGACATCAGCCTGCCGCAGCTGCCGGCCTATGTCCCGCGCGCCTTCCTGGCCGCCGAGGACCGGCGCTTCTACAGCCATTTCGGGGTCGATCCGGTGGGCATCGCCCGCGCCCTGCGCACCGATGTGAAGGCGCGCCGGATCGTCGAGGGCGGCTCGACCATCACCCAGCAGATCGCCCGCACCCTGTTCCTGACCCCCGACCAGACGCTGAAACGCAAGCTGCAGGAGGCGGCGTTGGCCGTCTCGATCGAGCGGCGGATGAGCAAGGACGAGATTCTGGCCCTCTATCTGAACAGGATCTATTTCGGGGCTGGGGCCTATGGGATCGAGGCCGCCGCCCGCACCTATTTCGGCAAACCCGCCAGCGCCCTGAGCCTGCCGGAAGCCGCCCTGCTGGCCGCCCTGCCCAAGGCTCCGACACGGCTGGACCCGACCAACGACCTTTCCGCCGCCCTGAACCGTTCGCGGCTGGTGCTGTCGCGGATGCGTCAGGCCCGCTGGATCACCCCCGCGCAGGAGGAGGCCGCCCGCGCCGCCCCGCCCAAGCTGGCCCAGGAGGCCGCGGCCGACGGCGACTTCGGTTATGTGCTGGACTTGGCCGCCGTCCGGGCGCGCGAGCTGATCCCGGTCGGGGCCCAGGACCTGACCGTGACGCTGAGCATCGACAGTCGGCTACAGAAGCTGGCCGCCGCCGCCGTGCGTCAGGCGGCGCGAGAAGGCAAGGCGCAGGGCGCGACCGAAGCGGCGATGGCGGCCCTGGCCCCCGGCGGCGGCATTCGCGCCCTGGTCGGCGGGGTGGATCACCGCGACAGCGCCTTCGACCGGGCGGTGCAGGCGCGACGCCAGCCGGGTTCGGCCTTCAAACCCTTCGTCTATGCGGCGGCGCTGGAGGCGGGCCTGCATCCGGAAACCATCCGCAAGGACGCGCCGGTGACGGTCGGCGACTGGAGCCCCAGGAACGCGGGCGGGCGCTACGCCGGCGACGTGACGCTGAAGGAGGCCCTGGCCCGGTCGCTAAACACCGTTTCGGTGCGGCTGGTCACCGAGGTCGGCGCCGACAAGGTGGCGGCGTTGGCCCGCCGGTTCGGGATCGAGCGGCTGCCGGCCGATCCCCAGCCCTCGATCGCGCTCGGGACCTATGAGGTGTCCCTGCTCGACCTCGTCTCGGCCTATCAGGTCTTCCAGCAGGGAGGCCGGCGCTCGGAGCCCTATCTGATCGAGGCGATCCAGGCCCGACCGGGAGGCATGGGCGGGGGCCCCGAACTCTATCGCCGGGCCCAGCTTTCTCCAATCTCGGTTTACGACCCGGCCTTGAACGGGCAGATGGTCGCCATGATGCAGGGTGTGATCGACAGCGGCGCCGGAACGGGGCGCGCGGCAAGGCTCGACCGCCCCGCCGCCGGCAAGACCGGGACCAGCCAGTCCTATCGCGACGCCTGGTTCGTCGGCTTCACCCCGGAGCTGGCCGCCGCCATCTGGGTCGGCGACGACCGCGCCCGGCCGATGCGCGACATCGGCGGCGGCGACCTGCCCGCCCGGGTCTGGGGCGGCTTCATGAAGGCCGCGCTGGGCGGCGCCCCGATCGGCGCCTTCGACGAGGCCGGGGCCACAGTGGCCGAGACCGACCCGCGCAACCCCTTTTACGCCGGCCTCGCGGCCGACCTCGCCCGCATTCGCCAAGGCGAGTTCGTCATCGCCCCGCCAGCTGAAGAGACCGTTCCCGTCCAATGAGTAATCTTGCAAAGCCGCCCGTCGTCGCCCTGCGCGACGTGCGCCTCGCCGACGGCGCCCACCAGCTGTTCGACGGCGTCGACCTGCCGATCGAGCCGCGCGTCCGCGCCTGCCTGGTCGGCCGCAACGGCGCGGGCAAGTCCACCCTGCTGAAGATCCTCGCCGGTCAGATCCAGCCGGACGGCGGCGAGCGGTTCCTGCAGCCCGGCACACGCCTGACCTATGTGTCGCAAGAACCCCTGATCGAAGGCGAGACCCTGGCCGACTACGCCGCCTCGGGCGGGGCCGAACGCTATGAGGCGGAGGCCGCCTTGCAGGAATTCGGCCTCGACCCCGCGCGCGGAACCCAGGGTCTGTCGGGCGGCGAGACCCGGCGCGCAGCGCTCGCCAAGGCCTTCGCCGAGGCGCCGGAGGTGCTGCTGCTCGACGAGCCGACCAACCACCTCGACATCCTGGCCATCGAGACCCTGGAGACGATGCTGCGCGCCTTTCGCGGCGCCGCCCTGGTGGTCAGCCACGACCGCGCCTTCCTGAACCGAACCGTCGGCCGTTGCTTCTGGCTGGCCCATCGCCGCGTCCGGGTGTTGGACGACGGCTTCAAGAACTTCGAAGCCTGGGCCGACAAGGTCGAGGCCGAAGAAGCGGAGGCGGCCCGCCGCCTGGCCAAGGCCATCGAGCGCGAGACCGCGACCTTCTACAGCTCGATCACCGCCCGCCGCACCCGCAACGAAGGCCGCGCCCGCCGCCTGGACGCCATGCGCGCCCAGAAGGCCCAGGCGCTGGGCGACCAGTCCCGCCCGCTCGAACTGACGCTCGAGGCCGGCGGCGCCTCCGGCAAGCTGGTGGCCGAGGCCAAGGGCGTCTCCAAGGCCTGGGGCGACAAGATCGTGGCCAAGGGCTTTTCGACCCGCATCCTGCGCGGCGATCGTATCGCCGTGGTCGGGCCAAACGGGGCGGGCAAGACCACGCTGGTCCGGATTCTGCTCGGCGAAATCCCGGCCGACGAGGGTGAGGTCAAGCTCGGCACCCAGCTCGACGTGGCCTATCTCGACCAGTCGCGCGGCTCGCTGAAGGATTCAGAGACCCTGTGGGACGCGCTGGCGGACGGGGGCGGCGATAGCCTGATCGTCCAGGGCCGGTCCAAACATGTGGCCGCCTACGCCAAGGACTTCCTGTTCAAGGAGAGCCAGCTGCGCCAGCCGGTGGCCAGCCTGTCGGGCGGGGAGCGCAACCGGCTGCTGCTGGCCCGGGCCCTGGCCAAGCCCGCCAACCTCCTGGTGCTCGACGAGCCGACCAACGACCTCGATATGGAGACGCTGGACCTGCTGGAGGAGGCCGTCGCCGACTATGCCGGGACCCTCATCCTGGTCAGCCACGACCGCGACTTCATCGACCGGCTGGCCACCTCGACCATCGCGCTCGACGGACACGGCCGGACGGTGGAGTGCCCGGGCGGCTGGACCGATTGCCAACGCCAGTATCCCGGCTTCTTCACGGGCGGCTTCGCGCCGAACGCCAAGCGCGACTACGGCGCCGCCAAGGCCGCCGCGCCCGCCGCCAAGCCGGCCAAGCTGACCTACAAGGACGCGCGCCGGCTGGAGGAGCTGGAGGGCCTGCTCATCTCCCTGCCCGAGACCATCGCCAAGATGGAGTTGAAGCTCGAGGACGCCGGCCTCTACGCCCGCGACCCCAAGGGTTTCGACCGGTTGATGGCCGAGCTGTCGGCGGCGCGGGCCAGGCTGGCCGCCTCCGAGGAGGAATGGCTTGCGCTGGAGGAGAAGAAGGAGAGTCTCTCCGGCGCCGGCTGATCAGGGAGACGCCCGAGCCTCACACCCAAGCGCCCGGCGCGGGAGACGTTCTCGATCCCGTCTGCGGCATGAGCGTGGATCCCGAAA
This sequence comes from Caulobacterales bacterium, assembly GCA_947474805.1. GTDB lineage: Bacteria > Pseudomonadota > Alphaproteobacteria > Caulobacterales > Caulobacteraceae > CANJKM01. The sequence goes on along the minus strand of CANJKM010000035.1, from coordinate 2,665 downwards.
AGACGCCCCACCACGCCGACCACGCCGGCGAGACCTTCCACTTCTGCTCGGCCGGCTGCCGCGCCAAATTCATCGCCGCGCCGGCTCGCTATCTTCAGCCCGCCGCCGAGCCCGCGCCGCCCAAGGCGGGCGCCGTCTACACCTGTCCGATGCATCCTCAGGTGCGCCAGATCGGCCCGGGCGCCTGCCCGATCTGCGGCATGGCGCTGGAGCCGCTCGACACCGCCGCCGAAGCCGGCCCTAACCCCGAACTCATCGACATGAGCCGCCGCTTCTGGATCGGCCTCGCCCTGGCCCTTCCCGTCTTCGTCCTGGAGATGGGCGGGCACATGATGGGCCACGCCTGGCCCGTGCCGCCGCTGTGGTCGAGCTGGGTCCAGTTCGTCCTGGCCACGCCGGTGGTGTTGGGCTGCGGCTGGCCCTTCTTCGAGCGCGGCTGGCGCTCGCTGGTTTCGCGCCGGCTCAACATGTTCACCCTGATCGCGATGGGCGTCGGCGTGGCCTGGGCCTTCAGCGTCGTCGCCGTGCTGGCGCCGGGCCTGCCGCCGCCGACCTTCCGCGACGCCCACGGCCAGGCCCCGATCTATTTCGAGGCCGCTGCGGTGATCACCGTCCTGGTCCTGCTCGGCCAGGTGCTGGAGCTGCGCGCCCGAGAGCGCACATCCGGGGCCATCCGCGCCCTGCTGGACCTGGCCCCCAAGACCGCGAGGCGGCTGGCCAAGGACGGGAGCGAGGCCGACGTCGGTCTGGAGCTGGTCATGGTCGGCGACCGGCTGCGGGTGCGGCCGGGCGAAACCATCCCCGTAGACGGGGTGGTGATCGAAGGCGGCTAGGCGGTCGATGAGTCCCTGGTCACGGGCGAGTCGATGCCGGTGAGCAAGCGGGTGGGCGATCCGTTGACCGCCGGGGCCCTGAACACCACCGGCGGCCTGGTTATGCGGGCGCAGAAGGTCGGCGCCGACACCCTTCTGGCCCGGATCGTGGAGATGGTGGCCGCCGCCCAGCGCTCGCGCGCGCCGATCCAGCGGTTGGCCGACACGGTGTCGGGGTGGTTCGTGCCCGCCATCCTGCTGATCGCGGCGGCGGCCTTTGTCGGCTGGACGATCTGGGGGACCGATCCGCGCCTCGCCAACGCCCTGGTGGCGGCCGTCTCGGTGCTGATCATCGCCTGCCCCTGCGCCCTGGGTCTGGCGACGCCCATCTCGATCATGGTCGGGGTCGGGCGCGGCGCCCGGGCCGGTGTGCTGATCCGTGACGCCGACGCCCTGGAGCGGTTCGAGAAAATCGACACCCTGGTGGTCGACAAGACCGGCACCCTGACTGAAGGCCGCCCGGCGCTGATCGCGGTGCGCACGGCGGGCGGCGCTGGCGAGGACGAGGTGTTGAGGCTGGCGGCCAGCCTGGAGCGGTCGAGCGAACATCCCCTGGCCCAGGCCATCGTCCGCGCCGCCGCCGAGCGGAAACTTGTCCTGTCGCCGGTCGAGGGCTTCGACTCGCCGCTCGGCAAGGGCGTCACCGGCGAGGTCGAGGGCCGCGCACTTCTGGTCGGCGGCGCCCGTTTCATGGCCGAGCGCGGCGTCGATATCGCCGGGCTGGAGCCCGACGCGGAGCTGCAGCGGGCCGAAGGCGCGACCACAATCTTTCTCGCTGCGGACGGGCGGGCGCTCGGGATGCTGGCCATCGCCGACCCGATCAAGCCGACCACGGCCGAGGCGGTCGCGGGGCTGAAGGCGGCGGGAGTCAGGCTGGTGATGCTCACCGGCGACGGACGCACCACGGCTCAGGCCGTCGCGCGCAGGCTCGGAATAGACGAGGTGGCCGCCGAGGTCCTGCCTCAGGACAAGGCGGCGGTGGTGCAGCGGCTCCGGGCCGAGGGCCGGGTGGTCGCCATGGCCGGCGACGGGGTCAATGACGCCCCGGCCCTGGCCGCCGCCGACATCGGCGTGGCGATGGGCGCGGGCTCGGACGTGGCCAAGGAGAGCGCCGGCATCACCCTGGTGAAGGGCGACCTTTTGGGCCTGCTCAGGGCGCGTAGGCTGTCCCAAGCGGTGATGCGCAACATCCGCCAGAACCTGCTGTTCGCCTTCGTCTACAACGCGGCGGGCGTGCCGATCGCAGCGGGCCTGCTCTATCCGGTGTTCGGATGGCTCCTGTCGCCGGCGCTGGCCGCGGCCGCCATGAGCCTGTCCTCGGTCAGCGTCATCGCCAACGCCTTGCGGCTGCGGGCGGTGAAGCTGTAAAGGGGCCATACGGAAAGCGCCCGGGCCCCGGCGGCGGCGGCCTTTCCGTTTCCGGTGGATGATCAATAAGTTTGCGACGCGCCGGGCAAATCCGTTCGCCTTGCACCGCTTATCCACCGCTGAGGAACCGGTCCGTGCACAGCCCCAAGGCCCGGCCCTGTTGCCCGGCGCCAGGTTCGGAGTCAGCCTCCACCTGTCGAAAGGAACTCGCCCAGCCGACAGACCGAAGGGGAGACCCGGAGGGAAAGAGACGGGGAGAGCCGGTTCAAGACGGACAGCGCGGCAGCGGTCTGGGGTTCGCCCCACGCCCCTGGAAGCGGAGACGGACGGGACCGACCCAGAAAGGGTGAAGGCGAAGGGTCAAACCGGAGCCGGAACGTTCAGGAAGCCTCTCGACCGCGACCCCCTCGGGGGCCGGGTGAGAG
>CANJKM010000034.1 GCA_947474805.1 Caulobacterales bacterium | reverse complement strand
CCCGGCGACAGGCCGCTACTGGAGACCCGATCAACGGCCTCGCGCTTGAATGCGTCCGGGAAAATCCGGCGCTGACGACGTTCCATCCGACACTCCTCTCCAGCTCCAAAAAGCTAGCATGGGTGTCCACTGAAACGAGGGAGGATCAGTGGACCATCGCCAGGTCGGTTCCGGATACAAGTTGCAACAACTCGGGGAGGCCAGAGAGTTCGTCACCGTGCAGATCTATTTGCTCAGGATCACCAGTGATCACCATGCGCGAGCCTTGGCCGATGCGTGTCACAGCCATCCGCATGTGGCGTGAAGTCAGGTTTTGGGCCTCATCGACGATGATGAAGCTTTCATTGAAGGTGCGCCCGCGAAGCCAGCCTAGCGGTGTGATCTCGAGCTTGCCTTCCTGAAACAGGCGGGTCGTCTGCTCGTGTCCAATCAGCAAGTTCAATTCGTCTTCGATCGGCGTCAGTTGACCTTCGTTCCTGATTTCAGCGCGCAGCGGGGCGGTCACCACCTCTCCCTCGAACAGGACGTAGGGACGTGTAATCACGATTTTTCGGACACGTTCTTCCGCCAAGAGGCTGAGGCCAGCGGCGATGGCCAAGTGGGTCTTGCCGGTGCCCGTCGGGCCGATCCCGAAGATCAGGTCGCGTTCTTCGTGCAGCATGGCGTTCAGAAACGCCAGCTGGCTGACGGTCATGGGCCGTAGCGGGTGTGGGATCCCCGCGAGCCGGAAAGCCAGATCGTACTTCAGCGCCTTCTGAATCGCAGCCATGGCGATCACGTCGATCTGCCGCTGGTCCAGCCGCGTCGTCGCGCCCAACCTCGTCGCGACCTCCTCCAGTATCTTTTCGGCGAGCCAAACCGCGGTCTCCTCGCCGACCACGCGCATACCGCCAGACATCGGTTTCAGTTGAAGCCGGTAGGGGCGAACCATCCTTTCAATATGGAAGGCTAGGCTGTCGATCGGCAATCGCTCGCCAAAACCCCGAGGCAGAGCGATGTCTAGCGAGCGCACCACGCGCGACGGATCGTTCGGTTGGACGTTCACGGCGATCTCTCCCGCAGCCGGATTTGGGACCGGCGGACGCGCGCTCTAAACTGCGCATCTCACTAGGCCCGCGTTGGCCAAGAAGTACCGTGCAGGTCTTAAGTAGTGACTTAAGCGGCGCGAGCCGTCGGTCCTCGGCTGCAAACACCGCTTCCAAAATGTGATTTTTGGAACAGACAAACGGCAAACTTAACGAGGATCGCCTCTCGAACCCGCAAGTGGCGTGGCCCTTTAAGCGACTCTGGCCTTGCGCGTACGGCGCTCGGCGGCCAGCCAGGCGGCCTGAGCGCGGCGAGCGAGGTCGGCCTTGCGGGCGAATTCGACCAGACGGCGCAGCCTGCGGAGCTCCCGCTTCAGCTCGCGCCCGGTGACCAGACGGCGCTTCAGCTTGGGGCTCAGCGTTTCCAGCCGCGCCCAGGCCTCGCCGAAGAACCCGGAAGCGGCGGCGGCGCGGACCTCAGAGGGGTCGACATGCAGCCGTTCGGCCCAGCCCTCGACATCGACCCGCTTGGCCCGCCAGGCGGCGCGGAAGCCGGCCCGGTCGTAGGCCCGGCGCAAGGTCAAAACCGCCACTTCCAAAGCGTCGTCGCAGGGATGATCGGGGTCGCCGCGCAGACGGATGGCGTCCGACAGTCCCCCACAGGCGCGCCCGTCGGTGCGGGCCGAGGTCACCACCTGCACCTCGAGCGAGTGGCGGACTTTCAGGTCCACCCGGCCCAGGGCCTCGAACAGGGCGCGATCCTCGCCCACGCGGATCGGCGGTAGGCCGCCGATCCGGCGATAGGCGGCGAGGGTAATGGCGGTCGAGGCGCCGCAGTTCTGGTTGTGGCGCGGCCAGGGGTCGTGGACTGGCGGATCGGCGCGGGCCTCAAGCTCGGCGGCCAGCTGCTGATAGTCCCATTCCAGCGAGCCGCGCTCGAGGATGCAGGGGTCGAGCTCCATCAGCTCGACCGGATCGGCCATGACGTATCCGGCGACGGCCTCGACGCCCTGGGCGATCTCGCGGCGGTTGGCGGCGACCCAGTCCGTGGCCACCACGGTGTCGGCGTCGGTGGTCAGGATCAGACCGCCGGGCTGGACCCAGTCGGCGGCTGCGTCCATGGCCAGCTTCCTGGCCCACCCGGCGTTGGCGTAGGCGCAGGGCAGTTCGACGCTGCGCATCTCAAGCCGCCATGGGAAATGGGGAGAGAGATCTCGGACGGCCTGGGCCGTGCCGTCAATGCAGTTGTTGAGCAAGAGGACGACAGCCATCTCGGAGGGCTCGACCTCCTCCTGCTCGGCCAGGGCGGAGAGGCACATCACGATGCGGTCGACCTCGTCCCGGACCGGGATGGCGACAACCGCGAGCGGCGGGGTTTGGGATTCCGGCCCGAAGCGCTCAACGGCGATCGGGAAATCAGGCGTGGGGATGTTGCAGGGATGAGAGTCAGGCCACGCCGTCGCGTTCATCCAAGCGTCCTCGCAGCACCGGCCCCGAACCAGCCGGCGCCTCAGTCTTAGTCACCTAGGCGGTGCCGATCAAGCCGAACCCGCTCTTAAGCTTAAGCGGTCGGGCGACCGAAACAGTCCCGCCGGGAGCTAGAAGGCGCGGCCGATGATCTTGGTTCCTTTGCAGATCAGCCGAATCGGCCGGTCACATATTCGGAGGTCTTGGCGGTGTGGGGATTCTCGAACAGTCGTTCGGTGGCGGCGAATTCGACCAGGCGGCCAAGATACATGAAGGCGGCGTTGTCGGAGATGCGGGCCGCCTGCTGCAGATTGTGGGTGACGATGACGATGGTGAGGTCCTTCTTCAACTCGACCAGCGTCTCCTCCAGCTTGGCGGTGGAGATAGGGTCGAGTGCCGAAGCCGGTTCGTCGAGCAACAGCACTTCGGGCCGCACGGCCACACCGCGCGCGACGCAGAGCCGCTGCTGCTGACCGCCCGAGAGCCCAAGGCCCGAGGCCGAGAGCTTGTCCTTCACCTCGTTCCAGAGCGCGGACCGACGCAGGGCGTCCTCGACCCGGTCGTCGAGTTCGGCCTTGGGCAGGGTCTCGTAAAGACGCACCCCGAAGGCGACATTGTCGTAGATCGACATCGGGAAGGGCGTCGGCTGCTGGAAGACCATTCCGACCCGGGCGCGCAGGCGGCCCAGGTCGACGCCCCTGGCCAGGACGTTCTCGCCGTCGAGAAGAATCTCGCCCTTGGCGATCTGGCCCGGATAAAGGGCGTAGATGCGGTTCAGCGCCCGAAGCAGGGTGGACTTGCCGCAACCCGAGGGACCGATCAGCGCCGTCACCTTGTTGGCGGCGAAGGGGATGGAAACCCCGTACAGGGCTTGGCTCTTGCCGTAGAAGAAGTTGAGCTCCCTGGCCGCCATCTTCACCTCTGCGGCGGGGATGTCCTGGACAAAGGTCTCGAAGCTTTCCGGGGCGGGGGGGGCGTTCATCGGCGTTTCTGCTCCCGGGACAAGGCCCGAACCAGGATGTTGACGCTGAGGACGGCGGCTGCGATCAGCAGCGCCCCGGCCCAGGCCAGGCGGCGCCAGTCGTCATAGGCCGACAGGGCGTAGTTGAAGATCACCACCGGCAGGTTGGCGGTGGGCTTGGACATGTCCAGGCTGAAGAACTGGTTGTTCAGCGCGGTGAAGAGCAGGGGAGCGGTTTCGCCGGAGATGCGGGCGAAGGCCAGCAGGGCGCCCGTCAACAGGCCGCCGGCGGCCGCCTTCCACAAGATGGCGCGGATGGTGGTCCACATCGGCGCGCCAAGCGCGACGCCCGATTCGCGCAGCGCCTTGTTCTGCAGTCGAAGGCTGTCCTCGGTGGTGCGGACGATCACCGGCGCGGCGAGCAGGGCCAGAGCGATCGCCCCCGCATAGCCCGAGAAGCCGCCGGCCGGCTTGACCACCAGCTCATAGACAAACAAGCCGACCAGGATCGATGGGGCCGAGAGCAGCACGTCGTTCACGAACCGCACCGTGCGGCCATAGGCGGTGTCGCCGGCGTATTCGGCCAACCAGGTTCCGGCCAGAATCCCCACGACAACCGCGAAGACCATCGCCAGGGCGCACATCATCAGGGAACCCATGATGGCGTTGGCGAGACCGCCCGGCGATCCGGGCGCCGGGGTCGATTTGGTGAAGACGGCAAGATCGATCCCGCCCAGGCCATTGGTGATCAGCGACCAGAGGATGCCGAAGAGGGCCAAGAGTGAAAGCCCGGCGGCGAAAACACAGAACCCAGTGAAGAGGGCGCTGGCGGCTTTGCGGCGTGATTGGCGGCCGAACATCAGACGGTCGCCTTGCCGAGGAAACTCCTGGCCAGCGCCAGGACCGCGAAGGTGATCAGGAAGAGGATAAAGCCCAACGCGATCAGAGCAGAACCGTGCATCGGGGTCGAAGCCTCGGCGAACTCGTTGGCGATGGTCGAGGCGATGGTCGAGCCTGAATCGAACAGGGAGCCCGGTAGGCCGTGGGCGTTGCCGATGACGAAGGTGACCGCCATGGTCTCGCCGAGCGCACGGCCGAGCCCCAGCATCACCGCCCCGACCGCGCTGCGCCGGACATAGGGCAGGGTCATCGACCAGACGACCTCGAGCGGTGTGGCCCCGACCCCGAAGGCGCTCTCGCGCAGCTTGGCCGGCACACCCAGGAACAGCTCGCGGAAGGTCGCGGCCATATAGGGCAGTATCATGATCGCCAGGATGACCGAAGCGGTCAGCAGGCCCGAACCGTTGGGTACGCCGGTGGTCAGCTTCTCCCAGATGGACCCCACGGGCGCGGCCATCATCGCCGGCAGTTGGACGTATTTGGCGAACAGGGGCGCGAAGACGAAAAGGCCCCACATGCCGTAGACGATCGAGGGAATGCCGGCGAGGAGCTCGATGGCGATGCCGATCGGGCGACGCAGCACGCTGGGGCAGAACTCGGTCAGGAAGACCGCAGCGCCGAATGCTATGGGCAGGGATATGATCAAGGCGAGAGTCGAGGTGACCAGGGTTCCGACAATGGGTCCGGCCGCGCCGTATATGTCGGTGACCGGGTTCCAGCGGGTCGAGGTGAAGAAACCGAAGCCGAATGTGGAAAAGGCCGGCCAGCCTCCGATCAGCAGGGAGACCAGCAGCCCGGCGAGCGCGGAAAGCAAAAGGGTGGCGCTGGCGAAACACAGCGCGCGAAACGCCGGGTCGAACCCGGCGCCGCGGGGAGTCCTGGATCGCTCTGCCGTCGCGGCCGTCATCGAACTAGCCGCCGGCGTAGAGGGACTTGCCGCCGGACTTGATCGCGCTGGTCCAGGTCTTGCGGACCTGCGCCTTAACACCGGCCGGCAACGGCACATAGTCGAGCTGCGAGGCCTGGGCGTCGCCGGTCTTATAGGCCCAGTCGAAGAACTTCAGCACAGCCAGGCCCTGAGGCCCGTTGGCTTGCTCTTTGTGCATCAAGACGAAAGTCGCGCCGGTGATCGGCCAGGTGGCGGCGCCCGGCTGGTCGAGCAGCAGGAGATAGTAACCGGGGGCCTTGGCCCAGTCCGCGCTGGCGGCGGCGGCCGAGAAATTGGCCGCGGCGGGGACCACAAAGGCGCCGGTCTTGTTCTGCATCGCCACGGTCGGCAGCTTGTTCTGCTTGGCGAAGGCGTATTCGACATAGCCGATGGCGCCGGGTGTCTGTTTGACGAAGGCGGCCACGCCGTCATTGCCCTTGCCGCCGATGCCCGTCGGCCATTCGACCGCGTCGGCGCCGCCAACCTGCTTGGCCCAGGTCGGGTTCTTCAAGGCGAGATAGCTGGTGAACAGGAAGCTCGTGCCCGAGCCGTCGGCGCGGTGAACCACGGTGATCGGCAGATTGGGCAACTTCAGGCCAGGGTTCAGGGCCGAGATGCGCGGGTCGCCCCAGCGCTTGATGGCGCCTAGATAGATGTCGGCCAGGACGGCGCCCGAGAGCCGAAGCTTATTGGCCGCCAGGCCCGGCAGGTTGACCACCGGAGCGACGCCGCCGACCACGGTCGGGAATTGCACCAGGCCCGAGGCGTTCAGTTCGGCCGGGGTCAGGGGCTTGTCGGAAGCGCCGAAAGCCACGGTCTTTGACTTGATCTGACGGACGCCGCCGCCCGAACCGATCGCTTGATAGTTCAGGCCGACGCCGGTTTGGGCGCGGTAGGTCTCGGCCCATTTGGCGTAGACGGGAGCGGGGAAGGTGGCGCCGGCCCCAGAAAGGTCGGCGGCGAGAACGGCCGTGGCCGCGAGCGCCGCGAAGAACGCCGCGATCAGCGTCTTGAGCATGGACACATCCCCAGTAGGCGGCGGGAAGCCCGCCCTTGCTCGGGCCTTAAACGGGGGGGATGACAGTTGGATGACGGGCGCGCGGGTTAGCCGGCGACCGCCTGTTGAACGGCCCGCGCGAGGCGGTGGGGCGTCACGGGTTTCTCGAGCGTTGCCTGTCCCACTAGGCGGTCGAGCCGCGCCCGGTCGCCGGAGATGTAGATGACCGGAGTGGGGCCGCATTCGGCCAGGATCGCCTCGACCGCCAGGGCTCCGTCGCCAACGAGAAGGCCCATGTCCGCAGTGATCAGGTCGGGGCTGGCGATCCGCGCCTGTTCGAGCGCCTGGGCCTCTGTGGCCGCGAAGGCGAAGCTGTCGAAGCCGAGTTCACTCAGCTGCGCCTGCAGGTCGAGACCGACGACCAGTTCGTCTTCGATGATCAGCGCATGGCCCGGCATGACTGCGAGCCTCCGATTGGCGTCCGACCCCTACCGTCGCGCACGATCACTCAATGCCGCGCGTCGCCGACGGCGGCAGCCTACCCCGGGAGAAGGGAGTCCGGCCAGCCGGGCTCCGATCACATCTTCGAAGGTCGGATTATTTCGTGGTCGAGAGGTAGGCGATCACGGCGGTCCGGTCGGCGGCGGCCGGGAGGTTGATCGGCATGGCCGTGCCGGGCACGAACTTCTGCGGATCGGCCAGGTAGATGTCGAGGTTGCCCGCGGTCCACATGTGGCTCTTGGCCTTCATGGCCTTGGAGTAGGCGAAGCCCGCCACGGTCGCGACCTTGCGGCCGACGACACCGTTCAGCTCGGGGCCTATCACCCCGCCTTCACCCGGCGCGACCGAATGGCAGATGCCGCATTGGGTGTCGAAAACCTTCTTGCCGGCGGCGGCCGGGCCGGCCAGGGCGGGGCCCTTCTTGGCCGTGGCGGCGGTGGTGGTCTTCTTGGTCGTCGTCGCGGCGTTCACAACCGGCGAGGCTATCGTGGCGAGGGCGGCGACGGCCAAGGCGGCGGCGGCGATCCGGCGGAGCGACATAGGGGCGATCTCTCTGAAAAAAGGCGCGTGAAATTCGCTGCACCCTCCTAGCAAGTCAAGCATGGCCGATTCATGGCTTGGCGGTTCAGCCGACGTTCAGCTTCGGAGCAGTCCTGATAAGGCTTTTGTGAGCTCCCGCGGCCCAAGGATTGGGCTAACCCCGGGGCGCATGGGCCAGACGCAGCACATTGGCGGTGCCGGGTGTACCGAGCGGAAAGCCCAGCAGGACCAGGACGCGCTCGTCTGGCTTGGCCAGCCCCAGCCGCACGGCGATGGTCACCGCCTCCTGGGTCATGGCCTCAAGATCGCGCATCTCGGCCGAGACCCTGGGCTCCAGCCCCCAGACCAGGGCCAGTTGACGGGCGATGTTCAGCCGCGGGGTGAGGGCGATGGTCGCCTGCAGGGGGCGCTCCCGCGCCACCAGCCGCGCGGTGTGGCCCGAATAGCTGAAGACGGCGAGGCAGCCGGTCGCGCCCGCCTCGGCCGCGCGGGCGGCGGCGGCCACCAGGATGTCGGCGTCGCTCTCAAACACATCATGCTCGGCGGACATCAGTTCGGGCCAACGCGGGTCGCGCTCCACCCGCTCGGCGATGCGGTTCATAATGCCGACGGCCTCGAGCGGAAACTGGCCCGAGGCCGTCTCGGCCGAGAGCATCAGGGCGTCCGCCCCTTCATAGACGGCGTTGGCCACGTCGCTGGCCTCGGCCCGCGTCGGCGTGGCCGAAGTGATCATCGATTCCAGCATCTGGGTGGCGACGATGGCCGGCACGCCCCGCTCGCGGGCGCAGCGCAGGATCTGTTTCTGGGCCGCCGGCACCTCTTCGGGCTCCAACTCGACCCCCAAGTCGCCGCGCGCCACCATGACCCCGTCGCAGAGATCGAGGATCTCGGGCAGCCGCTCCAGCGCCGCGGGCTTCTCGATCTTCGCCAGACAGGCGGCCCGGCGGGCGACCAGACTTTTGAGCAGCGCCATGTCCTCGGGCTTCTGCACGAAGGAGAGGGCCACCCAGTCGACCCCGGCATGAAGGGCGAACTCAAGGTCCTCCCGATCCTTCGGCGTCAGGGCGTCGACCGGGATCACCGCGCCCGGCAGGGCCACGCCCTTGCGGTCCGACAGCTTGTCGCCCTGGACCACCTCGACCTCGGCCCGGCCGGCGCCGACATTGTGGACCCGCAGTCGCACCTTGCCGTCGTCGAGCAGCAGCAGCGAGCCGGCGGTCATCGCCTTGAACAGCTCGGGATGAGGCAGGGAAACGCGGCTCTCGTCGCCTGGTGTTTTAGAATCAAGGTCCAGCACCAGCTTCGCGCCAGGACGGATGGCGATCGAGCCGTCCTTGAACACGCCCAGCCGGAGCTTGGGCCCCTGCAGGTCGGCCAGCACACCGAGCGGCCGGTCCACAGCCCCCTCGGCGCGGCGGACGCAGTCGAGCGCGGCGGCGTGATCCTCGTGCGTTCCGTGACTGAAGTTGAGCCGGAAGACGTCGGCTCCGGCGAGCGCCAGGGCGGTCACCTTCTCAATGCCCCGGCTGGCGGGTCCCAGGGTGGCGACGATACGGGTGCGGCGGGCGCGAATCATGGCTTCGTTTCCCTCGGGCCTATGAGGTGAAACTGTGCGCGGTTTCACCGCCGTACACGCTAAATTTTTCAGGCGGGCCGTTTGAGGCTCCGCCCCCTAAAAAAGCCGGGCCTGTGTGACCCTTGCCAGGGCTGGGAGTTCGGCCTGTCGCACAAGGTGGTGGAGGCCAAAGGCTTCTACGCCATCATCGCCATCCTGGGCGGAATGGCCCTGGCCTTCTCATCGCTCGATCGGATAAAGGCCCTCGATTGGGCGGCGGTGATCAATGGCGTCGCGGCCTCACCGATCATGGTGGCGACCATGATCGTGGCCAACCGCAAGAAGGCCATGGGCCGCTACACAATCAACCGCTTCCAGTTGTGGTTCGGCAGGGCGGCCGCGGTCGTCATGGGTCTGGCGGCGGTCGCCATGTTCGTGCTCTGACAAGCCGATGAAGAGCCGCCAAGATCTGTTCGAATTCCTCGACGCTCAGGGAATCCAGCATTCCACCGTCGACCATGCCCCGGTCTTTACGGTCGGCGAGGGCGAGGAGATCAAGGCCGCCCTGCCCGGGGGGCACACCAAGAACCTGTTTCTCAAAGACGCCAAGGATCGGCTCTGGCTGGTCTCGGCGCTCGGCGAAACACGGATCGACCTGAAGACGCTGCCCGCCGCCATTGGCTCGGCCCGGCTGTCGTTCGGTTCGGAGGAGCGGCTCTACGCGGCCCTGGGCGTCCGGCCGGGCTCGGTCACCGCCTTCGCCCTGATCAACGATCCGGAACACCGCGTGACCTTCGTGCTCGATAAGGCCCTGGCCGACAGCGACCCGGTCAACTTCCACCCCTTGAGCAACGACGCCACCACGGCGGTCAGCCAGGCCGGGTTTCGGAGCTTCCTCAAGGCGCTAGGCGTCGAACCGATGATCGTCGACTTCGCCGTGACCGGAGAAAACGGCTAGTAGATTTCTCACGCGGCCGTGCGTTGCGGCCGGCGCCCCCGCCGCCCATCTTGGCGGCAGCAAGAGAGAGAGCTTGAGACATGCTGGGTGACGGCGAAGACAAGACCCAGGCCGACCTGATCGTCGAGGCCACCGACGCCACCTTTGTGAAGGAGGTGATCGAGGCCAGCCGCGAGCGGCCTGTGATCGTTGATTTCTGGGCGCCGTGGTGCGGCCCTTGCCGCTCGCTGACACCGGTGCTTGAGGCGCAGGTCAAGTCCGCCAAGGGCGCGGTGAAGCTGGTGAAGCTCAATATCGACGACCATCCGGGCGTGGCGCGCCAGCTGCGAGTTCAGTCCATCCCGGCCGTTTTCGCCTTCAAGGGCGGCCAGCCCATCGACGGCTTCATGGGCGCGCTGCCCGAAAGCCAGGTGAAGGCCTTCATCGAGCGGCTGACGGGGCCCGGCGGCCCATCCGAAATCGAGGTCCTGCTCGAAGACGCGGCCGAGCTGATCGCCGCCGGCGACATTGGCGGCGCGGCGGGGGTCTACGCGGAGGCTCTGCAGATCGAGCCCGACAACATCAAGGCCATCGCCGGCTTGGCGCGATGCTATCTCGACCGCGGCGACGTCGAACGGGCGGCCGAAGTGGCGGCCATGGCGCCCGAGGCCGCCAAGGACCCCGAGCTGGTTTCAATCCGCGCCGCCTTGGCCCTGGCCAGCCAAGCCCCCCCCGAAACCGAGGCCGACGCCGAGACCGCCGCCCTGGAGGCCAAGCTCGCCCAGGCGTCTGGTGATCACGAGGCGAGGTTCGAGCTCGCCAAGCTTCTGGCCGCCAAGGGCCGGCTGGAGGCCGCGACTGACCATCTCCTGTCCATCATCGAGGCCGACCGCGACTGGAACGAGGGCGCGGCGCGCTCCCAGCTCCTGACCGTGTTCGAAGCGGCGGGCTTCGGCTCCGAGGTCGCCCGCGCCGGCCGGCGGCGGCTGTCGGCCGTGCTCTTCTCTTGAGGCGGAGGAAGGGTCTGATGGCCATCGGCGGCTATGCGACCGCGGCGGACCTCCCCCAGGTCATCCCCGTCTTCCCGCTCGACGGCGTGCTGCTCCTGCCGCACGGAACCCTGCCGCTGAACATTTTCGAGCCGCGCTATCTCAACATGATCGACGACGCCATGTCGGGCGAGCGGGTGATCGGCATGATCTCGACCGTGGCCGGGACCGACGCCGCGCGACCCTCTCTGGCCAGGATCGGTTGCGCGGGGCGCATCACCAGCTACGCCGAGACCTCCGACGGCCGCTATCTCATCACCCTGACGGGCCTTTGCCGCTTCAAGGTCGCCGCCGAACTACCGACCCCTTCGCCATACAGGCAGGTCCGCGCCGACTACGCGCCTTACGCCGGCGATCTGCACGATCGGCCCGAGGTCGACGAGGAGGACCGGGCCGGCGTGCTGATGGCGCTGAAGGCCTATCTGGAGCGACGAGGGCTTGCGGTCGACTGGCGCATGGCCGAGGACGCCCCGATCGAATCCCTGGTCAACAGTCTGTCGATGGCGCTTCCCTTCGACGCGGCCGAGAAGCAGGCGCTGCTGGAGGCCATCAACGTTGTTGACCGTCGCCGGGCGCTCGTCGCCCTGATGCGGATCGACGCCCAATACGGGGAGGACGACGATCCTCCCTCTCTGCAATAGGAGCCATTATGGCCGCTGCCGAAGTCGATCCCCGCCTGCTGGAGGTCCTGGTCTGCCCGCTGACGCGCGGGCCGCTCGAATATGACCGCGAGAAGGGCGAACTTTTGAGCCGCGCCGCCGCGCTCGCCTATCCGATCCGCGACGGCGTGCCGATCATGCTGCCCGAAGAGGCCCGGACCATGGAAAACGGCGAATGAGCCAAGCCTGGCCGACGGAGATCAAGGTCCGCAAGGGCGGGGTCGCGCTGCAGGTGGCCTTCGACGATGGCGAGACGTTTGAGCTTCCCGCCGGCCTGCTGCGCGCCATGACCCCCTCGGCCGACGGGCGCGGCCACGGTTATCAGCCCTTCGTTCCTCTGAAGGTCCCGCTCGCCGGAGTTTCGGTGCGCGATGTCCGTCCTGTGGGGCGCTACGCCGTGAAGCTGTCCTTCTCCGACGGCCACGACACCGGCCTCTACACCTGGGAGCGTCTGCAGCGGATCGGGCGCGAGCGGGCCGAACTGGAAGCCCAGCTCTAACAACATGCCTTCATCCCGGCGGAAGCCGGGACCCAGGTTTAAGCCGCCGCACCGCACTTCAGAAAAAGCCTGGGTCCCGACTCCGTCGGGATGAGCGGTGGGTGTTCAAACGTCCAGATCCACCACCACCGGCGCGTGGTCGGACGGCTTGTCCCACTCGCGCGCCGTGTCGTGGACGAAGGCCGAGACCTTGCCGTCCTTGTTGGCCGCCGGCAGCAGGCCCGGCGAGGCCCAGAGGTGGTCGAGCCTCAGCCCCCGGTTCGAGGCCCGGAAGTCCTGGGCCCGATAGCTCCACCAGGAAAACAGCTTCAGCGGATCGGGCACGGCCGCGCGCACCAGGTCGGTGAAGTCGAGCGAGGCCCGGAGCTTTTCCGCCGTCTCAATCTCGATCGGCGTATGGCTGACTACCTTGAGCATGTGGCGATGGTTCCAGACGTCGAACTCGCCCGGCGCGATGTTGAAATCGCCGGACAGGAGGATCGGGTCCTTCCTGTCGCGCGCCGCCATCGCCTTGGTGAGCCGCTCGTAATAGTCGAGCTTGTGATCGAACTTGGGGTTCACGGTCCGGTCGGGAATGTCGCCTCCGGCCGGGATGTAGAAGTTGTGGATCTCCACCCCCGCCACCTTGGCTGAGACCACGCGGGCGTGCTTCTCGCGGCAGAGGTCCAGGAGCGGGGCGTCCTCGATCGGCAGGCGAGAGACGGTCGCCACCCCGTGCCAGCCCTTCTGGCCTTTGACCCGCATGTGCTTGAAGCCCATCTCCAGGAAGGAGTCGGCCGGGAACTCTCCGTCCTGGCACTTGATCTCCTGCAGGCAGATCACATCGGGCTGCACCTCCTCGGCGAACCGCTTCACCTGATCGGTGCGGATGCGGACGGAGTTGATGTTCCAGGTGGCGACGCGAAGTTTCATTCCATCGGCTCTAGCGGGATTCCGGGCAAAAAAAACCCGGGCCGCACGAGGCGCCCGGGTTTGAAGTCTTACCGCGTTCCGGGAGGGGATGGATCCGGGCGCGGCAGGCGCGGATGAACGCGCCGGTACGTGCTAAATATGCCACCGCCGTAAAAAGTTTCAAGCCCAAACGAAGAAATACTTGTTTGTGACGTTTTTGCCACGACCCGCGCCTCGACTCACTTCGGCTTTTTGCCCGGGTCCTTGAGCACGAACAGGGCAGGATCAAAGCCGCCCGTCGACTCCAGCGGGCCGAGCTTCACATTGGTCCGGCGGTTCTGGGTGTCGACCACCGTCCAGCCGGTCAAGGCGATGGGGTCGAGCTTGAACTCCAGGAGGAGAAAGCCCTCGGCCTCGCGGCGGGCGTCACGCAAGGTCAGGGTGACGCCGCCGTCCGAGCGGGAGACGCGGGTGACCATGACGTCGCCGTCGAGACGCACCTTGCGCGAGAGCAGCAGAGCCAGCGGCGTCGCCGCCAGCGCGTAGCTGTCGAAGGTCTTGAGCTTTGAGTCATAGACCGACACCCGCCGGCCGTCAGCGACGATCAGCAGGCCGGCGGAGGGCTTGTATTCGAACCGGGCCTTGCCCGGCCGGTTGAGGTAGAGCGTGCCATCGGCGGCGCCGCCCCGGTCGTTGGTCTGGAAGAAGCTCGCCTTGACTGTGGTCAGGCCCTGCAGATAGTCGGCGATCTGGTTAACCAGTTCGCGGTCCTTCGGCGGTAGGAGGCTGACCATCTGGGCCGAAGCTTCCATCGGGAACAAGGCCGCGGCGGGCAGCATGGCGAGCAGGTGGCGGCGGGGGAAATCGGTCAAGGCGTCGGTCTCCGGAAGGGTCGTCTCAGTCATAGGGGAACCCACCTGAACGTTTGCTGACCCCTTATGGCTCCGCTCGGTGGCCTATCTAGGGCGGCGCGCCCACCAGAATGTCGCGCTTGCCGGCGTGGTTGGCCTGGCTGACCACGCCCTCCCGCTCCATCCTCTCGATCAGGGAGGCGGCGCGGTTGTAGCCGATCTGCAGCCGGCGCTGGACATAGCTGGTCGAGGCCTTGCGGTCGCGGGTGACCACGGCCAGGGCCTGGTCGTAGAGATCGTCGCCCGAATTGCCGCCCTCGCCGAAGCCGCCGCCCTCGCCGTCCTCGTCGTCGTCCGCGCCGGCGGTGACGGCTTCGAGATATTGAGGTCGGCCCTGGGCTCGAAGCGCCTTGGCCACCGCCTCGACCTCGCCGTCCGAAACGAAGGGGCCATGCAGGCGGATCACCCGGCCGCCGCCCATCATGTAGAGCATGTCGCCCTGGCCCAGCAGCTGCTCGGCCCCCTGCTCGCCCAGGATGGTGCGGGCGTCGATCTTGGAGGTGACCTGGAAGCTGATCCGGGTCGGGAAGTTGGCCTTGATCGTGCCGGTGATCACGTCGACCGACGGGCGCTGGGTGGCCATGATCAAGTGGATGCCGGCGGCGCGGGCCATCTGGGCCAGCCGCTGCACCGCGCCCTCGATGTCCTTGCCCGCGACCATCATCAGGTCGGCGACCTCGTCGATGACCACGACCAGGAAGGGCATGGGCTCGGGCCGGATCGTCTCGCTCTCATAGATCGGACGGCCGGTCTCGTCGAAGCCGGTTTGCACCGTCCGTTCGAAATGCTCGCCCTTGGCCAGGGCCTCGCGCGCCTTCTCATTGTAGCCCGAGATGTTGCGCACCCCGATCTTCGACATCAGCCGGTAGCGGTCCTCCATCTCGCGGACGGTCCACTTCAGGGCGACGATGGCCTTCTTCGGGTCGGTGACGACGGGCGTCAGCAGGTGCGGAATGCCGTCATAGACCGACAGCTCCAGCATCTTCGGGTCGATCATGATGAACCGGCACTGGTCGGGCGGCAGGCGGTACAGAATCGACAGGATCATGGCGTTGACCCCCACCGACTTGCCCGAGCCGGTGGTGCCGGCGATCAGTAGGTGGGGCATCTTCGACAGGTCGGCGATATAGGCCTCGCCGCCGATGGTCTCGCCGAGCGCAATGGGCAGGCTCTGGCTCTGTTTCTCGAACTCAGCCGAGGACAGCATGTCGCGCAGATAGACGGTCTCGCGTTTGGCGTTGGGCAGTTCAATGCCGATGGCGTTGCGGCCGGGCACGACGCTGACGCGGGCAGAGCGGGCGCTCATCGAACGGGCGATGTCGTCCGAGAGGGCGATGACGCGCGAGGACTTCACGCCGGGGGCCGGCACCAGCTCATAGAGGGTGACCACGGGGCCCGGGCGGATCTGGTCGATCTGCCCCTTCACCCCGAATTCGGCGAGGACGTTCTCCAGAAGGCGGGCGTTCTGGCGCAGCGAGGCCTCGTCGAACTGGGCCGACCGCGGCTTGGGTTTGGACAGAAGGGCCAGTTCGGGCAGGGCGAAGCCGTTTCGGGCGAAGTCGAAGGTCTTCTGGCTCTCGCGCGCCTCGCGGCTTGAGGGCTTTGGCGCAACCATCTTGGGGGTTGCGACCGGGATCGGCGGCTGATCGGGCACGTCGATGCCCGGCGCGGGATCGAAGGGCGGATCCTCTTCGTCGGCGGCGCGGATGCGCGGGCCGCGTGAGCGCCGGACGGGCTTTTGCGGCTCCTGGGCGTGGGCGGTGCGAAGCCCGCCCTGGGCGGCCCAGGCCAGCCATTCGGCGCCCTGACGGAAGTCCTGCCGCGACAGGCCGACGGCGTAGGCGGTCAGGACTGAGGCGGCGGCGCCAAGGATCAACCCGGCGACCGGCCGGGCGGCTGGCAGTTTCACAAGATCGATCAGGCCGGCGAACAGCGAGAGCACCGCCTCGCCCCAGAGGCCGCCCAGCCCGCGCGCCAGCGGCCAGGCCGCCGGCGGGACGAGGGCGGCAAGGGCGCCGGCGAGCGTGATCACCCCCAGGACGGCCAACAGCACCCTTTGGCGCAGACCGCGGCGCTGGTCGTTGGGGTCGCGCGCGGCGGCGCGGGCGAAACCGGACGCCACCATGATCAGCGCCAGAGGCCAGGCTGCGAGACCAAGCGACTGCAGGCCGGTATCGGCGATCGCGGCGCCGAAGCCGCCGAGCAGATTCTTCGGTGCTGCGGCGGTGGCGGCGTTCCAACTGGGGTCGGTGGGTTCATAGGTGGCGAAGGCGGCGACCGAAGCCACGCCCAGCGCCGCGACTAGACCGCCGCGGAACCGCGCCGCCCAGCGCGCGCGCCAGATGATCAGCAGGGCGCAGCGTAGATGATCCGTGGCCCGCAGCCAAACGCTGCCGGGCGCGCGCCGATCCCGCCTCGGTTCCGCAGTTATGCTCGCCACTCTGGCCGTCCCTCTAGAATCGAACCCGAGGTTTGCCGTGAGGAGGGTTAAGGGCGGTTTACGATGACGGCTTCTTGCACCGGCCGCTCCGCCCCGTCACAAAGCCTTTCCATGGCCGAGCACCGACATGATGTGGCGATCGCGGGGGCCGGGGCGGTGGGCGCGACCCTCGCCCTGGCCTTGAAGCACGCGGGCCTCGACGTCGTTCTGGTCGACGCGGGCGGTCTCGCCAGCGACAGCCGCTCCACCCTGATCGCCGCCGGCTGTTTCCGCCAATGGGAGGCGCTTGGCGTGGGCGCGGCCATCGCGGCGGGGTCCCAGGCCGTTCATGCGGTTCAGGTCGCCGACGGCCCCGGCCCCGGCGCCTCGGACCGGGGCGGCGTCCCGGCCTGGCTCCGCTTTGACGCGGCCGACCTGGGCGGCGGCGAAGCGGGCGGGCCGCTCGGCTACATGGTCGAGAACCCGCACTTGCACACCGTGCTGGACAAGGCTCTGGCCGAGGCGGGCGTTCCGGTCCGCAAGGCGCGGGTCCTCGGCCTGGCCGCCGGCCCGCGCGAGGCGACCATAACCCTCGACGACGGCTCCACCCTGGCGGCCACCCTCGCGGTCGGGGCGGAAGGCCGGCGCTCGGCCGTCCGCGCGGCGGCCGGAATCAAGGTCTGGGGCTGGGACTATCCTCAGTCCGGCGTCGCCGCGACCATCGCCCTGGAGCGCCCGCACGAGGGCGTGGCCCAGCAGTATTTCCTCAAAAGCGGGCCCCTCGCTGTCCTGCCGCTCACCGGACAGCGGGCGAGCCTGGTCTGGAGCGAACGCCGGGACGCGGCCGAAGCCCTGGTCGCGGCCTCGCCTGAGGCCTTCGAGGCGCACCTGACCCGTCGTTTTGGCGAGTTCCTGGGCCGGCCAAGGCTGATCGGCGCACGGATGAGCTTTCCCCTGTCGCTGCAGGCGGCCTCGTCCATGACCGCCGCGCGGGTCGCCCTGGCCGGAGACGCGGCCCACGGCATGCACCCCATCGCCGGCCAGGGCCTGAATCTCGGACTGAAGGATGTCGCCACCCTGGCCGAGGTGATCGTCGAGGCCCGGCGCCTGGGCGAGGATTGGGGCTCGCCGTTGGTCTTGGACCGCTACGCCAGCTGGCGGCGGGTCGATGTCATGTCGGCCCTGGCCGGAACCGAGCTCTTCGTCCGCGTCTTCTCGGGCGCCGATCCAATCGTCAGACGCGTCCGCTCCGCCGGCTTGGCGCTGGTCGGATCAAGCCCGCTGGCCCGCCGCCTCTTCACCCGCGAGGCGACGGGCGCGCTCGGCGAGACGCCTAGGCTGCTGCGAGGCGAGCGGCCCTAGAGCGGCTCCAGCTGGCGTAGAGAAACAGCGCCACCCCAGCCCAGATCAACCCGAAGGAGGCAGCCCTGACGGGTCCCAACGGCTCGCCCGCCATCACCGCGATCCCGAACAGCATGGTCGGGGTGATGAACTGCAGGAAGCCGACCGTGGTCATGGGCAGTCGGCGCGCCGAATAGCCGAACAGCATCAAGGGCAGGATCGTGGCCGGACCACCCGCGAGCAGCAGCAGGGTTATGTCGAGCCGCGTCCCGAACAGGGCCTGGCCACGCGCTTCCAACCAGCCGATGTAGAGCAGGGACGGGATTCCCAGCACCAGGCATTCGACCAGCAAGCCGCTCCGCGCATCGACCGCCACCTGTTTCCGGATCAGGCTGTAGCCGGTGAAGCTGACGGCCAGCAGGAGAGAGATCCACGGCACGCCGCCGACCGCGACCGCCTGCAGCGCCACCCCCGCCGCCGCCAGCAGGATGGCGGCGATGCCAAGCGGCCCCATCCGCTCGCCGAACATCAGCGCCCCGACCCCCATGATCATCAGCGGGTTGATGTAGTAGCCGAGGCTGGCGAACAGGGTGTGGCCGTTGCTGACCGCCCAGACATAGACCGTCCAGTTGGTCCCGATCAGCAGGCCCGAAAGGCAGAGCGGCAGCAGCTTTTCCGGCGCCATCAGCACGTCGATGGCGGCCTGGCCGCCGCCCGCGAGCAGCACCAGACCGAACAGGCACGGCAGGGCGGCGGCGGCGCGCCAGGCCGTCACCTCCGCGGCGCTGACGCCAGCGTGGGCCGAGGCCCCGAACAGGAAAGGGTAAAGGCCCCAGATCAGGAAACAGACGGTCGCGGCCCAGAAGGGCGCGTTCAGTGGAGATCTCGCGGCGGAGGAGGACATCATCTTGGCTCAGGCTAGAGAGGCCTGCGCAGGTCCGCCGCCCGCTTCTTGTGATCGGCTGCTGGAGCCAGACCTGG
>CANJKM010000033.1 GCA_947474805.1 Caulobacterales bacterium | reverse complement strand
TGTAGACGCCGCCGGTCACCGGGATCGGCTGGGAGACCTGGCCGGGGCGCATCTGGGCCAAGGCGGCCTCGAGCGTGGGCTGGATGTCGCCGGAGACCAGCCAGCCGGCCTCGCCGCCGCTGATGCTGGACGAGGCGGCGGAGAACTGGCGAGCGACCGCGGCGAAGGGCGCCCCGCCTTCGATCTGAGCGATCAACTGCTTGGCGCCGGCCTCGGCGGCCTCCTGGCCCCCGACCCGCTGGGCGTCGAGCAGGATTTCGGCCACCTGGTACTGGGTCTTCGCGGCGGCGGCGGTCACCCGCTTCATGGCGGAATCGATCTGCCCGGCGCCGACATTGACCGCGCTGCCGAACCGGCCGCCGACATAGCGGCGCCAGGCGGTGTCGACCTTGATCTGATCACGCAGGGTGCCTGGGTCGACGCCGGCGCTGGCCAGCGACCCCAGGAGCTGGGAGGCCTGCATGCCGTTCTGCTGGGCCATGGCGGCGATCTGCTCGTCGACTTCCTTGTCGGCGGGCTCGACGCTGACCTTCTGCTTGGCCTGGAGACGGCGGATCTCCTGCATCTGCAGGCGCTCGTCGACCAGAGAGCGCAGGGCCTCGCGCTGAATTTCCGGCAGGCTTTCGTCTGAGGGCTGAACGCCCGAGGAGATGATCAGGAGAAGGGTGCGCTGGCGCAGGTCGTAGGTCGAAATGATCTCGTCATTGACCACGGCGGCGACGCCCTCGCGCATGGCCGCCGTCGGGGCGCCAGGGGCGGGAGCGCGCAGAGTCTGGCCGACAGCCGGGACCGAGGTCGCGGCGATGGCGCAGGCCAGAAGTGCGGAAAGGCGGGTTCTCATCGTCGGAACTGAATTCTCGAGCCTAACGTCTTGTACCACCCAATGTGGCCAAGTTCAGGCGTATGGTGAAGGAGTTCGAGGGCGCGATCGTCCGATTGAAGGTCTGGTCACGGGTGTAGACGAAGTCGATCCGGATGCAATTGTCTTGATATATCAGGGTGTATTGCGTCACGGGCCATATCTTGGCCTGCAGGTCGCGTGACGCATTGACGCCCACCCCCCAATGTTCGGTGATGAAGCCGGTGGCCCCGACCTGCATCGACTCGGTCTTGACCCCGTTCATATCGCGGTCGTTGTAGAAATATCGGGCGTAGCCGGACAGCCGCCGATAGCCGACATTCACGCCGGTTTCCTGACGGCGCAGCTTCAGGGTCTCGGAGTCGAGGCGCTGACGAGAGAAGAAGCTGATTCCCCGCAGCGGGGTCAGAGTGGCGGCCGTCACCCAGTCAGAGGTCGTGCCGCGCAGGCCCGTCTGATAGGAGAAGGCGGTGTCGGGCTTGGTCCGGAACACCCGGCCGACGAGCAGGCTGGCCTCGCCGCCGCCACCCCAGTTGGCGCTGGCCCGGCCGCCCAGGTTGGCGCGCACCCCGCCCTCGAACCGATCGTAGCCGGGGAAGCGGTTCAGCGAAAACAGATTGGTGTTGTCGAAGTCGAAGGCGAGGCTGTCCTCGTTGGGCACTTCGTTGTTCAGCCGGTCGCGCGGCGAGAGG
Source organism: Caulobacterales bacterium (assembly GCA_947474805.1). Taxonomy (GTDB): domain Bacteria; phylum Pseudomonadota; class Alphaproteobacteria; order Caulobacterales; family Caulobacteraceae; genus CANJKM01. The sequence goes on along the minus strand of CANJKM010000033.1, from coordinate 17,028 downwards.
GCCAGCTGGGCCAAGGGCTCCAGGATGAAGCTGGCGCCGCCCGCCTGGCGGATGAAGGGCATCGACAGATTGGCCCCGACGGTGGCCTGGGTCCGGCCGACCGTGCGCTGATCGTTGGCCGCCTGGGGGTTGTCGACCGAATAGAGGTCGCCGCGCGCCACCGCGAAGGGCTCGACCCGCAGGCCGTTGGCGAAGGTCTTGGTCAGCCTCCAGTCGGCGTTGGCGGTGGCCCGGCGGCTGTCGATGGTCTGGTTCAGCAAGGCGCCGAGCGGCGTCACCTTGCGGACGTCCTGATCACGGCTGAGCACCACGGCGCTGCCGATCACCCGCAGCCGGCCGCCCATCACCTTGTGCTGTGGATCGTAGCGAGCCTCGATCAGGGGCGCGACGAAGGGGAAGCTGTCGGGCGCGTCGTAGGACAGATACTGGCGATTGACCTGCACGACCCGCAGGCTCTGGAAGCTGACGGCCGAGACCGACAGGAAGGTCTCGCGGTCCTGACGCATGGCGTAGACCTGGGAGATCAGCCGCTGGGGGTCCGCGATGAAGGGACCGCGCTGGATCGCCACGTCCGCCGTGCGGTAGCGGGTGAACAGGCCGGGGTCGGAGGCGCGCTCCAGGCCGAAACCCCAGGTCCATTTGTCGTTCGGGTCGAACCGGCCGGTGGCCAGGATGTAGGAGCGGCTGGTCAGGTCGCCGAACTTGCCGTCCGCGTCGAACAATCTTTCATTGGTGTAGCCGCCGCGCAGGTAGATCTGGCCCGACCAGAACCGCTTGCGGTAGTCGAGATTGAGGAAGGGGTGCACGTCGCTGGCGATCTGCGGCGCGACCACCAGGTCCGACGAGGGGGAGATGGCCCACAGATAGGGCTGCTCATAGGTCAGGCCGCGCCGGCGGCTGTAGTTGAACTTCGGGGTCAAAAACCCTGATTTTCTGGGGCTTTGCGGGTCCGGATGCCAGAAGATCGGCGTGTAGAGGACCGGCACGCCCAGAACCCGAATGACGGCGTTCCGGTAGTAGACGACGTGGTGTTCGCTGTCCTGGATGATCCGGCTGGCCTGGACGGACCATGTGGGGGTCTTGGGGCTGCCGTCTTCCTTGCAGATGTCGCAGACGGTGTAGATGGCGTTGTTGAGCTGCTGGACCGTCTCGGTGCGCCGGATGGCGGCGCCGGCGGCGATGGTGACATTGTCCTGCAGCCGGGCGGCGAAGGCCGTGGCCACGCCCGCCTTCATCTGGTCGTCCAGCTCGATGTCGTCGGCGTATTGGGTGGTCCCATCGGCGTTGATGATCACGGCGTGACCGGTCGCTCGGGCCGCGCCGCTCTCGGTATTGTAGACCAGCTTGTCGGTCCGCAGGGTCCGGCCCTGATAGCGGGCCTCGACCGAGCCCTGGGCGGTGATGACCTTGTTGTCGCGGTCGTCCAGCAGGCTGTCGGCCTCAATGTAGACGTCGCGGGGGCCAAGGCCGTCATCCGCGGGGGGCGCTGCCGGAGCGGCGGCCGCCTGGGTCGCAACCGGAGCGCAGGTAAGGGCGATCGCCGCCACGCCGGCCAGCAGCAGGGCGCGGCTCGCCGCGTTGCGCTCGATCATGCCGCCAACGCCTGTCAAAACGCGAACCCCTTCATCCCCCGCTTCCTCCGACGCGAGCGGTCCAGGGTCAACCATCTTCGGTATAGAAAAGCAGGGTGCAGCCGGCCAAAAGCGCAAGCAGGGGCGGCGACCAGGCCACCAGGGCCGGCGGGGCCACCCCCGAACGGCCGAGCGCGCCCGCCAGCTGGTTGACGAAGAAGACCACGAAACCCAGGCCCACCCCCGCGCCGGCGAAGGCGGCCAGCCCCCCAAGCCTCAGAAGGCGCAGGGAAAACGCCGCCGCCAGCAGGGCCATGGCGGCGTACATCAGGGGGGTGGCGAGGAGTTGGTGGAACTGCAGCCGGTAGGAGACCGCCGAGAAGCCGGCGGCCTCGGTGCGGCCGATCAGGCCGGGCAGGGACCAGAAGGGCACCGCCTGGGGTGGGGCGAAACGGGCCAGGGCGGTGTCGGCGTCCAGGGTCGAGGGCATCGACAGGGTCTCGTGGGGGGTGGCGGGCTGGCCGGCCCGAGCCTCCAGGACCTTCGTCAAGCGCAGCGATCCCGGAACCAGCCTGGCGCTCTGAGCGTCGATTCGGCGGTCGAACTGCAACGAGCCGTTCTCGTCGGCGCGATAGACCAGAAGCGTCACATCCTTCAGCAGGACGCCGGGACCCTGGTTGGCGCGGGCGCGGATGATAACCTGGGTCTGGCCGTCGCCTTGGCGAAGCCAGACCGGCTTTGGTGGTTCGACCAAATAGCCCGAAAGCAGAGCCGACTGCCGTCGTTCGAACTTGGCGGTGAGGTTGGAGGCGCCGGGGTTCAGGGCCGTCACCACCACCACGCCCATCAGGGCGGCGGCGGCGGCGGCGGGCAGGATGAAGCGCCAGGCCGAGATGCCCGCCGCTCGCATGGCGATCAGTTCGCCGCGCCGGTTCATGCTCATGAAGGACGACAGAACGCCGAACAGCACCGCGAAGGGCGTCAGGATAAGCACCACGGAGGGCGATTCCATAAGGGCCAGGCCAAACACGTCCATGGCCGAGACGTCCTTGGCCCGCTGGCCGACGTTGCGCGACAGCTCGACGAAATTGACCAGCACGATCAGGAAAGCGATCACCGCCAGGGCCGAGGCGATGCTGGTCAAGGTGCGCCGGACGACGTAGCGCTGAAGGCGGCTGAGCGGGCTCTTCATGCGTGGACCTGTCGCGTCCGGGCGCGCGCCTGTCGGAAGTCGCGGGCCGCGCGGCTGGAGGGACCGCGAAACAGCAGGAACAGGGTTCCGGCGAAGGCCAGGATGGGCAGGGCGTACTGGAGGACGTTTAGCCAGACCGCCCCATCGCAGGCCGCCTGAACCCCGAAGCCGACGATTCTCAGCACACCGGCGACGATCGCCGCGCGGGCGATCCGCCGGCTGTAGCCCATCCGCGAGAAGGGGCCGCCGATCACCGCCCAGAGGGCGAGGCCCACGAAGGCGAAATTGTAGAGCGGCGAGGACATCCGGTAGTGGGCCTCGGCCAGCATCTTCCTCTGGTTCTGCCGCTCCCAGTCCTGGCTCAGGTCCGGATGGATGAGCTCATGCAGATAACGATCTGAAATCTTATAATGAACGTCCTCACCTTTGCTGATGTAGGGCGTCAGGTCGAAGACATATTCATCGAAGCCGAGGTAGTTCAGCACGCCCTTGGAATCGAAGGCCTGGTTGGAGCCTTCGCGCAAGACTAGCGCCTTGCCGCCGTTGGGGGCGAAGAAGCCGCGCCGGGCCACCAGGGTGGAGGAGCCGCCCGAGGCGTTCTCCTGATAGATGAAGACGTTGCGCAGGATGCCCCCCTGATCGGAGCCCTGGGCGTAGACAGTCAGGCCCTTGGCGGGTTCGGTGAACTCACCCTCGCGCACCAGACTGGCGACCAGTTCGGTGCGAATCCGGAATATCTCCTCGCGCATGGCCCGCGCCGACCAGGGCTGGACCCACAGATTGACCATGAGGGTCAGGATCGCGCCGTAGGTCGCCAGCCGAATCGCCGGCGAAAAGACGGCCCAGCGGCTCATGCCCCCTGCGAAACAGACCACGATCTCCTGTTCGGTATGCAGCCGGTTCAGCACCGCCAGCGCCGCCACGAACAGGGCGATGGGCAGGACCGTGGCCAGGAGTTGCGGCATGGTCAGGAGGATAATCTTGGCGAAGACGAGCGCGCCCTGGCGCTGGTCGACCACGATGTCGAGCGCCGTCAGGCTCTGGCTCAGCAGCGCGACGCCGCCGAGCGCGCCTGCGGCGGCCAGGGTCGGCCACAGAAGCTGCCGGAAAAGGTAGGTTTCGATCAGTCGCATGGACGGCGGGAACGGCTCCGTCGCGGCGTACCGCGGACTTGGGCCACGGATAGGCCTTTCGTGTTGCGGGAGAAGGACGCCCGAACCATCTTCTATACGCGCTTGCGCCGGGGCGCCAACCGTGGCCCCAAGGGCCGGCCAGCACGAACCAGGACTCAGTCATGCAGATCGATTTTGTTTCCGGCGACCTTGAAGCCTCCCTCGGCGCGGACGCTGTCCTGGCCGTTCTGGCCTTCGAGGAGAAGGTTCTCTCTCCCGCGGCGCAAGCCGCCGACGCGGCCTCGGGCGGGGCGATCCAGCGCGCCCTGTCGGCGGGACGTTTCAAAGGCTCCAAGAGCCAAACCCTTGATATCTTGGCTCCCGGCGGGCTGAAGGCGGCGCGCCTCCTGGTCGTCGGCGCCGGCAAACAGGCCGAGTTCGACCTCCTGGCCATAGAGCAGGCCGCGGCGGCCGCCTTCCAGGTGGTGAAGGCCTCAGGGCTGGCGACGCTGGTCCTCGATTTCAGCGGGCTTTCACCCGAACAGGCCGCCCGCGCCGGCTTCGCTGTCCGGCTGGCCGCCTATCGCTTTGATCGCTACCGCACCAAGGAGAAGCCGGAGGCCAAACCCTCGATCGGCCGGGTGCTGATCGCCGTCTCCGATGTGGCCGCCGCCATGACCGCCTATGCGACCGAGGCCGCCGTGGCCGACGGGGTGATCTTCACCCGCGACCTGGTCTCCGAGCCCGCCAACATCCTCTACCCGGCCGAGTTCGCCAAAAGGGTGAAGGCGCTGGAGACGCTCGGTCTGGAGGTCGAGATCCTAGGCGAGGCCGAGATGGAGAAGCTTGGCATGGGCAGCCTGCTTGGCGTCGGCCAGGGCTCGCGCCGCGAAAGCCAGCTCGCCGTGATCCAGTGGAAGGGCGCGGCCGACAAGGACGCCCAGCCGGTCGCTTTCGTCGGCAAGGGCGTTTGTTTCGACACCGGCGGCATCTCGATCAAGCCGGCCGACGGCATGGAGGACATGAAGTTCGACATGGGCGGCGCCGGGGCCGTCTCGGGCCTGATGTGCGCCCTGGCCAGCCGCAAGGCCAAGGTCAACGCCATCGGCATCCTGGGGCTCGTCGAGAACATGCCCGACGGGAACGCTCAGCGCCCTGGCGACATCGTCACCTCCATGTCCGGCCAGACGATCGAGGTGATCAACACCGACGCCGAGGGCCGGCTCGTTCTGGCCGACGCCATCTGGTACTGCCAGGACCGCTTCAAGCCCAAGTTCATCGTCGATCTGGCCACCCTGACCGGGGCCATCATCATCGCGCTCGGCAACGACTACGCCGGCCTCTTCTCCAACGACGACACGCTGTCGGATAACCTGCTGGCCGCCTCCAAGGCCGAGAACGAACCCCTGTGGCGCATGCCCCTGCCGCCCCAGTACGACAAGCTGATCGACAGCCCCGCGGCCGACATGAAGAACATCGGCGGCCGGGCCGGGGGCTCGATCACCGCCGCCCTGTTCATCAAGCGCTTCATCAAGGACGGCCTGCCCTGGGCCCACCTCGACATCGCCTCGACGGCCTGGAAGAAGTCGGCGAGCGACCCGACCATCCCCGAAGGCGCCACGGGCTATGGCGTGCGGCTGCTGAACCGTATGGTCGCCGACAAGTACGAAGGCTGATTGGGGGCTGAATTGAGCTGCGAGGTCTGGTTCTACCATCTGGAGCGGACGGCGCTGGACCAGGCGCTGCCCGACCTCCTGGAACGGACCCTGGGCAAGGGCTGGAAGGCGCTCGTGCGCACGATTTCGCCCGAACGGGTGGAGCACCTGGACGCCTGGCTGTGGAGCTATCGCGACGACAGCTTCCTCGCTCACGGCCTCGCCAGCGAGCCGGACGCCGAGCGTCAGCCGATCCTGATCAGCCGCGAGCTGTCCAATCCCAACAAGGCCGACGCCCTGTTCCTGATCGACGACGCCGAACCCGGCGAGCTTGAGGGCTTCACCCGCTGCATGGTGCTGTTCGACGGTCGCGACGAGGCGGCCCTGGCCAAGGCCCGCGCTCGCTGGAAGACGATGAAGGCCTCCGGCTATCCGGTCTCCTATTGGAAACAGGGCGAGCGTGGCTGGGAGAAGGCGGCGTGAGGCGGCTGACCCTTTGCCTCGTGCTGCTGCTGTCGGCCTGCGCCTCTGACGAAGAGCGCCCGGCGCCGGTCGCAACGCCCCCGTCGCGGCCGTCCCCGGCGGTCACCCCGCCGCCGATCTCGACCCCGCCGGCCATGCCGACCCCGCCGCCCGACCAATGCGGCGCCTATACGATGCCCGACCTCGTCGGAAAGCCGCGCACTTCGATCCCGGTGCCAGTTGATCCGTCCAAGCGGCGCGTGGTCTGCACCACCTGCCCGATGACCATGGACTTCAGCCCCGAGCGGCTGACCATCTACTACGACGCCGAGACTGGGCTGGTGACCAAGCTGCAGTGCCAGTGACGCCCAGTGCGTCCTTCAAGACGGCCGCCTGAGGACGGCCTCCTCAGGATGACAGAGGTGGGTAGGCTTCAAAACATTCGTCACGGTGAGGAGCGATCCCTCGGGATCGCGTCTCGAACCACGCAGGCGCTCTCAGCTTGTGCGCTACTGCGCCGCCTCATAGGCTTCCACGCAGGCCATCCACTCCGCCTCGGCCTTCTCCACATAGCCCTGCGCCCGCTCGCGGCGGCTGTTCAGCTCGGCGATCTTGGCCGGGTTCTTGTAGAGCTCGGGATCGGCCAGGGCGTGGTCGAGCTCGGCCAGCAACCGGGCCGCCTTGTTCATTTCCTTCTCGGCCATATCCACCTTCTTGCGGAGGGGGGCGAGGTCACGAAGCGGGGTCGATTTGACCGCCGCCGGCTCGGGCGCGTGGCCCACCTGGGTCGGCTTAACCGCCTGCTTGGCCCGCTCCAGAACAAACTTGGCGTAATCGTCCATGTCGCCGTCGAACGGCTTGATCGTGCCGTCGGCCGCCAGCCACAGCCGGTCGGCGACCAACTCCATCAGCGAACGGTCGTGGGTGATTAGCAGCACCGCGCCCGAATAGTCGTTCAGCGCGTCGAGCAGGGCCCGGCGGCTGTCGATGTCCAGGTGGTTGGTGGGTTCGTCGAGGATCAGAAGGTGCGGCGCGTCCATCGCCACGAGGTTCAGCAATAGGCGCGCGCGTTCGCCGCCCGAGAGGTTGGCGACCGTGGTCTCCTGCTTGTCGAACGGCAGGCCGAACTGGGCGAGCTTTGACCGGCGCGAGGATTCCGACGCCTCGGGCATGGCGCGGCGGATGATCTCCAGCGCCGTGTCATCCGGGTCCATGGCCTCGATCTGGTGCTGGTGGAACCAGCCGACCTTCATCTTGCGGTCGCGGTGGAAGTCGCCCGACTGAACGTCCAGCGCCCCGGCCAGCAGCTTGGCGAAGGTCGATTTGCCCGCCCCGTTGACGCCCAGAAGGCCGATCCGGTCGTCGATATCCATCCGCAGGCCAAGCTTGCGCAGGATCGGCGTGCCGCCATAGCCGACGACGCCGTTCTCCAGCCGGATCAAGGGCGGCGCCAGGGGGCGCGGCGGCGAGGGCAGGGTGAAGGGGGCGACCCGCTCCTCGATGGTCATGGAGACGGGCTCGAGCTTCGCCAGCCGCTTCATCCGCGACTGGGCCTGAGCGGCCTTGGAGGCCTTGGCGCGGAATCGGTCGACGAAGGCCTGCAGGTGGGCGCGCTCGGCCTCGGTCTTCTTGGCGGTGGCCGCCAGCAGGCGGGCCTTCTCGCCGCGGCGCTTTTCGAAGTCGTCGTAGCCGCCGGTGTAGAGCTCCAGCTTGCCGTTCGCGAGGTGCAGGATCGCCCCGACCGAATTGTTCAGAAGCTCGCGATCGTGGCTGATGATGATGGCGGTGTGCGGATACTTCTTCAGCCGCGCTTCCAGCCAGAGGGCGCCTTCAAGATCGAGATAGTTGGTCGGCTCGTCGAGCAGCAGCACGTCGGGCTCGGAAAAGAGGGCGGCGGCCAGGGCCACCCGCATCCGCCAGCCGCCGGAGAATTCCGACATCGGCCGCAAGAGGTCGGCCTGAGAGAAGCCGAGGCCGGCGAGGATTTCCGACGCGCGCGAGGGCGCGGCGTCCGCGTCGATCTCGATCAGTCGGCTCCAGATCTCGCCCATCTCCTCGGGCTCGGCGGTGTCGAGCCGCTGCAGGAGGGTGTGCCGCTCCACGTCCGCCTCCAGCACCGTGTCCAGGAGGGCGACCGGCGTGGCGGGGTGCTCCTGGTCGACCGAGCCGATCCGCGCGGTCTTGGGCAGGGAGATTTCGTCCTCGCTGGCGTGCAGTTCGCCCAGGATCAGCTTGAACAAAGTCGACTTGCCAACGCCGTTGCGGCCGACAAGGCCCACCTTGGTCCCGGGCGGGATCGAGACGCTGGCGTGGTCGAAGAACTTCCGTCCCCAGGCGTTGAAAGTCAGCTCGTTGATTTGCAGCATGGTCCGGGAGGGGCGAAGGCGCGCTTGGCGGCGGGGGAGGGGGCCGCTATAAGCCCGCGACCTCCCATAAGCCAATGTTTGTGAACACACCCCATGACTGAACGCACCTTCTCGATCATCAAGCCGGACGCGACCAAGCGGAACCTCACCGGCGCCGTGAACGCCGTCATCGAGAAGGCGGGTCTGCGCATCGTCGCTCAGAAGCGCATCAGGATGAGCAAGGCGCTCGCCGAAGAGTTCTACGGCGTCCACAAGGAACGCCCCTTCTTCGGCGAACTGGTCGAGTTCATGACCTCCGAGCCCGTCGTGATTCAGGTCCTCGAAGGCGAAGGCGCCGTGGCCAAGTATCGCGAAGTGATGGGCGCCACCAACCCGGCCAACGCCGAGGAAGGCACCATCCGCAAGCTGTTCGCCCTCTCGGTCGGCGAAAACTCCGTCCACGGTTCCGACAGCTTGGAGAACGCCGCGATCGAGATCGCCCAGTTCTTCAAGCCGGAAGAAATCGTCGGCTAAATCTACGAAGCCTTGCCGGCGGCGCGGAGACGCGCCGCCGCTTGGCCGAGGCACGCCGGATAGAGCTTGTGCTCCTCGGCCAGCACCCGCGCCGCCAGAGACTGTTCGCTGTCGTCCGGAAGGACGTGAACCCGCGCCTGGCCCATGATCGGGCCCTCGTCCACGCCCAAAGTCACCCAATGCACCGTGCAGCCGTGCTCGATGTCGCCGGCGTCGATCGCCCGCTGATGGGTGTCGAGGCCAGGATGATCGGGCAGCAGGCTCGGGTGGATGTTCAGCATCCGGCCCGCCCAGGCGTCGACCAGCACCGGGGTCAGCACCCGCATATAGCCGGCGAGCGCGACCAGCTCGACATCGGCGGCCTTGAGCGCGGCGTCGATGGCGCGCTCGTGCGCCTCGCGGTCGCCTTTGTAGGGACGGTGATCGACGACGACGGTCGCGATTCCAGCGTCCTGCGCCTTGGCCAGGGCCCCGGCGTCGGGATTGTTGGAGATCACCAGCACGATCTGCGCCGGATAGTCGGGCGCCTTGGCGGCCGCGATCAGGGCGTCGAGGTTGGAGCCCCGTCCCGAGGCCAGGACGCCGACGCGGACCTTGTTCATGCTTTCCCCAGCTCGCCGATGACGAAGGCGTCTTCGCCCGCGTTCAGCAGTGCCGCGAGAATCGCCGGCGCTTCGTCCGGCCCGGCGATCAGCATCAGCCCGACCCCGCAGTTGAAGGTGCGGCGAAGCTCATGGTCGTCGACCCCGCCGGTCCGCTGCAGCCAGTCGAACACCGGCGGCAGGGTCCAGGCGGCCCAGTCGATGCGGGGAACCAGGCCCTGCGCCACCGCACGCGGCGGATTCTCGATCAGGCCGCCGCCGGTGATGTGGGCCAGGCCCTTGATGGCGCCGGACTTGATCAGCGGCAGGGTGCTTTTCACATAGATCCGCGTGGGGGCCATGAGCGCTTCGCCCAGGCTCACGTCCGCGAAGGGGGCCTTGGCGTCCCAGCCCAGGCCCGAACGCTCGACGATGCGGCGGATCAGCGAATAGCCATTGGAATGGAGCCCGGAGGAGGCCAGGCCGATCAGGATGTCGCCCGGCTTCTGGTCCGACAGGCGCGGCAGGACGCGATCGCGGTCCACGGCCCCGACCGAGAAGCCCGCCAGGTCATAGTCGCCCTGTTCGTACATGCCCGGCATCTCGGCCGTCTCGCCGCCCACCAGGGCGCAGCCCGCCAGCTTGCAGCCCTCGGCGATGCCGGCGACCACGCGCCGGGCCACCTCGATCTCCAGCTTGGCGGTGGCGTAGTAGTCCAGGAACATCAAGGGCTCGGCGCCCTGGGCCAGGAGGTCGTTCACGCACATCGCCACAAGGTCGATCCCGACCGTGTCGTGCCGACCCGATTCGATGGCGACGCGCAGCTTGGTGCCGACTCCGTCGGTTGTGGTGACCAGCAGCGGGTCGTCGTAGCCGGCGGCCTTCAGGTCGAACAGGGCGCCGAAACCGCCCAGCCCCGCCTCGCTGCCGGGGCGCCGAGTCGCCTTGGCCAGGGGTTTAATCGCCTCGACCAGCGCGTTGCCCGCGTCGATGTCCACGCCCGCCTCGGCGTAGGTCAGGCCGTTCGGCCGCTCGGTCATAGGGACTCCGTACAGAAGGATTCTTAGCCGCCCAGGTTGGACGGCGGCCGAAGCGGGCTATAGCTAGCCCATGCAGCCGATTACCGACAACGCCGAGCTAGCGGCCTTTTGCGACCGCCTCAAGGGCGAGCCCTTCATCACGGTCGATACCGAGTTCATGCGGGAGACCACCTACTGGCCCAAACTGTGCCTGATCCAGGTGGCCAGTCCGTCCGAAGGGGCCTGTATCGATCCCCTGGCCGAAGGGCTGGATCTCCAGCCCCTGCTGGAGCTTTTCGCCGACACTTCGATGGTCAAGGTCTTCCACGCCGCCCGGCAGGACATCGAGATCTTCCACAACCTCGGCCAGATCCCGACGCCGATGTTCGACACCCAGGTGGCCGGCATGGCCGCCGGTTTCGGCGACCAGATCTCCTACGACGCCCTGGTGCGTCAGATGCTGAAGATCGATCTGGACAAGTCGAGCCGCTTCACCGACTGGGCCCGCCGCCCGCTCTCGGACGCCCAGCTCAAATACGCCCTGGCCGATGTGGTGCATCTGGCGGCCCTTTACCCGAAGCTGCGCGAGCGGCTGGAAAAGGCCGGACGGATGTCCTGGGTCGAGGCCGAGATGGCCGCGCTCGGCGATCCGGCGACCTACGACCTTGATCCGGAAAAGTCCTGGCGGCGGCTGAAGCCCCGCAAGTTCACCGCCAAATATCTGGCCGTCTTCAAGGCGACCGCCGCCTGGCGCGAGCGCACCGCCCAGCAGCGCGACCAGCCGCGCGGGCGCATCCTAAAGGATGAGGCGATCGACGAGGTCGCCACCCAGGTTCCGCTGTCGCTCGACGCTTTCAACAATCTGCGCTCGGTGCCCAAGGGTTTCGGCGGGTCGCGCTTCGGGCCCGACCTCCTGGCCGCCCTGCACGAGGCGCTGAAGGACCCCGAAGCCTACGCCCCCAAGATCGAGCGCGGCCCGCCCCCGGCCCAGGCCGCCGGGGCGGTGGTCGAGCTCTTGAAGGTGCTGCTGAAGGCCAAGTCGGAGGAGGCCGGGGTCGCCTCCAAGCTCCTGGCGACGGTATCCGACCTGGAGAAGATCGCCGTCTCAGACGACGCAGACGTCCCGGCCCTGCAAGGCTGGCGACGCCAGCTGTTCGGCGAGGACGCCCTGCGGCTGAAGAAGGGCGAACTGGCGCTCGTGCTGGAAGGGCCGAAGGTCCTGGTGGTGGAGCTGGACTAGACCGCCTGCATCCGCGTCTCGCGCTCGAGCGCCGTCCCGAGCGCCGACAGCCGCCGCGCCGTCTGTTCGCCGAGCAGAAGGTCCGCCTGGCCGCGCTTGGCGGATAGCACCACCTCAGCGTCCGTAACCTCCAGGGTCGACGCCGCCAGCAACTCCGGGCTGCGGCCCGACAGATCGCAGCCCAATCTCATCGCTAGGCCAAACACCCGCGCCCGCGCGAGCCGCTCGGGCGACAGAACCCTGGCCAGGGCGTCGGCCTCGGGGATCGCCCCCTGCGCCGTGTGCCGCGAATAGACCGCCGCCGCCAGGAAGGCGCGCTCCGGATGGGTCTGCCCCGCCGCGGGCGAGCGCAGCACCTGCTCGAACGCAAGGTCGGGGCGATGGTCGGGATGGAGGCGCGCGCCGATGTCCGCCAGCCTGCAGCCGGCCTCCAGCAGGACGCGGCCGCGGTCTTCGTCGAACACGAGGGGCAGGGCGGCCCACAAGGGCTCCAGCCAGGCCTGCAGCGCCGGCCCGATCCGCTCGGCCGCGCCGAGCCGTCCGCCCAGCGCCGAGCAGCCCTCGATCAGCGGATCAAGATCGCGCAGCGCCGGCCCCATGTCGTCGAACAGCACGCCTTCGCGCAGTCCATAGGCCGAGAGCACGATCCGCTCGACGCCGAGCCGCTCGATCAGCGCCTCCAGCACCAGGGCGGCGTAGGGCAGGGTCTCGGCCCGCTTGCGCGACATGCCGCCGATCCGCTCCAGAGAGGCGCGCGACTGGTGGGCTATCAGGTGGGCGGCCTCGCGCGCCTCCGCGGCGCTGAGTTCGTACTGATGGACGATGCGGAACGGATAATCGGTCATCCGCATATGCAGCATGGCGAGATTCCGCCAGGCCCCGCCGACGACATAGAGGATCTTTGAGGTCGGCAGCTTGACCTTGGCGAGCCGCTTCTCGGCGATCCGGCGGACCGCCACGGAATCGAAATCACCCCCCGCGCCCAGGGCGAAGGGGCCGAGCGGCAGGGTGACGCCGGGGCCGGGCTTGCCGTCCTTCAGCCGGATCAGCTCCAGGCTGGAGCCGCCGAGGTCGGCGACGATGCCGGAGGCGTCGGGTTGGCCGGCGACGACGCCCAGGGCCGAGAGCCGGGCCTCCTCCTCGCCGGAGAGGACCTTCACCTTCAGCCCGGTCTCCTTCTTCACCCGCGTGACGAAGGCGCCGCCGTCGCTGGCCTCGCGCACGGCGGCGGTGGCGACGGCGTGGATGCGGTCTGGCAGGGCGCCGTCCAGCACGGCCTTGAAGCGGCGCAGGGCGGCCATGGCCTGGACCACGCCCTCGGGCGACAGCTTGCCGGTCTTGGCGACCTCGCGGCCGAGCCCGGCCAGCACCTTCTCGTTGAAGACAGGCCAAAGGGCCCGGCCCTCCTGGCGGTAAAGCACCAGGCGGACCGAGTTGGAGCCGACGTCGACGACCGCGAGGTCGGAGGAGGGCTTAGCGCCTAGGGCCCACATGATCGAAGGCAGAGGGGAAGTTTTTCACGCCGCGACCTCTACCCGACAAGCTGGGGTGCGTCATGAAATACTCGTGCGCGCTGAACGGCGGCCGGTCGCCATGGACGTCGAACCGGCGATAGGAACCGTCCGGCTGCAGGTACCAGCTCTGGGCCTCGTCGTTCAGATTGGCGACCATGATCTGGTTCAGGACCTGCTGGTGCACGGTCGGGGTCTCGACCGGGGTCATGACCTCGATTCGGCGGTCGAGGTTCCGCGGCATCCAGTCGGCCGAGGAGATATAGACCCGCGTCGAGGGCGAGGGCAGCGGCGCGCCGTTGGCGAAGCAGCAGATCCTGCCATGTTCGAGGAAGCGGCCCACGATCGACTTGACGGTGATGTTCTCAGACAGGCCCGGAACACCAGGACGGAGGCAGCAGACGCCGCGAATGACCAGTTCGATACGCACCCCAGACTGGCTGGCCAAGTAGAGGGCGTCGATGATCTCGGGATCAACCACGGAGTTCATCTTGGCCCAGACCCCGGCCGGCTTGCCGGCCTTGGCGTTCTCCGCCTCCTTGTCAATCAACCTAATCAACGTGTTCTTCATGGTCGCCGGCGAATAGGCCAGCTTCTCCATGGCTTCAGGCTCGGCGTAGCCGGTGATGTAGTTGAACAGCCGATTGGCGTCGCGGGCCAGGGCCGGGTCGCAGGTGAACAGCGACAGGTCGGTGTAGATGCGCGCGGTGACCGGGTGGTAGTTGCCGGTGCCGAAGTGGCAGTAGGTCCTCAGCGCCGCGCCCTCGCGCCGGACCACAACGCTCATCTTGGCGTGGGTCTTGTACTCCATGAAGCCGAAGACGACGTGAACCCCGGCCCGCTCCAGGTCGCGGGCCCATTTCATGTTGGCGGCCTCGTCGAACCGGGCCTTGATCTCGATGAGGGCGGTGACGTTCTTGCCCCGGTCGGCCGCCTCGATCAGGGCGGCGATGATCGGGCTGTTGGCGCTGGTCCGGTAAAGGGTCTGCTTGATCGCCAGCACGTCCGGATCCGCCGCCGCCTGGCGCAGGAACTGGACGACCGCGTCGAAGCTCTCATAGGGGTGGTGGACCAGGATGTCCTTCTCGCGTATGGCGGCGAAACAGTCGCCGCCGTTGTCGCGGATGCGCTCGGGGAAGCGCGGCTCGAAGGGCTGGAACTTCAGCTCGGCCCGGTCCGGGGGGATCAGTTGACCGAGCTGGGACATGCCGAGCATGCCCTCGATCAGGATCATCTCATCGGGCGCGGCGTTCAGTTCGCGGGCCAGGAAGGTGCGCAGCTCCTCGGGCATGGCCGCGTCGACCGTGACCCGCACCACCACGCCCAGGCGGCGCTGGCGGAGCATGGCCTCCCATTCGCGCACCAGATCCTCGGCCTCTTCCTCGACCTCGACGTCGCTGTCGCGCACCACTCGGAACACGCCCTGGGCCTCGACCTCGCAGCCGGGGAAGAGATGACCAAGGAACAGGGTGAGGAGGTCCTCCAGCGCGATGAAGCGCTTGGGCCCCTTGCCGCCCTTCTCGCCCAACGGCCAGAAGCGGGCGACCTGGGTGGGGATAGGCGCCAGGGCGTAGAGCGCCTTGTCGTCCACACGACGGCGCAGCTTCAACGCCAGCGAGAAGCTCATGTTGGGGATGAAGGGGAAGGGGTGGGCCGGGTCGATCGCCAGGGGCGTCAGCACCGGGAATATCTGGTCGAGGAACAGGGCCTCCAGTCGAACGCGCTCACGGGCCGTCACCTTGGCGGCGGTCACCAGTTCAATACCGGCTGTTTTCAGCTCCGACTTGAGCCCCGCCCAGACCTGGTCCTGATGCCGGATCAGGGCGCCGGCGGCGTCGTTGATGGCTTCGAGCTGCTCGCTCGGGGTCAGCCCATCCTGGCTGAGGGTGCGCACGCCCTCGCGGACCTGCGCCTTCAGACCCGCGACCCGGACCATGTAGAACTCGTCCATGTTGGCGGCCGAGATCGACAGGAAGCGGAGGCGCTCCAGCAGCGGGTGGCGGGGGTTTTGGCTCTCCTCGAGCACACGACGGTTGAAGGCGATCCACGACAGTTCGCGGTTGAAGAAACGGTCCGGCGAGGCGGCCAAAGCCTCATCCAGATAGACGTCGGGCACGGGCGGGCGCGGGCGGGCGCCCGGCAGCTCGTCGTCCTCGATCACTATCGCCGCGGCCGTGTTTTCGATCATGTCCAAGTGTCGCTCCGCCGCGCATGGGCTGCAAGCTGGCGAAACTAAGCCACAGGCTGTGACCGAACCGTGACTAGAAGTTCAGCCAAAGCACGGATTCCATTTCAAAGTTTGAGCGGACGGGACGGAATGCGGGCGAGCAGCTCGGGTCCGCGTCCCTAATCTTCGAACAGATCGCCGTTCAGCTCGAGCACCTCACGCGCCAGGGCCTTGCCCACCGGCCTGCCCTGAGCGTCCGCCGCTTCGTCCAACATGACCACCATGGCCTCTGCGGCGCGGGCCGATCGCTCCATCCGGGCGACCAGATAGGGCAGCAGATCCTCCGGCGGGCGGATGTTTCTCGCCCGGAACAGCTTGGTCAGAAGACCCATCAGGACGGCGTCGTCCGGCTCGGCGATCTCGGCGCTTCCCAAGGCGTTCAGCCGCGAGCGCAGGTCGGGCAGGGCGGCGGCCCAGAGGGCAGGGGGCGTCCGGGCGGTCAGCAGCAGGCCGCCCGCGCGGTTGATCAGGTGGAACAGGCCCTCGTCGTCGCCGAGGCGGTCGGCGTCCTCCACGAGCACCGGGCCGGGTTTCAGGTCGCTGACAAGCATGCCCGCCGTAAAACGCGACGCCCCGACCTCCTTGGCCCAGACTTCGGCCAGGTGGCTCTTGCCGACGCCGGGCGGGCCGACCAGCGCCAGCGCCCCGCCGAGCCATGCCTGCCAGGCGTCGAGAGCCGCCACCGCCTGGGCGTTGGAGGCCGATACGATGAAGTCCTCGCGTCGGAAGGCGGGCTTTCGTTCCAGTTTCAGGCGAAGTTGGGCCGCCAAAATATTGCTATCCGCCTCGGTACAAACGCGCGGGCATGCTAGTGGAAGCCGTACCGCGCGTCGATGCGGGCGTTGACAAGCGCCCCTCGTCCGTGCGCCCTCCGCCCCCGCAAGATCAAGACGCCTCCTGAGTCATTCCATGCACGCCTATCGCTCTCACAAATGCGGCGACCTCCGCGCTTCCGATCAGGGGAGCCAGGTCCGGCTCTCGGGCTGGATCCATCGCAAGCGCGATCATGGCGGCCTGGTCTTCGTTGATCTGCGCGACCACTACGGTCTGACCCAGCTGGTCCTGCACCCCTCGACGCCCGGCTTCGACATCGTCGAGCGGCTGCGCACCGAGAGCGTGATCAAGATCGACGGCGAAGTCGTGGCCCGCTCGGCCGAGACCATCAACGCAGCCCTGCCGACCGGCGAGATCGAGGTTCGGGTCAAGGCGGTGGAGGTGCTGTCCGAAGCCGCCGAACTGCCGCTGCCGGTTTTCGGCGAGCCTGACTATCCTGAGGAAATCCGCCTCAAGCACCGCTATCTGGATCTTCGCCGCGAGACCCTGCACCGCAATATCGTGCTGCGCTCCAAGGTGATCCACTCGATCCGTCACCGGATGGTCGACCAGGGCTTCCTGGAGTACCAGACCCCGATCCTGACCGCCTCCAGCCCCGAAGGCGCGCGCGACTTCCTGGTGCCCTCGCGCCTGCACCCGCAGAAGTTCTACGCCCTCCCGCAGGCGCCCCAGCAATTCAAGCAGCTGCTGATGGTCTCGGGCTTTGACCGCTATTTCCAGATCGCGCCCTGTTTCCGCGACGAGG
>CANJKM010000032.1 GCA_947474805.1 Caulobacterales bacterium | reverse complement strand
GATGTTCGGGCGCGTCTATCTCGGCGACAACAACATCCTTCTGGGCCGGAGCCTGTCCTTCCTGGAGGACCCCAAATTCCTCGCCGCCATGCAGCGGCAGGCGAAGAACGACCAGGAACAGTCGCTCGCGGTGCGGATGAACACCCTGGTCTGGGCCTTCGACAACGCCCTTCAGCTCGAGGGGGACATCGTCGAATGCGGGGTGTGGCGGGGCTTCTCGTTCGGTTTCCTGACCGACTATTTCGACTTCGCCGGCTTGCCCAAGACGCTCTGGCTCTACGACACCTTCGAGGGCATCCCCGCCGAATACGACACTGAGGGCCAAGACACGCCCGCCCTGCGCGAGGCGGGGCTCTACGAGAGCGTGGTGGCCCGTTTCGCCGCCTTCCCCAACGTCAATGTGGTCAAGGGCCTGCTGCCCGCCAGCCTCGAAGGGGCCAGCCCTTCGCGCATCTCGCTGCTCCATCTCGATATGAATTCCTCGCGGGGCGAGATCGAAACCCTGGACGCCTTGTTCGACCGCGTGGTCCCCGGCGGGATGATCATTCTGGACGACTATGGCTGGGCCATGTACCGCGCTCAGCACGACGCCGAGAAGGCCTGGGCCGCCGAGCGCGGCTACCGCATCCTCGAAACTCCCAACGGTCAGGGCGTCCTGATCAAGCGCTGAAAGCTTGGCCGCAGGCCCCCGACTTGCAGATTTCGACGTCCGCGCCTATTCTTTTGCCCCCGGTCGTCTACGCCCTCGACCGGCTATTCAGCGACCTCCCAACTTTGCCCAGGGCTGTAGCGACCAAAATCTGTGATTGAAAAAGTCCCGATGACCGGCGAGGGCTATCGTTCCCTCGACGAGGAGTTGAAGCGTTTGAAGACCCTCGAGCGGCCCGCGGTGATCGCGGCCATCTCGGAGGCGCGCGCGCACGGCGACCTTTCGGAAAACGCCGAATACCACGCGGCCAAGGAGCGGCAGGGCTGGATCGAGGGCCGGATCGCCGAGATCGAGGACAAGATCTCGCGCGCCCAGATCATCGACGTGTCCAAGCTGTCGGGCACGCAGGTCAAGTTCGGCGCCACCGTCACCGTGGTCGACGAGGACACCGAGGACGAGGCCCGCTACCAGATCGTCGGCGAGCACGAAGCCGATGTGAAACAGGGCCGGCTGTCGCTGACCTCGCCGCTCGCGCGCGGCATGATCGGCAAGGAGAGCGGCGACGTGGTCGAGGTCATCACCCCGACAGGCGTCAAAGCCTACGAAATCCTCAAGGTCGAGTGGGTCTGACGACTTTCGCGGCCTGATCCGGCCGCGGCCCGGTCACAACAAAGCTTCACCTTGAAGCTTCACCTGTATGGATCAAGCTGAAGCCGGCGCTTCCGCGCCGGCGAGGGAGAACGCACGCGCGTGTCCGAGCCCCTGATCATCTGGGCCGTTTCCGACGGCCGCTCCGGAATCGAGAACCAGGTCGTCGGCCTGGCCGAGGCCGTCGCGCGGCTGTCGCCCAAATTGCTGCAACGGCCGGCCAGGGTGGTGGTCAAGCGCATCGCCTGGAAGGGCCGCTACGGCCGCCTGCCCACCCTGCTCAAGCTCTTCCCCAGCCGGATGCTCGACCCGGGCTCCAACCCGATCAAGCCGCCCTGGCCCGATGTCTGGATCGCCGCCGGCCGGGCCACCCTGCCTCTGTCGATGCGGATGCGCCGATGGTCGAAAAAGAAGTCCCTGGTGGTGCAGATCCAGGATCCGCGCCTACCGCCGGGCCTGTTCGACCTCGTGCTGCCGCCCCAGCATGACCGGGTGACAGGCGACAATGTCGTCTCCCTGATCGGCTCGCCGCACAAGATCACGCCCGAACGCCTGAAGACCGAATGGAGCCGTTTCGCCGGCACGCTCAAGCCCTTGAGTCCGCCTTACGCGGCCGTGCTGATCGGCGGCAAGAGCAGCGCATTCGACCTGACCCCGGCGCGCGCGGCCAGCCTGTCGCGCGAGATTGAACTCGGGCTCGAGGAAGCCGGCGCCTCGCTGTTGATGACCTTTTCGCGCCGCACGCCGGCGACGGCCAAGGCGATCCTGACCTCGCGGCTCAGCGGTCGGCCGGGCTGGATCTGGGACGGCATGGGCGACAACCCCTATTTCGCCTTCCTGGCCGCCGCCGACTGGATCCTGGTCACCGAGGATTCGATCAATATGGCGGCCGAGGCGGCCTCGACCGGCAAGCCGGTCTTCATCCTCAAGCTCGACGGCGAGTCCATCCGCATCCGCCGCTTCCAAGAGGCGCTGGAGGCCATGGGCGCGGCGCGGCCCTTCGGCGGCGGCCTCCACAGCTGGAGCTACACGCCGCTGAACGAAACGGACCGGGTGGCGCGGGAAGTGCTGGCGCGTCTGTCGGCTAGAGCCGGCTGATCAGCCCCATCGCGGCCGCGGGCGCCCGCTCCTTGGCGCCGTTGATCATGAAGACGAAGACGTCGCGGCTCTTGGCCGGGGCCGGGGTCGGCGCGACATAATCCAGTCCCTCAGGCGAATGGCCCGCCGCCCAGGACCTGGCGACCCTGGCCCAGCGGTTGAGCTCGGCGGCGGTGTAGCCCGTCTCCACCCCGGCTTTGGCGTCCTCCAGGCGGGCGTAGACAAAATCGCCGGTCACGTCGGCCAGTGTCGGGTATTTCCTGCTGTCGGCGAAGACCAGGGCGACCCTGGCGGCCCGCGCCATCTCGACGAATTCGGGCACGCGGAAGCTGTCGTGCCGGACCTCGACGGCATGGCGCAGGGCGATCCCGTCCTGGCTGGCGGGCAGGAGCTTCAGGAAGGCGCCGAAGTCGTCCGGGTCGAACTTCTTCGTGGCCATGAACTGCCACAAGATGGGCCCCAGCTTATCGCCGAGCTCGCTGATCCCCTGGGTGACGAACCGGTTCACCGAATCCCCGGCCTCGGCCAGGACCTTTCGGTTGGTGCAGAAGCGGCTGGCCTTCAGGGTCAGGACGAAGCCGTCGGGCGTTTCGTCGCGCCATTTGGCGAAGGTCGGCGGCTTGAAGCCGGAATAGTAGGTGCCGTTGACCTCGATCGCGGTGACCTGGCGGCTGGCGTAGGCCAGCTCCTTGGCCTGGCTCAGGCCCTTGGGGAAAAAGACGCCGTCGCGCCAAGGCTCATAGGTCCAGCCGCCGATGCCGACCCGGATGCTCAATAGGCGAGCTCGTCGAACACCTTGCGGACATCGCCGCCCCATTCGCCGTGGTAACGCTCCAAAAGGCGCTCGGCCGGAGTGACGCCGCTGTCGGCGATCTCCTCCAGCTCGGCCAGATAGCAGCTCTCGTCGGCAAAGGCGCCCGAGGCGATGGCCCGGCGTTGCAGCCCACCCTTGGCGATGGCGACCATGTCGATGGCGACGTCGCGCAGGGGACGACCGCCGATCTCGGTCTTGAGACCGCGCCGCGCGGCGTTGACCCGCAACCGCTGCCGCTCCTCGGAGCTCCAGCCCCTGCTGAGTTCCAGCGCCGCGTCGAGCGCGATGTCGTCATAGAAGATGCCGGCCCAGAGCGCCGGCAGGGCGTTCAGGCGGGCCAGCGGACCGGTGTCGGCGCCGCGCATCTCGAGATAGGTCTTGAGACGGACTTCCGGGAACATGGTCGAGAGATGGTCGATCCAGTCCTTCAGCCCCGGCTTCTGGCCTTCGACCACGTCGAGTCTGCCGTCCATGAAGGCCTTGAAGGACTTGCCCGCGGCGTCGATGTAGCGGCCGCCGCGCTTGACGAAATACATCGGCACGTCGAGGGCGTAGTCGACGTAGCGCTCGAAGCCGAAGCCGTCCTCGAAGACGAAATCGAGCAGGCCCGTGCGAGCGGGATCGGTGTCGGTCCAGACCGCGGCCCGGCCCGACAGCCAGCCATTGGGGCGGCCGTCGGTGAAGGGCGAGTTGGCGAACAGGGCGGTGGCCACGGGCTGAAGCGCGAGGCTGGCGCGGAACTTCCGCACCATGTCGGCCTCGGAGGCGAAGTCCAGATTGGCCTGCACCGTGCAGGTGCGGAACATCATGTCGAGCCCGAGCGTGCCCACTTTGGGCATATAGGCGCGCATGATCTTGTAGCGGCCCTTGGGCATCACCGGGACCTGCTCGCGGCTCCAGATCGGCGAGAAGCCCAGCGCCAGGAAGCCAAGGCCGAGCTCGTCGCCGACCTCGCGCACCTCGGCCAGATGCTGGGCGGTTTCGGCGTTGATCTCATGGATGGTCTTGAGCGGAGCGCCCGAGAGCTCGAACTGGCCGCCGGGCTCGAGGCTGACATTGGCCATGCCGCGCGACAGGGCGATCAGGGTCTGGCCGGCGTCGCTGTCCTCATAGACGCCTTCCCAGCCGAACCGCATCAGCCCCTTCAGCAGGGCCTCGATGCCGGCCTTGCCCCCATAGGGAACGGGCGTCAGCGAACCCGTGCGAAAGCCGAACTTCTCGTGCTCGGCCCCGATGCGGAACTCGGACGCGGGCTTACAGCCGGACGCCAGATAGGCGGCCAGATCGGCGTGCACCAAGGGACGGTCGTCGGTGGCGCAATCGGCCATGCAGCTCTCTCGATGCGAGCCCTGCCCCCTCGGCCGGCCCTCTATCCGCCACAGCGGCGGCGACACATAAGCGCGGAGGGGCTTCAGGCTCAAGCGCAAGAGTTTGTGAAGCCGACCCTAGCGCCAATCGCCTTGCGCCGCCTGCCAGAGGGTGAGGGCCGAAATCGCGGCCGTATCGGCGCGGAGGATGCGCGGGCCAAGGCCGACGGCGGCCACGAAGGGCAGGCCGCGCAGCCGCTTCCGCTCCTCGGGATCGAAGCCGCCCTCTGGGCCGATCAACACGGTCGCGCCGCGATTTTGCCGCACGTCATTCGCCGTAGCAGGGTCCTTTGAACCCAGCACTTGCAGGGCGTTGGGGGCCTTGCCCGCCTCCCCGCCCCATTCGGCCAATTGGTCGTCACCGGCCTCGTCGCAGAAGACCATGCCGCGGCCCGCGTCCCAGCGGTCGAGCAGTTTGTCGAGCGCGACGGGGGCCAGGACCTCGGGCACATCGAGCCGGCCGGTCTGTTCGGACGCCTCGACCGCGATCGCCTGCAGTCGTTCGACATTGGCGCGGTCGGCGTTGGTCCTTCGGGTGGTGATCAGCCGCACCCGGCGGCAGCCGAGCTCGGCCGCCTTCTCGACGATGGTCTCCAGCCGCGCGCGTTTGACCAGGGCGATGGCCAATTCGAGATCGGGTGGGGGAGCGAAGGGGCGTGTCTGGCTCTCGACCGTCAAGGTGCAGCCGCGCTTGGTCACCTCGGAGACGACCGCCCGCCATTCGCCGTCGCGGCCGTTGAACAGGAGGAGGTCGTCGCCGACCCCGCGCCGCATCACCAGGGTGAGGTAGCGGGCCTGATCGCTGGTCGGCCTGACCTCGCCGCCCTGGATCAGATCGTCCGGAACATAGAGGCGGATCATGCTGAAGCGAGCGCCTCGGCCAGGAGGCGCGCCTCCGTCTCGCGGCTGGAGCCGGCGCGCCAGGCGACCGCGATCTCTCGCGAGGGCGCGGTGGCCCGCAGATGCCGCACCCCGACATTGGCCCGTTCGGCCAGGCCCGACGCCACCGCCATCTCCGGGATCAGAGAGACGCCGAGGCCCGAGCCGACCATCTGCACCAGGGTGTCGAGCGAGGTCGCGGCGAAGGCGCCCTCGTCGTTGTGGCCGCGCGGGGCCTCCAGATTGCAGCCGCCGAGCGCGTGTTCGCGCAGGCAGTGGCCGTCCTCCAGGAGGATCAGATCCTCGCCCTCCAGCGCCTCAGGGTCGATCAGCCTCTGCGCCAGCATCGGATGGTTGGGCGGGATGGCGGCCAGGAGCTCGTCGTCCTTGACCCGCGCGGTCGCCAGGCCGGCGGTGTCGTAGGGCAGGGCGATCAGGGCGGCGTCGAGCGCGCCGGCCTTGAGGCTGGCGACCAGTTTGGAGGTCAGGTCCTCGCGCAAAAAGAGGCGGAGCGACGGAAACCGATCGCGCAGGATCGGCAGGGCGCGCGGCAGGAGGAAGGGCGCGATGGTCGGGATCACCCCGAGCCGGAAGCGACCCGACAGCGGCTGGCCGGCGCTCTTGGCGGCCTGCACCAGGTCCTCGGCGCGGGCGAGGATGTCCTTGGCCCGACGCAGGGTCTCCTCACCGACGGGGGTAAGGATCACCCCCGAGCGGGCCCTGTCGACCACCGGGGCCCCAAGGATCCGCTCCAACTCCTGGACGCCGGCCGAGAGGGTCGGCTGGGTGACGTGGGCGGCCTCGGCGGCCCGGCTGAAGGAGCCGTTCTCGCCCAGGAGCTTGAGGTACTGGAGCTGGCGCAGGGTGGGGAGCATGATAGAGCCAATATAGGTTCAGCCTATGCTCAGCGCAAAAACAATCGATTGGATTTGATCGAGCGTCCCGCCTATCTCAGACGCTCGTTACCCATTCAAGAGGACCACCCAATGCTCGGCGTCGGCGAAAAAATCCCCGCTTTCAAGATCACCGGCGTGAAGCCCGGCTTCAACGAACATGAAGAAGGCGGCGTCAGCGCGTTCGAAAAGCTGACCAACGCCAGCTTCCCCGGCAAGTGGAAGGTCATCTTCTTCTACCCGAAGGACTTCACCTTCGTCTGCCCGACCGAGATCGCCGAATTCGCGCGTCTGAACAAGGAGTTCGCCGACCGCGACGCCGTGGTCCTGGGCGGTTCGGTCGACAATGAATTCTCCAAGCTGGCCTGGCGCCGGTCGCACCCCGACCTCGACAAGCTGCCGATGTGGTCGTTCGCCGATCCGGGCGGTGCCTTCACCCGCGCGCTCGGCGTGATGAACGAAGAGGAAGGCGTCTCCCTGCGCGCCACCTTCATCGTCGATCCGGACGGCACGGTTCAGCACGTCTATGTCACCAACCTGAATGTGGGCCGCAACCCGGCCGACACCCTGCGGGTGCTCGACGCCCTGCAGACCGACGAGCTCTGCCCCTGCAACCGCCCGGTCGGCGGCGACACCCTCTAAGACCACCTGAGACGCCCCCGCGCCTGTGACGGCAGCGCGGACGGCCCGGGCGGGGGACCTTCCCTCCCCCACGTGAGTCCCCCGCCCGGGCTCCCATTTTCCCCACAAAGGATACGCTCATGTCGCTCGACGCTCTGCGCGAGGTCATCCCGGCCTACGCCAAGGATCTCAGCCTCAACCTCGGCTCGCTCGCGGGCGAGACGGTGCTGAACGACCAGCAGAAGTGGGGCTGTTTCCTGGCCTCGGCCTATGCGGTCGGCCAGCCCCAGGTGGTGCAGGCGATCGAGGCTTCCGCCGTGCTGTCGGCCGAGGCGCGCGAGGCCGCCAAGGCCGCCGCCGCCATGATGGGCATGAACAACGTCTACTACCGGGCCCTGCACCTGATGCACAATCAGGAGTACCGCACCCTGCCGGCGCGACTGCGGATGAATATCCTGGCCAATCCGGGCGTCGAGAAGCTCGACTTCGAGCTGTGGTGCACGGCGGTCTCGGCGATCAACGGCTGCGGCGCCTGCCTGGACAGCCACGAGCAGACCCTGAAGAAGGACGGCGTCCCGACCGTCAACATCCACACCGCCCTACGCATCGCCGCCGTGGTCAACGCGGTCAGCCGCGTGATGGCCGGCGAAGCGGCGGCGAAGGGTTAAGCCGCCTCGAACCTGAGCGGCGCGGCCCAGAAGGCGGCGGCCAGAGCGTTCTGTTCGCCGGGGCGGCCCGTGGTCAGGAAGCAGCGCTCGCCGCTCTTGCCCGCCTCATATTCCGGATGGGTCTCAAGATAACGGGCCAGGGCTTCGGCCGTCGGGCCCGGCTGATGGATCAGGGCCGTGGTCGGCGGCAGGGCCTCACGGAACAGGTCGGCGACCAGCTCATAGTGCGTGCAGCCAAGTATGGCCCGGTCAGGCGGCCGGCCGATCCGGAGGGTCAGCGCCTCGACCTGTTCGCCGATTTCGCGCCGCAGGCTCTCGCGCGTGGCGCCGGCTTCGATCATCCGCGCCAGATCATGGCAGGGCTGGGAGACCAGCCGCAGGTTGGGCGCCCGTTTGGCCGTCTCGATCTCATAGACCCGGGAGGCCGTGGTGCCCGGCGTGGAAAAGACTCCGACGACATCGGCGCTCTCGGAGGCGCCTTCCTCCGCCCAGGCGACGCCCGTGGCGGCCTCGATGGTCGGAACGATCAGGCCAAGCAGGTTCACCGGCCTCCCGATAGCCTCGCGGTAGTCCGGAAGCCAGGTCTGCTGCAACCGCCGCAGGGCGTGGGCCGAGGCGGTGTTGCAGGCGAGGACCACCAGGCTGGCGCCGCGGTCGAACAATCGCTCGGCCCCTGCCCGGGTCAGCTCGACGATGCGCTCGCCCGAGAGGCCGCCGTATGGCGCGTGGGCCTGATCCGCCAGATAGGTGAAATCAGCCTCCGGAAGCCGGGACACCAGGGCCCGGTGGACGCTGAGGCCGCCGATGCCGGAATCGAACACGCCGATGGACATGCCCCCTTTTTGGCCTAAGCCGGCGGACGCGTCACGGGTGGAACTGGGCAAAACCCGCCGGGCCTCCCAAGACGGTCCTCAATCTGTTACGGTGGGCGTCTGTTTCGGACGAGGAGAGCGCCATGATCGAGGAGCCGGCTCCCCCCCGCAGCCAACGCGGGGCCACCCTGAACGAACTGGTCCGCGAGGACCTGGAACTCTACTCTGCGGTGGATCTGGAAGAGCGGATCGAGCGGATGGAGGGTGAAATCGCCCGCACGCGGAAGGCCCTGGAGCGCAAGCGCGCCGGGCGAGACGCGGCGGACGCTATATTTTCCTTCAGAGCCTAGATCGCACAATGATGTTGGCACGACGGTTGCATGGCCTTCCGTCGATGCAGGGGGGCGAATGAACGAGCTTCAACCGACGACAGTGGCCCCGGCCCGCGCCAATATCGTGCGCGGCTTCGCCGGATCCGAGCTGTTCGAACGCACCTTCCAGGAGGGCATGGAACTGGTCGAGGCCACCGCGGCCTATCTCGACGGCTCGGGCCGCCAGGACTCCAAGATGCTGTCGCGCAACGCCGCCCTGGCCTACGCCAAGGCCTCGATGCGGCTGACCACCCGTCTGATGCAGGTCGCCTCCTGGCTGCTGGTGCAGCGCGCCGTGCGCGAGGGCGACATGAGCCCGGCCGAGGCCTGCGAGAACCGTTATCGTCTCACTCCGGCCCAGGCCCCGGGCGCACCCGAACCCGACGCCGAGACACCGATCGAGCCCTTGCCCGATCCGCTGATCGAGCTGTGCGAACGGGCCGAGAAGCTGTGCGAGCGGGTGGCTCACCTGGACCGGCGAATGTATCTCGACCCCCCGGCCGACGAGACCCCGCACCCGGTGCTGTCCCAGTTCGACCGCCTGCGTCAGGCGTTCGCGGCGGGCTAACATAAACCCGCTCATCCCGGCGAAAGCCGGGACCCAGGCTTGAGCCCCCTGCACTCCACTGGACAGAACTGGGCCCCGGCTTTCGCCGGGGTGAGCGGAATTTAAGTGTCCGCGTCTTCCAATTCCCCCGGGGCGATCTCGAACCTGCGCGAGCAGTATTCGCAGGTCACCCGGATCTGGCCGTCGTCCTCGACCATGTCGGCCCGCTCCTCGGGGCTGAAGGCCTTGAGCATGCCCCAGACCCGGTCGTCCGAGCAGCGGCAGAAGGCGGCGAGCGGTTTGGGCTCGAACATCCGCACGCCGTCCTCGTGAAAGAGGCGGTAGAGCAGGGTCTCGGGCGGCACGTTGGGATCGACCAGCTCGTCGTCGCCCAGGGTCGCGAACAGCGCCTGGGCCCGCTCCCAGCCCTCGGCGGTGTCGCCGCGCGCCTGGTCTGCGGCGATGTTCTGGATCACCGCTCCGCCGGCGCGCCAATGGCTGCCCTCGCCATCCTGCAGTTCGGCCACGGCCAGCCGGACCTTGGTCGGCACCTGCTCGCTTTGTGCGAAATACTGTTCGGCGCAGAGGGCCAGGGTCTCGCCCTCGATCGAGGTGACGCCCTGGTAGCGGTCCTTACCCGTGGCCGGGTCCACCGTCATGATGAAGACGCCGTCGCCCAGCAGGGTGCGCGCGCCCGGCCGGACGAGCCCGCCCGAGACGGCGGCCAGCTTCTCAGCGTCGAAGCGGCAATAGCCCCGCAGCGAGCCGGAAGTGTCATAGTCAGCCACCACATAGGCCACCGGACCGTCGCCCTGGGCCTGGACGATCAGCCGGCCCTCGAACTTCAGGCTGGCGCCCACGAGGGCGGCGAGCGCGCAGGCCTCGCCGAGCAGATTGGCGACGGGCTCGGGATAGTCGTGGCGCTTGAGGATCTCGTCGACCACGGGACCGAGCCGCACGATGCGGCCGCGCGCGCCTTGGCTCGCGAGTTCACCCTCGATCTGGAAGGCGGCGACGAGGTCGTCGGTGGGGATGGGGAGTTCGATCATCGCGCACAGATAGGGAAGGTAGGGCGGATTTACACCCTCCCCGAGCATCCCCAAGGAGGCGGGGGCCCAGGTTTGGGCCGCCGCAGCGCACTCGGAAAAAGCCGGGACCCCCGCCTTCGTGGGGGCGCTCGGGTCTATTTCTTCGCCGGAGCCGGAGCCGGAGCCGCCGCCGGCTTGGCCGGAGCGACCGTCACCGCCGGGGGCGCGGCGGTGGCCGGGCTGGCGCCGGCGGCCGGCTGGCCGGGGGTGAACTTGGGCGTGGCCATGGCCAGCTTCTGCTGCGGGCGCAGGGCGATCGCCTGCTGGACGCCGCCGGTCTTCAACACGTCCAGCGCGCGGTTGAGCTGGAAGTCGTCCTTCTTGATGTCGAAGCCTTCGGGCGGGATTTCGGCCGGGGCGTGGGGAGCTAGGCGCGCCTTGCCCTCCTCGGCGTCGAGCGCGTTCTTGAAGCTGGCTTCCGAGAACTGGGTGGCGCTGTCGGCGACCAGTTGGGCCTCTTCCTTAGAGCGGGCGACTTCCAGCTCGGGGATGATGCCGGTCTTCTGGATCGACTGGCCCGAGGGGGTGAAATAGCGGGCCGTGGTCAGCTTCAGCGCGCCGTCGACGCCGCCGCGCAGCGGGATCACCGTCTGGACGGACCCTTTGCCGAAGCTGGTCAGGCCGACGATCGAGGCCCGCTCGCGGTCCTTCAAGGCGCCGGCGACGATCTCGGAGGCCGAGGCCGAACCGTTGTTGACGATCACCACCATGGGCACGCCGCGGATCAGGTCGCCGTTCGGGCGGGCGTTGTAGCGTTGGATGTCCTTGGAATCGCGGCCGCGCTGGGAGACCACCTCGCCGCCGTCGAGGAAGGCCGAGGCCACGTCCACGGCTGAGTCCACGAGGCCGCCAGGGTTGTTGCGCAGGTCGAGCACCAGCCCCTTCATCTTGGGCAGCTTGGTCTTCAGGTCCCTGACCGCGTCGCGGGTCTCGCGGCCGGTCTTTTCGTCGAAGCTGGCGATGCGGATATAGCCGTAATCGCCCTCGACCTTGGCGGTCACCGACTTCACATCGATCACTTCGCGGGTCAGCTTGACCTGGAAGGGGGTCTGTTTCTCGCGGGCGATGGTGAGGGTGATGATGCTGCCGACCGCGCCGCGCATCTGCTTGACCGCATCGTTCAGGGGCAAGCCGACCACGCTCTGGCCGTCGATGGCGGTGATATAGTCGCCGGCCTGGATGCCGGCACGGCCTGCGGGGGTGCCGTCCATGGGCGAGACGACCTTCACGGCGCCGTCCTCGGTGGTGACCACCAGGCCCAGACCACCGTATTCGCCGCGCGTCTGGTCGCGCATGTCGTCGAAGTTTTCGTTGTCGAGATAGCCCGAGTGCGGATCGAGCGAGGTCAGCATGCCGTCGATGGCGGCCTGAATCAGCTTCTTGTCGTCGACGGGGACCACATACTGCTGCTCGACCGTGGCCAGAACGTCGCCAAAGAGCTCGAGCATCCGGTAAGTCTCGGCCTTGGGCGCGCGCCGCGCGGCCTCAGCCAGAGCGACCGTGCCCGCGCCCAGCGCGAAGGTGGAAATGCCTACCAGAAGAAGCTTACGCATCGAGACCTCGGAAACAGGCTTGGCCATTGAACTTCTCAGAGGATGATAGACGAAGCCTAAGAATGGGCTATCGGCCAAAACGCCTCGTTAGCGTCCTAACCACGGAATAGGTCAACCTTTGGGCGGAGCTTTGCTGAACCAATGCGCCGGGTCCACAGTTTCCGAGCCTTTTCGCATCTCGAGATAGAGCTCGGGCGGGCCCTTTGCGCCGCGTTGAGCTTCCGCCATCCGCCCCACCGGCTCACCCGCGGCGACGGGCCAACCCGTGCCGACATCGGCGCTGGCGAGACCCGCGAGCACCAGATGATGATCGCCGCTAAGGCCCAGGATCACCACCTCGCCCCAACCCCTTAGCGGCCCGGCGTAATCGACACGCGCCGCGGCCGGGGCCAGCACGGTCGCCCCGCCCTCGGCCTTCCAGGTCCAGCCGCGCCGCCCCTGACGGCGGAAGGGATCGCCCTCCAGCGGCGACAGCATATGGCCCGGCGGCCCACCGGGGGCAGGTCCGGCGCGGCCCGGCAGGGCGCGGAAGAGGTCGTCTACCCCGCCAGAGCGGGCGACCCGGGCCAGGGCCGGATCGGCGGCGGCGGGCCCCTCAAGGTCGCTCTTCTCGATCAATAGGTCGTCGATGCGGGCGCGGCGGTCGGCGACGTCGCTCTCGCTCTGGAACAGGGCTTCGGAGGCGGTGGCGGTGCTGCGGCGGATTTCGGCCAGGCGGCGCGCCTCGGCGGCGAAAGCCTTGCCGCGCGCCTCCAGCGCCGGGGTGGCGGCGCGGATCAGAATGGCGGCCCTGACCGCGTCCCGCGCCGAGCGGGGCGAGACCAGCAGGGCGGGCGGCGGGTTGCGCTGATACATCTGCAGGGCCGAGAGCAGCCGCGACAGGCTGGCCGAATTGGCCTGAATCTGCGCCTTCAGCGCCGCCTCCTGCGCGTTCAGATCCTGAAGCCGGGTGCGCTGGCCTTGGGCGGCGCGCAGGCCCTCGACCTCGGCCTGACCTTGCCTGACAAGTTCGCCGCGCAACGCCTCGACCTTGCGGGGGTCCGCCGCAGTCGCCGGCAGGGCTAGGAGCAGAACAAGCAGGGGAAGGGCGCGACGGAGCATGGATTGGATTGAATCATGCGTCGGCTGCGCCATCCACTCCCCATTCCGTCACCCTTGGGCTTGCCCCTAGGGGCCGCGGTCAAGCCTGCAGAGCGCATCCAGGTTGAGAGCCGGACCCTCGGCATAAAGCCGAGGGTGACGGGGTTTTAGGGATGGCCTAAACCAAACCGATGGCTCCGCTCGATCCGATAGACCTCGCCCAGGCCCTGATCCGCCGCCCCTCGGTGACCCCCGCCGATGCGGGCGCCATGGGCGTGGTCGAGAACGCGCTCACCAGCTTGGGCTTTTCGTGCCGACGGATGGCGTTCGAGGGGATCGAGAACCTCTACGCGCGGCTCGGGACCGCCAGCCCCAACCTTTGTTTCGCCGGCCACACCGATGTGGTGCCGACGGGCGACGCCGCCCAGTGGCTGCACGATCCGTTCGCGGGCGAGGTGAAGGACGGCGAGCTGCACGGTCGGGGCGCCGCCGACATGAAGGGCGGGGTCGCGGCCTGGATCGCGGCGGTCTCTCAGGTGCTGGCGAAGGGACCGGTTCCGGGCTCGCTGTCCTTTCTGATTACGGGAGACGAGGAGGGCGTCGCCGAACACGGCACCGTCCGTGTGGTCGAGGCGCTGAAGGCCGAGGGCGAGGTCATCGACCACTGCATCGTTGGCGAGCCGAGCTCGGCCGAGGCGCTCGGCGATATGATCAAGGTTGGCCGGCGCGGCAGTCTGAACGCCTGGATCACGGTCGAGGGCGCAGCAGGCCACGTCGCTTATCCGGATCGCGCGGCCAACCCGATCCCGGTGCTGGTGCGGCTGATGGACAAGCTGGCGGCGCATCGGCTCGACGACGGCTATCCGGAGTTCCAGCCCTCGAACCTGGAGATCACCGGGCTGGAGGTCGACAATACGGCGACCAATGTCATCCCGCCGCTGGCCAAGGGAAGGCTGAACATCCGCTTCAACCCGTCGCACTCGGGCGCGGACCTTGTGACCTGGATCGCCGACGAGTGCCGGGAGGCCGAGATCGGCTTCAAGGGCAAGGTGACGCTGCAGACCTCGATCTCGGGCGAGGCCTTCCTGACCCGACCTGACCGGTTCGTGGAGTTGGTCGCCGAGGCGGTGCGGGGGACGGTCGGACGCTCGCCTGTGCTGTCGACCACCGGCGGCACCTCGGACGCCCGCTTCATCCGGGCGCTGTGCCCGGTGATCGAACTGGGCTTGGTGGGCGCGACCATGCACAAGGTCGACGAACGAGTTCCGGTTCAGGATGTGCACGACCTGACCCGCATCTATGCGGCGCTGATCGAGCGCTACTTCGAAACGTTCAAAGCCTGATGCGGGAGGACGAGGCCGCCCCCTCGCTGAGCCGGGAGGCCTCGCACGCCGCCTGGGGCCTGATGGCGCTCGTGCGTCACCAGCCCGACTGGATCCTGGGCTTCGACCCCTCGGCGCGGGGCTTTGTGCGGTCCTTCCTGGCCCAGCTTGTGGCACTGCCGTTTTACCTGTTCACCGCCGCCATGATCGCCAGGACCCAGACGCCCGGCGGCGGCTTCGTCACCCTGTGGGGTTCGGGTCTGTCTGACGTGATGGACGCCATCGCCTATCCCCTGGTGGTCGCCGCCTTCTCCCGGCCGCTGAAACTCGGGGGCGGCTTCTCGGCCTTCATCGTCGTGATCAACTGGGCGTCGCTGTTCCTCAACGTCCTGTTGGCCCTCGCCTCGCTGGCCGCCGTTTTCGGGCGCGAAGGCTATGCCGTGTTCTCGACGGCGGCGGTGGTCCTGTTCGGCCTTTCGCTCTTCATCACCTGGCGGGCGGCGCGCGAGGCCCTGACGCCTGAGCTGGCCCCGGCCCTGCTCATGGTGGTGCTGTCGGTCGCGGTGGGCGTGCTGTGCGACCAGGCCAGCGGCGACCTCGTCAGGCTTTTCGCTCGATAGGCCCATAGTCGACGCCGGTGAGGTAGAGGCCGCTGGCGGGCGCGACCTGGCCGCAGGCGGCGCGGTCCCTGGCCTCGAAGGCGGCCCTGAACTGATCCGCGGTCCAGCGGCCCGAGCCGACCTCCGCGAGGCTGCCCGTCATCGAGCGGACCTGGCGGTGCAGGAAGGAGCGGGCGCGGAAGACGAGATGCACCTCATGGCCCTCGCGCCAGACCCGCGCCTCGTCGAGGGTGCGCATCGGGCCAGAGGCCTGGCAATTGACGTCGCGGAAGGTGGTGAAGTCGTGCAGGCCGATCATCGCCTGAGCCGCTTCGTGCATGGCGGCGGCGTCGAGCGGGGTCTTCACCCACCAGACCCTGTTCCTGTCCAGCACCGCAGGCGCCCGGCGATCGAGTATGCGATAGAGGTAGCGCCGCTCGCTCGCCTGGAAACGGGCGTGGAACTCCGGATCGGCGACCACGGCGTCCAGCACCGCCACGGCGTCTGGGATCAGGTGGGCGTTGATGGCGTTGTGAACCGTCTGGGCGGGCCATGCCTTCTCAAGGTCGAAATGCACGACCTGGCCGGTGGCGTGGACGCCGGTGTCTGTGCGGCCGGCGACGTGGACCCGCACAGCCTCGCCGGAGAAGGCCAGGATGGCCCGCTCGATCGAGGCCTGGACCGAAGGCACGCCCTGCGCCTGGGCCTGGAAGCCGCAGAAGGCCGTGCCGTCGTACTCGATCGTCAGTCGATAGCGGGGCATCAGCCCAGCACCGTTCCGGCCGGGATCGGAAAGCCGCGCAGGAAGTCGGCGGCGTCCTGAGGCTTCTGCCCCTCGCGCTGCAGCCGCAGGAGCCGGACCGCGCCCTGGCCGCAGCCGATCACCAGGTGTTCGCCCAGCGCCGCGCCCACGGGACCCGAACCGCCGCCAGCCTCCGACAGCAGGGCCTTGACCCGCACCGGGCCGCGCGGGCCCTCAACGGTGAACCAGGCGCCGGGGAAGGGCGACAGGCCGCGGATGTGCAGATCGACCTCGGCCGCCGGTCGGCTCCAGTCGATATGGGCCTCGGCCGGGCTGATCTTCCTGGCGTAGGTCGCGCCCTCGTCCGGCTGGGGCGTTTCGACGGCC
The DNA here is from genome assembly GCA_947474805.1 of Caulobacterales bacterium. Taxonomy (GTDB): domain Bacteria; phylum Pseudomonadota; class Alphaproteobacteria; order Caulobacterales; family Caulobacteraceae; genus CANJKM01. The sequence goes on along the minus strand of CANJKM010000032.1, from coordinate 2,663 downwards.
TCGCCGCGCTCGATCAGGCCGAGCGCCTGCACCATCAGCGGCGCGCCGGCCTCGGCCAGTTTGTCGTGCAAAGAGCCGGCGGTGTCCTTTGGCGTGATCGGCACGCGGGCGGTCAGCAGCACCGGTCCCTCGTCCAGCCCGACGCTCATCCGCATCACCTCGACCCCGGTCTCGGCGTCGCCTGCCATCAGCGCCCGCTGGATCGGGGCGGCCCCGCGCCAGCGCGGCAGGAGCGAGCCGTGCAGGTTGAAACAGCCCAGGCGCGGCGCGTCCAGCACCGCCTGGGACAGGATCTGGCCGAAGGCCACCACCACCACCGCGTCGAGGCTCAACGCCTCGAAGGCCTTGATCGCGTCGGGATCGCGCATCGAGACGGGGGTGCGGACATCGAGCCCGAGCTTTTCGGCCAGGGCCTGGACGGGGCTGGGCGCAAGCGCCTGGCCGCGGCCGCGCGGGCGCGGGGGCTGGGTGTAGACGGCGGCGATCTCGTGGTGCGTCCCGGCCAGTTCGGCCAGGGCGCGGGCGGCGAAATCGGGAGTTCCCATGAAGGCGAGACGCATGGTCGATCCCTAGCATCTTGGGCGGAAGGCCGTCATGATTTGAAAAAAAAAGAGACGCCGGGGGAATGAGATGAGCTTGGATCGACGCAGCGCGATCGTCGGCGCGGCCGCCGTGATGGCCAAAACCCGGGCCGCCAGCGCCCAGACTCCGCCTACCCCCAGCGTCGACCAAGCGCTGAAGTTCGTGGCCGTCGAGGACCTGGCGCCCCTGGCGGCCAAGGCGCTCGGCCCCGGCCCGTACGCCTTCTTGGCCGGCGGCCACACCGACGAATGGACCCTGCGAGAGAACCGCGAGGCCTTTCACCACTTCGCCATCGAGCCTCACTATCTGGCCGGCAACCCGCCTACGCCGGACACCAAGACCACGATCCTGGGCAGCCAGCTCGCAGCCCCGATCATGACCGCGCCGGTCGGCGGCCAAGGGCTGTTCCACACGAGGGCCGACCTCGCCACCGCCGAGGGCACCAAGGCGGCCGGCCATCTGATGATCGCCTCCACCGCCTCGACCGCGACCCTGGAGCAGATCGCGGCCGCGTCAGGCCCCAAGTGGTTCCAGCTCTATCTGCCCGACGACCGGGGGGTGGCGACATCCTTGCTCCAGCGGGCCAAGGCGGCCGGCTATACCGCCGTCACCTTCACCATCGACACGCTCGGCGCCGGTAATTCGGACGAGCTGCAGCGCTCGGGCTTCGCGTCCCAGGCGGCGCTGCAGGCCGCGGCGGCGCGGGTCACAGCCGGCGCGCCCGGCGCGGGCGCCCCACGGGGAACATCCAAGCGCAACCTCGGCTGGGACGACGTCGAGTTCATCCAGAAGGCCTCGGGTCTGCCGGTGCTGCTGAAGGGCGTGCTGTCGCCGACCCTGGCCAAACAGGCGATCCAGCGCGGCTGCGCCGGGGTGCAGGTCTCCAACCACGGCGGGCGGCAAATGGATGGGGTGCACGCCACCATCGACGTCCTTGGCCCCATCGCCGAGGCAGTGGCCGGCAAGGGCGTGATCGTCATGGACAGCGGGATCCGGCGGGGCAGCGATATCTTCAAGGCCCTGGCGCTCGGCGCCGACTGCGTGGCGATCGGCCGGGCGGCCATGTACGCCCTCGCGCTCGGCGGGGCCCAGGGGGTGCGGAGCGTCCATGAGAAGCTGCGCGACGAGCTGATCGCCACCATGCGGGCGTCCGGCGCGGCCAGCATCAAGGCCATCGACCGGAGCTTCGTCAGCAAGGCCTAGGCCGCCTTGGCCGCCTTCTTCACCTTGTCGATGGCCCGACTACGTTTCAGCCGCGACAGGTGGTCGATGAAGAGGACGCCTTCCAGGTGGTCCATCTCGTGCTGGATGCAGACGGCGAACAGGCCCTCGGCGTCTTCCTCGACCGTCTCGCCCTGATAGGTCTGGTAGCGGATCTTCACCCGCGCCGGACGCTCGACCTCGTCGTAAATCTCCGGCACCGACAGGCAGCCCTCCTCATAGGGAAGGGTCTCCTCGGACTTCCAAAGGATCTCCGGATTGACGAAATAACGCGGCGCCGGTTCGTCCGGCTCGCGGGCGAGGTCCATGACCAGGACGCGCTTCAGCTCGCCGATCTGCACGGCGGCGAGGCCGATGCCGGGCGCCGCGTACATGGTCTCCAGCATGTCGTCCATCAGGGCGCGCAGTGCGTCATCGACGCTCTCCACGGTCTGGGAGCGCTGCTTGAGCACCGAGAGATCGGCGCTGTTGTCGACGGTGAGAATGCGGCGTGTGGCCATTACGCCGAGGTAAGAGCGCGCGGTCCCTTGGTCAAGGCGTCGGGGGCCGCGACCTCCAGCTTGGACAGGGGTCGGACGCCGGTTTCGACCAGCGGCGGGCTTTCCAGCGCATGGCCCTCGTGGTCGGCGGCGAACTCCTCGAATCGGCGGGCCTGGGTCAGGACCTGGCTCTCCAGCGAGCCGACGAAGGCGTTGTATTTGCCGACCGCGCTCTCCAGCGCCTTGCCCAGGCCCATGACGTGCGAGCCCATGGCCGACAGCCGCTTGTAGAGGACCTTGCCGGCCTCGACGATCAGCTGCGCGCTCTTGGCGCTCTCCTCCATCCGCCAGCCGTAGGAGACGGCCTTGCAGAGGGCGAAG